>JBKSUH010000058.1:0-11565 GCA_047233565.1 Alistipes sp.
TCCATATATACGGAAGTATATAAATCTCGCAAATATAACCATTTTTCCCGGGCTACCGAACGATTTAGCCGGAAATTTGCTAACTTCGCCCGAGATATGAGCGGCACGCAACCGCGCCCAATTGCCGCGTGCGATACAAAACCTGTCAACCGGAACCATGAGCCACCGCATCCTGCTTGTCGACGATGAAATCGACATCCTCGAATTCGTGAGGTACAACCTCCAGAAGGAGGGCTACGAAGTATTCACGGCGCAGAACGGCGCCGAGGCGCTGAAGGCCGCCGCCGAGTGCCGTCCGCACCTGATCCTGCTGGACATGATGATGCCCGTCATGGACGGTGCGCAGACCTGCCGTGCCATCCGCCAGGATCCGCAGCTGCGCGACACGATGGTGGTATTTCTCTCGGCGCTGGGCGAGGAGGATCAGCAGCTTACGGGCTTCGGTGTCGGGGCGGACGACTACCTCACCAAGCCGATCAAGATGAAGCTGCTGGTCAGCCGCGTGCAGGCCATCCTCAAGCGGATCGACGCCGAAACCGCGCCGGCGGAACCTGCCGCGGCAGGCATCGCCGTCGACCGCGAGCATTACACCGTGACGCGCGACGGCCACGAGATAGCCCTTCCGCGCAAGGAATTCGCGCTGCTCGACCTGCTCTATTCGTCGCCCGGGAAGCTTTTCTCGCGCGAAGAGATATATACGAAGATCTGGGGCACCGAGGTGGTCGTGGGCGACCGCACCATCGACGTGCACATCCGCAAACTGCGCCAGAAGATCGGCGACGAACGCATCGTCACCATCAAGGGCGTGGGCTACAAATTCGAACCCTGAGCCGGGCCATTCCCGGCGAATGAAACGCATATGGACGCACAGAACAAATACCGGCGCATCGTCATCAAGGTGGGCAGCAACGTGCTGACGCGCGACGACGGCCGTCCCGACACCACCCGCATCTCGGCCCTGGTCGACCAGGTGGCCCGGCTCCACCGCGCGGGCACCGAGGTCATCCTGGTTTCGTCGGGAGCCGTGGCCTCGGGGCGCAGCATCCTCGGGCAACGCGCCGGGAAGCTCGATTCGGTCTCCGCACGGCAGCTCTTCTCCGCCGTGGGGCAGGTCAAGCTACTCAACCGCTACTACGACCTCTTCAACGAATACGGCATCGTCTGCGGGCAGGTGCTCACCACCAAGGAGAGCCTCTCCACGCGGCGGCAGTATCTCAACCAGCGCAACTGCATGGAGGTCATGCTCGCCAACGGCGTGATCCCGATCGTCAACGAGAACGACACCATCTCGGTCACCGAGCTGATGTTCACCGACAACGACGAGCTTTCGGGACTCGTGGCGGCCATGATGCAGGCCGAAGCGCTGATTATCCTGAGCAACATCGACGGCATCTACGACGGCTCGCCCTCCGACCCTCGTCGCAGGTGATCCGCCGCGTGAAACCCTCCGAAGACCTCTCGCGGTACATCGACCCGGCGCGCTCGTCGCGGGGCCGGGGCGGCATGGCGACCAAGAGCCGCATTTCGTCGCGCGTGGCCGGCGAGGGCATCGAAGTCATCATCGCCAACGGCCGCCGCGACAACATCCTGACCGCTCTGGCGCTGACCGGCGAGGAGGTGCTCTGCACCGCTTCGAACCCGCCCCGCACACGGCGTCGGGCGTCAAAAGTGGATCGCCAGCAGCGAAGGCTTCGCCAAAGGCGTCCTGCGCATCGACGAAGGGCCGCAGCGGCCGTCCGGGCCAGCAAGGCCGCCAGCATCCTCGCCGTGGGCGTCACGGCCGTCGAGGGCGATTTCGAACGCGACGATTTGGTGCGCATCCTCTCGCCCGACGGAACGCAGCTGGCCGTGGGCCGCATCTCGTGCGACAGCGAAACCGCACGCCGCAACATCGGGCGCAAAGGGCTGAAACCCCTCGTCCACTGCGATTACCTCTACCTCGAATAAGACGACTATGGAATACGAATCCTGTTCAAAGCCGCCCGTCAGGCCGGAACGCTTCTGGCCGAGACCGAAACCGAACGACTCGACGCACGCTGATGCACGCCGCACAACTGCTGCGCACGCATACGCCCCGCCTGCTCGAAGCCAACGCCCGCGACCTCGAAGCCATGGCCCCCGACTCGCCGCTGCGCGACCGCCTGCGGCTGACCCCGGAGCGAATCGGCTCCATCGCCTCCGACATGGAAGCCGTATCGCACCTGCGCTCGCGTCAGGGCGAGGAACTGGCGCGCTGGACGCGCCCCAACGGCATGACCATCGTCAAGCGCCGCGTACCGTTCGGCGTGGTCGGCATGGTCTGCGAAGCCCGCCCCAATGTCACGGCCGACATCTTCGCCCTCTGCGTCAAGACGGGCAACGCCTGCGTCCTGAAAGGGGGCAGCGACGCCCGCCACTCCAACGAGGCGATCGCGGCGCTGCTGCACGAAGCCCTGCGCAGCGAAGGCATCGACGAACACGCCTTCACCCTGCTTCCTTCGGACCACGCCTCCGTCGGAGCGCTGCTGAACGCCGTGGGTTACGTCGACGTCGTCATTCCGCGCGGCGGCGCGGGCCTGATCCGCTTCGTGCGCGAAAACGCCCGCGTTCCGGTCATCGAAACCGGCGCCGGCATCGTCCACACCTACTTCGACCGCGACGGCGACCTCGCAAAAGGCCGCGCCGTAGTCTGCAACGCCAAAACCCGGCGCGTCAGCGTCTGCAACGCCCTCGACTGCCTCGTCATCCACCGCGACCGGCTCGCCGACCTGCCGGAGCTTTGCGCCCCGCTGGCCGCCGCCCGCGTCACGGTCTACGCCGACGCCGAGGCTTTCGCGGCCCTCGGCGGACACTACCCCGCCGACCTGCTGGAACACGCGTCCGAAGAGCATTTCGGCACGGAATTCCTCGACTACAAACTCGCCGTCAGGACCGTCGCATCGCCCGAAGAGGCCCTCGCGCACATCGCCCGCTACTCGTCGCGCCACAGCGAAGCCATCGTCACCGAGAACAAACAGACCGCCACGCAGTTCACACGCGCCGTGGACGCCGCCTGCGTCTACGTCAACGTCTCGACGGCCTTCACCGACGGCGGCCAGTTCGGCTTCGGCGCCGAGGTGGGAATCTCGACCCAGAAGCTCCACGCCCGCGGTCCGATGGGCCTTCCCGAACTGACGACCTACAAATACGTCGTCACGGGCGACGGGCAGATCCGGGAATCCTGAAGCCTTCCGCATCGGATTTACCCCGAAAAACAACAAAAAATAACAATCCGTAAGCATTTTTTCTGTAAATTTGCATATCCTTAAAATTTGGCGTATATTTAACTTATGATTCGTGAACTTCTGGCCGTAGGATGCGGCGGTGCTGCCGGCAGCATCGTCCGTTACCTGCTTTCCGGCGGGATAATGGCGGGGCAGACGCTGCTGGGATTCCCGGCGGGTACGTTCACGGTCAATGCCGCGGGTTCGCTGCTGATCGGCATTCTGCTCGAAGCTACCAGCTCCGAGACACTCGGATGGCTGCTCATCGTGGGTTTCTGCGGCGGGTTCACCACTTTTTCGACCTTTTCGGCCGACGCGGTGCGCCTGCTGCGTGCGGAATGTTACACGGCGGCGGCGGCCTACGTGGGGCTGAGCGTGGCAGTATGCATTGTTTTTGCAGCCGCCGGCATGTGGATAGGAACGACATTTAGAAATTAACTATAAAGAGAAATGGTAATTTTGGTATTGAACTGCGGCAGCTCGTCGATCAAGTATCAGGTGATCGACATGGAAGCCGCATCGAGCAAACTGCTCGCGAAAGGAATCGTGGAACGCATCGGCCTGCCGGAAGGCGACCTTATCCATAAACCCGTCGGCAAACAGCCTTTCGAGCTGCACCGTCCGATTCCCGACCACACGACGGGCATCAAACTCGTGCTCGACGCCCTCACCGACCCGGAGCACGGCGTCATCCGCTCGCTGGACGAGGTGAAAGCCGTCGGCCACCGCGTAGCCCACGGCGGCGAATTCTTCCCCGAAAGCTGCATCGTCACCGAGGAGGTCAAGAGCAAAATCCGCTCGCTGTTCGAGATCGCGCCGCTGCACAATCCCGCCAACCTCGAAGGCGTGCTTTCGATCGAGAAGGTGCTGCCGGGAACGCCGCAGGTCACGGTCTTCGACACGTCGTTCCACCAGACCATTCCGGCCGTCAATTTCATGTACGCGCTGCCCCACGCCTATTACGACAAATATCGCGTGCGCAAATACGGCTTCCACGGCACCAGCCACAAATACGTGGCGCAGACCGGCGCCAAACTCGCGGGACTGGACTTCGAGAATTCGAGATCATCACCTGCCACATCGGCAACGGCGCTTCGGTGACGGCCGTGCTGAACGGCAAGTCGTTCGACACGTCGATGGGCTTCTCGCCCGTGGACGGACTGGTCATGGGCACCCGCTGCGGCAACGTCGATCCCAGCGCCGTCACCTTCATCGGCGAAAAGGAGGGCATGTCCTACGCCGAGCTGAACGAAATGATGAACAAGAAATCGGGCGTGCTGGGTCTTACCGACCTTTCGAGCGACATGCGCGACATCGACCTCGCCTACGACGAGGGTAATCCCCGCGCCATCCTCGCCCGCGATATGCACTACGGGCGCATCCGCAAATTCGTCGGGGAGTATGCCGCCGAAATGGGCGGCGTCGACCTGATCGTCTTCACGGGCGGCGTGGGCGAGAATTCGTGCGAGATGCGCGAGACGGTCTGCACGGGGCTCGAATTCATGGGCGTCGAGTTCGACCGCGCAGCCAACAAGGGCGCCCGCGGCGTGGACAAAATCCTTTCGAAACCCTCCTCGCGGGTCAAGGTCGCCGTCATCGCCACCGACGAGGAACTGGTCATCGCCACCGACACGTACAATCTGGTAAAATAAATAAAAGCAAAACACCACAATGATCCAACATCTTACAGAAATCGTCGACGAGGCGAGAAAAAGGGGTAAAAAACGGCTGGCCGTAGCCTACGGCCAGGATTCGCATACGCTGGAAGCCGTCTACGAAGCCTACAAGGAAGGTATCGTGGAGCCCACGCTGTTCGGTGAGAAGAAAGTCATCGAGCAGGTATGCGCCGAAAACGACATCGACATCACGGCATTCAACATCGTCGACGAGGCCAGCGACGTGAAATGCGTGCAGCAGGCCGTGGCCGCCGTCGTGGCAGGCAACGCCGACGTGCTGATGAAGGGACTGGTCTCGACCGACAAATACATGCGCGGCATCCTCAATAAGGAAGCCGGATTGTTCCCCCCGAAGGGCGTGCTGAGCCACGTGTCGATCGTCGAGATGCCCTGCTACCACAAGTTGCTCGTCATCTCCGACGTCGCGGTCATCCCGCTGCCCGATTTCAAACAGAAAACCGTGCAGATCGGCTACCTCGCGCGCACGGCCAACCTGCTGGGCATCAAGACTCCGAAAATCGCCTGCATCGCTCCGTCGGAGCAGCTGCTTCCCAACGTCATCTCCTCGACCGAAGGCGCGCTACTGGCCAAAATGGGCGACCGCGGACAGCTGGGCGACGTCGTCGTAGACGGTCCCCTGTCACTCGACGTGGCGCTCTACAAGGACGTTGCGGAACACAAGAAGGTCAAAGGCTCGTCCGTCGCGGGCGATCCCGACTGCCTGCTCTTCCCCAACCTCGAATCGGCCAACGTCTTCTTCAAGTCGGTGACGCACCTCTGCGGCGGCGAACTGGCCGCCATGGTCATGGGAACGAAAGTCCCCTGCGTGCTGACCTCGCGCGGCGACACGAGCAAGACCAAACTCTACTCGATCGCACTGGCTTGCCTGGCCGTAAAACAATAGGCACACACCTACACCAACCTACCAACTACTAACCGGAACCGAATTTATGGGCTTCAAAATCTTAGCGATAAATCCCGGCTCTACGTCCACCAAGGTCGCCCTCTATGACGAGGAGCGTCCTTCGCTGGATCTGACCCTGCGCCACACGGCCGAACAGATCGCACGTTACACCAACATCATCGACCAGTTGGGCTGGCGCCGGGAAATGATCCTCACGGCGCTGTCCGAACACGGGTTCGACATCATGCAGCTGTCGGCCGTCATCGGACGCGGCGGGCTCGTACGCCCCATCCCGGCCGGCGTATACGAAGTCAACGAAGCCATGCGGCGCGACCTAACGAACGCCACGATGGAACACGCCTCGAACCTCGGCGGGTTACTGGCCGCCGAGATCGCCGCCATGGCGGGTGTCAAAGCCTACATCGCCGACCCGGTGGTCGTCGACGAGATGGAGGATGTGGCACGCCTGAGCGGCCATCCCGACTGCCCGCGCAAGTCGATCTTCCACGCACTCAACCAGAAAGCCACGGCACGCCTGCACTGCGACCGCATCGGCATCGTCTACGAAAAGGCGAACCTGGTGGTCGCGCACCTGGGCGGGGGCATCTCCGTCGCCGCGCACAAACAGGGACGTGTCGTCGACGTCAACAACGCGCTCGACGGCGACGGTCCCTTCGCCCCCGAGCGGGCGGGCAGCCTGCCTGCGGGCGAATTCGCCGACCTCTGCTTCTCGGGGCGTTACACGCGCCGCGAAGTCCAGAAAATGCTGGCCGGCCAAGGCGGGCTCGTTGCGCACCTGGGCACCAATTCCATGATGCAGGTCTCGGAGCGTATCGCGCAGGGCGACGAAAAAGCCCGGCTCGTGGCCGAGGCCATGTGCTACGGCATCTCGAAGCAGATCGGCGCCATGGCCGCCGCCCTCGGCGGACGGGTTGACGCCGTCATCCTGACGGGCGGCATCGCCCACAACAAATCCGTCGTGGAGTACATTTCGAATTCTGCTCGTTCATCGCCCCCATCGCAGTCTACCCCGGCGAGAACGAACTCGAATCGCTCGTCACCAACGCGCTGGTCGTCCTTCGGGGCGTCATCACCCCGAAGGTCTACGCCTGACGGCCGGGGAGGGTCTTCCACCCGACAAAAACCGCCGGTTACACCCCAAGGTATAACCGGCGGTATTTTTACCGACGCTCCGTGAATCGGCCCCCGACGCAAGCAGCGCGAATCAACGGTGCAAAACTGCTTCCGGACAATAGCCGCCACCTCGCGGAAGGCTTCGAGCCGGAACAGGGCCGACAGCAGGACATAAGAGACCGCACCGGCCGCCACTTCGGCCATCAGCCGCAGCAGGGCATGCTCCGGAATCGCGCGGGCCGTCAGCCGCACCGCGCCGTACATCGCGGCGGCCGCCAGCAACGGAGGCAGCAGCGTCCGCACGAAACGCCCCGGCGACAGCGACGTGAAACGGGTCGTGGCGAAGAAGTTGATCGCCATCTCGCAGAAGGCGATCACCACCAGCCCCCAGATGACGGCCTGGACGCTGACCGGAATCGTCACGGCGAACACCACCGACATCATCACTTTCTTGGCGACCTCCAGTTTTACGATCAGCGCACCGCCGCTCTTGACTTTCAACACATTGTAGGCCACCAATCCCAGCGGGTAAAAAAGCCCGGCCAGACATACCGCTTCGAAATAAGGCACCGTCGCCATCCACTCCCCGCCCAGGAAGACGGCGAACATGTCCTCGGCGATGGCCGACAGACCGAGCATCACGGGGAACATGGCATAGGCCACGACCATGACGATCTGCCGGTAACTTTCGGCCAGTTTCGGCGCGTCGTCCTTGATCTTGGCCAGCGCCGGGAAGGTCACGTTCTGCACGGCCTGCATGGCCGAAGTCGCCGGCTGGTCTTTCAGCTTGACGGCCTGCTCGTACGAGCCGAGTGTCTCCTGCGGATAGAGTTTCCCGAGAAATATCTGGGGCACCTTGTTATAGAGGGTCGAGATGAAATCGGTAGCCAGCAGGCTGAAACTGTACGGCGCCATTTCGCGCAGCGGCCGCCGGCTGCACTTCCCGCAGGGACGCCAGTCGCTCAGCCACCACAACAGCAAGGCCCGCACGGAGGCCTGCAATACGCGCTGCACCACGATGCACCAGATCCCGAACCCGGCCAATGCGAGGCCGATAGCCACCATCCCGGCGATGAACCACGAGGCGAAGGTGACCTTCGAGAGCAGTGCGAAGCGGAATGTCCGGACAAAAATCGTATTCTGGATCGCACATGCGGCGCTCAGCGGCAGTTGGAGGAAGAATACCGGTGCTATCCGCGTGATTTCGGGCATGTCGTAGAACCGCGACGCCGGAAACGCCAGCGCCGTGAAAGCGCGTACATCACCAGCGCAACCCCGACGTTGAAGGCGAAGACCGATTTGTAATCGTCGGCCGTAGGTGTCCCCTTGCGGATCAGCGCCTGCGAAAAGCCGCTGTCGGCAATCACGATCGCCACGGCAAGGAAGGCCGTCGGGATCGCGATCACACCCATGATGGCGGGGTTCAGCAGCCGCAGGATCGTAAGGCTCACGGCCAGCTGGAGAAGCATCGTACCGACTTTCTCGGCCATGCTCCACGCCACGCCGCTGGCTACCTTATCCCTGAGCTGCCCGTCCACCGCCTAAGATTTTTGCGCGGCAACGATCTCTTCGTTACGCCTGCGGATATTGAGGACATTGGCGATCTCGACGTACGACGCACCGCCGTCGGGGCCGAAACTGCCGCCCACGATTGCCAGCAGGTCTTGCCCGTCGAGCTTCTGGTGCTGTTCGATGACCTCCAGCGCGTCGATCAGGAAGTGGTACCTGTCCTTCAGCTCCTGGTTGCGCAGGATCGGCACCACGCCGTACGACAGGGCCAGGATACGCTGCGCATGCAGCTGATAGCATACGGCCATCACGGTTTTCTGCCCGCGGAATGCCGCCAGATAACGGCCCGTACGGCCGGTCTTGGTGTCGAGCACCACATATTTTATCGGCAGGTTGGTCGAGGCACGCACGGCCGAACGTGCCAGCTGCGCGGTGATCTCGTGGTTCACCGAGACCATGTCCATGTCGATCATCGGTTTGAAATGCGTCTCGTCGCGTTCGATCTCGCGGGCGATGCGGGCCATCGTTTCCACCGATTCCACGGGGAAGTCGCCCATCGCCGTCTCGTCGCTCAGCATCACGGCGTCCACGCGCTCGTAAATGGCACTCGCCACGTCGCTCACCTCGGCGCGCGTCGGACGCGGGCTCTTGACCATCGAATAGAGCATCTGAGTGGCGATAATCACCGGACGCTTGGCGCAAATGCACTTCTCGACGATACGCCGCTGGGTATTGGGAATCGCTTCGGCCGGAAGCTCCACGCCCAAGTCGCCGCGCGCCACCATAATGCCGTACGACGCCTCGATGATCTCGTCGATGTTGTCGAGCCCCTCGCGGTTCTCGATCTTCGAGATGATCTTGATCTTGCTGCCGTGGGCATCGAGGATGTCCTGCACGGCTTTGATGTCCCTGGCGCTGCGCACGAACGAGTGTGCGATGAAATCCACGTCGTTCTTCACGGCCCACTCGATAAACCGGCGGTCTTTCTCCGTCACCGAAGGCAGGTTGATCGACACCGACGGCACGTTGACGCTCTTGCGCGAACGCATGGCGCCGCCCACGACGAATTCGCAGATCAGCTCCTCGGCGGTCTTTTCCACGACACGGATCTCCAGTTCGCCGTCGGCGATGAGCATCCGCGCCCCGACGGGTATGTCATCCACGATGTTCGGCACGTTCATGTAGACCACCTTGCGGGTCGTCTTGTCGCTGCCGTCCGAGCCGCGCACGGCGACACGGTCGCCCGGCCGGAAATTGATGCTGTTGCCGTACTCGTCGGCGATCGTCGTGACACGGATTTCGGGGCCCTTCGTATCTATCATGATCGGGATAGCCGGGTTAACGCGGTGTACGGTCTCGACAATATGCGTAGCGCCCTCTTCCGAGACATGCGCCGAATTGACACGAACCACGTCCATACCGGCATCGAAAAGGTTTTTCACAAACTCTTCGGTGCAACGGAAATCCGACATTGTTGCGACGATCTTGGTTTTTTTCATTCTATACATACAAGTATGATGCTAAAATATTAGTATTTCGACATTTTACGTTACGCCCGGTGCCGCTCCTGCACACGCTCTGCGCGGACAGCCCCGGGAAACTTCCGCACGCCCTCCCGTACCGGGCCGGGGAATGGGCCGCTCCGGGAACCCGGGGCTTACTCCCTGCCGCGGAGCAACAGGGCCTCGACGCCCAGCCGGTAGGAATCCAACCCGAAACCCATGATCGAGCCCACGGCCACGGGAGCCAGGAGCGAGACGTGGCGGAACTCCTCTCGCGCGAGGATCGACGAGATGTGCACCTCGACGACCGGCACCGACACCGCCGACACCGCATCGCGCAGCGCCACCGACGTATGGGTATATCCGCCGGCATTGAGCACCACACCGTCGTAGGTGCCGTCGGCCTGCTGTACGGCGTCGATCAGCTCGCCTTCGAGGTTGGACTGGAAATAACCGAACCCGACGGCCGGATAGAGTGCTTCGAGCTCCCCGAAAAAGGTTTCGAAAGTCCGGGTGCCGTAGACCCCGGTATCGCGCCGCCCCTGCAAATTGAGGTTCGGGCCGTTAAGAATCAATATCTTCATAGTTTCATTCATTAACCTAACGCCCCAAGCGGGCGATTCCCGGACAAAGATAATCAAATTCACCGAAAAATCGGTAACTTTGCGCCATAACACAACTCTTCCATGACCGAATTCGGATTCATCGACAGCATAAAACCCTTTTCGCCCCGCTTCCCGACAACGGATTCGAGGGCATCGGCGACGACTGCTCCGTGTTGTCTGTCGGCGGCGGCGAATCGCTGGTCTTCACCGCGGACCTGCTGACCGAAGGGGTCCATTTTCTCCGCACGGCGACCTCGCCCCGCGAGTTGGGACGCAAATCCCTCGCCGTAAACTTGAGCGACGTGGCCGCAATGGGCGCCCGCCCCGTGGCGACGCTGCTCTCGATCGCCCTTCCGGCCGATGCCGCCGATGCGTGGGCCGCAGAGTTCATGCTCGGCTACCGGGAACTGTCCGAGGAGTTCGGCGTGACGCTCGCCGGGGCGACACGACCCGCTCGCTGTCGGGCCTGACGATCAACGTCACGGCCATCGGCCGCGCGGCCGACGCGCACCTCAAGCGACGCAGCGACGCACGCCCCGGGACGTGATCTTCACCGCCGGAGAACTCGGACTTTCGGGCGCCGGGCTGCGCGACATCCTCGCCGGGCGCTACGACACCCCCGCCGCCGCAGCCCACCGCAACCCGCAGCCCCAAGTGGCCGAAGGCATCTGGCTCGGCGCACGCCCCGAAATACACGCCATGATGGACCTCTCGGACGGGCTGGCCTCGGACATCCGCCACATCATGGAGCGTTCGGGGGTAGGCGCCGCGATCGACATCGGCCGTATCCCCCTCGCCCAAGGGGCAGACGTCGAAACAGCCGCCTGCGGGGGCGAGGATTACAAGCTCCTGCTCACGGCCGACACGGCGGCCGCCGACAGGCTCGCCGCCGATTTCCGCGCACGCTTCGGCACGCCGCTCCACCCCGTCGGCCACATCACGGACAGCGACAAATTGGAGTGGCTCGAAAACGGCCGACCCCGGGCCCTGGAC
>JBKSUH010000059.1:0-11265 GCA_047233565.1 Alistipes sp.
CCTCACCACCGAAGGGGAAATGGTCAATTTCGACCTGGGTACGAACCGCTCGTGGCGTGCCTCCTATGTCGAGGAGTGGATCCACCTCACCCATACCGAAGGCGACCGCGGCCGCGTGCGTATTTTCCTCTCCATCGACGAGAACAATACGGGCGAGGACCGCACCGGTTTCATCATCTTCGAAGGCGACGGCGGCACGCGCCGTACGATAGCCGTGACGCAGAAACTCAAGGTCGATGCACTTTCCGTTACGCCGGCGAAGATCACCGTCGTGAAATCGGGTCTGCTCGAAACCGGCGAGAAGGCTGCGATCTTCATCTCCACCAACTGCGACTGGGAAATATCCGTCGCCGACGACAGCAAGTGGATCACCCCTGTCAAGACTTCGGGTGCTCCCGGAGACGAGAGCATCGACCTGGATATCGCCCAGAATACGACCGACGGAGTACGTACGGGTACGTTCACCGTTACGGCCGATTCGAAAACGGCGACCGTCACCGTCACCCAGAATCTCGAAGGACTGAAGGTTTCCGTCAGCAGTTTTTTAGTCAATAAGTTCGGATTCTCCGACGAGGATCGCACGCCGCTTACCTTCACCGTCACGGCGGCCGAGGCATGGACGGCTCAGTCCGACGGCTGGCTGACGCCCAGCCCGGCTTCGGGCGATGCGGGCCAGACCGAGGTGACGCTCACCGTGGGCGAGAACACCACGGGTGCGCCCCGCAACGGAGAGGTGAAGATACTGACCTCGCTCACCGGCCTGGAGACCGTTGTCCGGGTCGCCCAGAATGCGAAGAACTCGCTCTTCGACGACGACGGCAAGGAGGTCGGCTATGTCTATTACGACGAGCCGTTCGACTGGGCCATTCCGTTTGGTATGGACGACCAGGTGGGGCTCAATGGCACCAAATGGACGCGTCTCAGCGTACAGAAGAACGATGAGATTAAGGCGGCTTGGGCGAAATGCGGTCTCACCGACTTCAATCCGGATGCGAATTGTCTTTTCATCGCTTCCGATTATCTTCATATGGGAGGTAAAAATATTCAGACGGGCGTCATTCTTCCTGCAATCGGAGTTAAGGCCGGCCAGAGTACCGATGTCGAGCTGTCGATGGAAACCTGTGCCAATATCGGCGGTTCGGGAACTCCGGACGGTGTTACCGTCACGGTCGAAATCACTGCCGGTCCCGGTACCGTGAACGGTGATTCGGAGAAGTTGTGCGAGCCGATGACACCGGCTCCGAGTTGGGATGGACTCCGATGAGCGTGAAGCTTTACGGCATTACGGCCGACACCCGGATTGTTATCCGTTCGACCCAGCAGGGACAAAACGGCTACTTCCGCTGGTTCCTCGACGACATCAAAATGACGAAGATCGCAGCCGAATAGTCCTGCGGTGTCAAATCAATGAAAACAAGAAGACAGATATGAAAAACAGATTTGCAGATACGGGAAAATCCTATGCAGGGTATTTTCTGCGTTTCGTGTTCTGCCTGGTGCTGACGGCGGCCGCGTCGCTGGCGCAGGCTCAGAACCGCAACCAGGTGAGCGGCAAGGTGACCGATAAGGCCGGAGAACCGCTCATCGGCGCCACGGTCGTGGTGGTCGGCACGACGACAGGTGCGACGACGGGGGCCGACGGTCGTTTCACGATCAGGGTTCCTGCCGGAGGCGAACTGAAAATCTCCTACATCGGCTATGTGGAGCAGACCGTCAAGGTCAGCGCGCAGTCGGTGCTCGACATCGTTCTGGAGGAAGACAGCCAGATGCTGAAAGATGTCGTCGTGATCGGCTACGGCACGATGGAGAAGAAGTCGGTGACTTCGTCCATCTCCTCGATCAAGGGCGACGATCTGGTGGCCGGCATGGGCGGCTCGACCATCGCCACGGCGCTTCAGGGCAAGATTCCCGGCCTGACCATTTCGGGCAGCGCCAGCCCAACAGCAGCAACGACTTCCAGCTGCGCGGCGTGGCTTCGGTCAACGCCAGCAAGGTCCGCTCGTGATCATCGACGGCATCCCCGGCGGCGACATGCGCGCGCTCAATCAGGAGGACATCGAGTCGGTAGACGTGCTCAAAGACGCCTCGGCAGGCGCCATCTACGGCACGCGCGCCGCCGGCGGTGTGATCCTCGTCACGACCAAACAGGCCCGGCAGGGCCGCGTAACGGCGCGTATACGGGCGAATTCT
The DNA here is from genome assembly GCA_047233565.1 of Alistipes sp. GTDB lineage: Bacteria > Bacteroidota > Bacteroidia > Bacteroidales > Rikenellaceae > Alistipes. Next base: position 2,191 of record JBKSUH010000059.1, read on the forward strand.
CGGTCGAGGCCATCCGCAAGACCCCCGACCTGCTCTCATCAAGCGAGTACGTCGAGTACGGACTCGGCGAGGACTACGGTCACGACACCGACTGGTACAAGGAGCTTACCAACGAGCTTCCGTTTTCGCAGCGCCATTCGGTGAGCATTTCGGGCGGATCGAACGTGGCGCAGGTCTATACCTCCTTCATGGCCCAGAACCAGAAGGGTATCGTCATCGGCGACAACCGCAAGGACTATTCGGGACGTGTCAACGCCCGGTTCAACCTCTTCGACGGCGTGGTCGAGGTGCGCGCCAACGCCCAGTTCCGCGAGGCCGAGCGCGACAACCGCAACTCGTCGGGCATCTTCAAGATGGCCTTCGGCCTCAATCCCACCATTCCGCTTTACGACCCGGCCAACCCTTCCAAGTACAACGTGGTCGGCAACGGCATCTCCGGCACGACCTTCAATCCCGTGGCCGACATCATGCTGCGCACGAAGAACGGCAAAGACCAGTGGCTGCTGGCTGACGCCACTGTGAAGATCAACCTGATGAAGGGCCTCTCGCTGCAGGGAACCGTGGGTATCGACAAACGCCAGTACCAGGAATATACCTACGTTTCGCATGACCACAAGGAGTCGATCGACAACAGCCGCCGCGGCGGTGCGTCGCACAAGTTCAGCAAGGACAACCGCGTTTCGGTCGAGGCCTATGCCAACTACCACCGCGTATTCCGCGAAGACCATACGCTCGACGTCGTGGCCGGTTACAGCTTCTGGCAGGCGGGCGGCGAGGATTTCAGCATGTCGAACTACGACTTCCCGGTCGACGGCGTCGGCCCGTGGGACATGGGCGTGGGTTCGTACCTCACGGACGGCCGTGCCTCGATGGATTCGAACAAGGATCCCCGCGAACGGCTGCTCTCGCTGTTCGGCCGCGCCAACTATTCGTACAGGGACCGCTACATGGTGAGCGCGAGCTTCCGCCGCGAGGGTTCCTCGAAATTCGGCGCGAACAACCGCTGGGGTAACTTCTGGGCCCTCTCCGGGGCTGGCGCATCTCGAACGAGACGTTCCTGCGCGACGTGAGGTGGGTCAACGACCTCAAAGTCCGCCTGGGCTACGGCGTCACGGGCAACAACGGCTTCGGAAACGGTTACACGACCCGCATGTACAAGGCCAACGACATGTGGCCGACCAACGGCATCTGGCAGCCCGGCTACGGTTCGGTCCGCAACGTCAACCCCGACCTCAAATGGGAGGAGAAATCGGAGCTGAATTTCGGTCTGGACTTCTCGCTGTTCGACGACCGGCTGTGGGGCAAGTTCGACATCTACCACCGCAAGGTCGATGACATGCTCTACGAAGTCAACGCCCCGATGCCCCGATGGTGCACGATACGGTGATGAAGAACATCGGCAGTCTGGAAAACAAGGGCTGGGAATTCGAATTGGGCGGCGACATCGTCCGCAGCAAGAATTTCCGCTATACGTCGACCCTGCGTCTGTCGCATAACAAGACCAAGATCAAGAGCATGGGCGACGACGGGTTCTTCCTCGACGAAGTGAAGTTCCCCTCGCCGGGCAACCCGGGTACGGCAGTCCGCCTGCAGAACGGCCTCGAGCTGGGGCAGTACTTCATCTACAAGTACGCCGGGCTCGACGAGAACGGCAAGTGGCTGATCTACGACAAGAACAACGAGATCGTGCCGGCCACCGACGGCAGCACGTCGAACCTCGTGGCCGAGAACAAACATTTCGTGGGCAATGCGATCCCCAAGGTCATCCTCTCGTGGGATCACACGTTCAAGTACAAGAACTGGGATCTGTCGATCTTCCTGCGCAGCTGGCTCGGGTACGATGTCTTCAGCCAGGTGAACATGTACTACGGCCTGGCCAACGATTCGCAGCTCAACGTCCTCAAGTCGGCCTACACGCGCAACCGCAACATCAAGGACGAGAAGATCCTCTGCGACTACTGGCTCGACGACGGCTCGTTCCTCAAGATCGACGCCATCAACCTCGGGTATACGTTCAACCTGCGGAAATGGACGCGTTATATCCAGTCTGCGAAACTTTACCTGACCATCCGCGACGTGGCCGTATTCACCGACTACAACGGCCTCAATCCCGAGGTCAACATCAACGGCCTGTACCCCGGTTTCGAGTATGTCAACGACACCTCGACGATGTACCCGCAGACGACCCGTTTTACGCTGGGCGTGCAGTTAAACTTCTAATTCCAAACCGAGAACCATTATGAAACTGAAACATATAATTGCCGTGACGGTCGGGGCTGCCGCCCTCTGCGCGCCTTCCTGCGACCTCGACGAGAAGTTCTACTCGGAAGTCACCCCCGATACGTTCTTCACCTCGCCCGAAAGCACCTATGCCGTGCTTTGCCGTCCCTTCACCCACTGGAAATGGTACATCGGTGCCGACCGGTGGTACCTCCAGGAGCTGACCACCGACGAGATGGTGTGCCCCAAGCGCGGCAGCGACTGGTATAACAGCGGCGAGTACTACCGCCTGCATTACCACACCTGGTCGCCCGACGACCGCTTCGTCGTCAATACCTACGACGGTACGACCGGGGGTATTTCGCGTGCCCTGGAAGCCAAGTCCGACCTCCAGGGGGTCGATTACAACGCCATCGGGCTCAACGACGCCGTCAAGGCCGACCACATCAACCAGCTGAATGCCATCACGGCCTACTTCTACATGCGCGGCCTCGACTATTTCGGCGGCATGCCCATTTACTACTCGGTGGACGACGACCTGTGCGCCCGCAGCACGGCGCGCGAGACCTACGCCCATATCGAAACCCTGCTCAAGGACGCCATTCCCGCCCTGTCGAAGAAAACGACGCTCGGGGCTTCCGAAGACGGTTACATCAAGCAGGCTGCCGCCGCGGCGCTGCTGGCCCAGCTCAATTTCAATGCGGTGGCCTACATCGGCGAGGAGCATTTCGACGAGTGCGCAGAGATTTGCCGCGACATCATCGGCGGTGTCTACGGCACCTACGAGCTGGACAAGACCTGGTACGGCCCCCACTGTTTCGACAACAACACCTCGCCCGAGGTGATCTGGACGGTGCCTTCGGAGAACTCCAAAGTCGAGTGGAACTGGTATTTCAAATATTTCTACCATTATTCATCCTACGAATATTTCGGTATCGAGACCGCAGGCTACAACGGTTTCATGCTCACGCCGTCGCTCGATCCCCAGGGACGCTACTACACGCAGTGGAAACTGGGCAATCCCTACCAGAAATTCAACGACAAGGACTTGCGTAAAAAGCCCTACCGTTACCTGGGTAGCCGCAAATACGAAGGCATGTTCCTCGTCGGCGACCAGACCAACCCCAACAACCCTTCCCAGCAGTGCCTGGGGCAGAAGGAGTATAGCGGCAAGGTGATCAACTTGGTCGACCAGGTCGCCCGTTTCTCGGAAGTGGGCACCAAATACAATTCCGTCGCCGAGCTTACCTCGACGATGGCCGACGGCGAGGAGAATTCGGGCGTACGCCTGGTGAAGGCGCCGCAGCCCAACCTCGACGACAAGCTGCTGCGCTGGAATCCCGATTGCCCGGTCATCCGCCTCTCGGAGATCTACTACATGCTTGCCGAGTGCGAGCTGCGTGCCGGTGACAAGAAGACGGCTGCCGGCCTGATCAACCAGGTTCGCGGGCGCAACTTCGAGGGCGGCGCGGATCCCAACCCCGTGACGGCCGACAACCTCGACGAATACCGTATGCTCGACGAATGGATGATCGAATTCCTGGGCGAAGGACGCCGCCGTACGGATCTGATCCGCTGGGACAAGTTCGTGACGGAATCCTGGTGGGATCATACGCCGCTCAACGACAAGAACAAAAACCTGTTCCCGATCCCCAACTCGGCGATCTCGGCCAACAACCTGATCGAGCAGAACCCCGGTTACTGATCCCCGGCGATCCCGGGGGATCCCGCCTGTCCGGGGCCCCGGGGCAAGATATGAATTTTAAAAAACCGAAAAAATGATAAAATACATCAAATATCTGTTGGTCTTCCTGCTGGCCACCGGCTTCGTGGCTTGCAGCGAGGACGAAGGCGCCCAGATTCTCGGCGGCCTCTACGAAAAGGTGGACATCACCCCCGAGCCCGGCATGAACCTCGTGGGCCGTGTCACCGACGGTACCGGCCCGATCGAGGGCGTGGTCGTGAGCGACGGCGTCACGGTGACGACCACCGACGCCCAGGGCATCTACCAGATGCGCGTGAAGCGGAACGCCCCGTTCGTATTCGTCTCCGTCCCCGCCGAATACGAAATTCCGGTGGAGAACGGCATGCCGAAGATCTACAAGAAGATCGCCATGGGCGACAACGACGTCGTGCAGCGCAGCTTCAAGCTCGAACGCACGGGCAAAAAAAAGCGTTTCACCCTGCTGGCGCTGGCCGACGTGCAGATCGGCCGCGACGACGAGGTGACGATGCTCGACGAGGAGGTGTTGCCCCTGCTGATCCCTTACGTGCAGCAGGAACTGGAGGCCCCCGTTTACGGCATTTCGCTGGGCGACCTGGTCTGGGACAACATGCCCTTCCACGAGGTTTACAAGCAGCGTATCCGAAAGATCGGCGTGCCCGTTTTCCAGGTCATCGGCAACCACGATCACAATAAAGCCATAACCGTCGATGCCGATGCCGATGCCAGCTTCGAGGCGGCGTTCGGCCCCACGTACTACTCCTACAACATCGGCGACTGCCATTTCATCGTGCTCGACGACGTGCTCTACACCGGCTCGTCCTCTTATACCGCCGACATCACGGACGAACAGATGGCATGGCTGGAGCAGGATCTGAAATATGTCCCCAAGGACAAGCTCATCATCATCGGCCTGCATATCGCCACTTCGCGCCGCAACCGTCCCACGAGCCATGTCGCCGATTACAAGGAGCTTTACGCCCTGCTCGACGGCTATAATGTCCGGATACTTTCGGGACACTCGCACAACAACTATACGACCACGATCTCCGAAACCATCGAGGAGAATACGCTCGGGGCGGTGATGGGTGCCTACTGGAACGGCGAGGAGCTGTGCAACGACGGCAGCCCCCGCGGTTACGCCGTCTACGAGATCGAGGGCAACCGGATCAGGAACTGGTACTATAAGGGCACTGCTTTCCCGCGCGAATACCAGATGTACCTCTACGGCCCCGGCGAGGCGGTTTCCGAAAAATACCGCGACGGCCTCATCCTGAACATCTTCAACTGGCATACCACCTGGACGGTCGAGGTGCAGGAGGATAATGCCGGCTGGGTAACGCTTCCGTCCGATTCGAACCTCAGGTACGAAATGGATCGCCGCGCTTACGACTTCATGTTCGGCGACACCAAACCCGAGCATCGCCCGACGGCCGAACCCGAATCCAACAACGACCACATGTTCTACTACAAACCCGCGTCGGAGTCTTGGGGAACGGTCACGGTGAGGGCTTCCGACCCCTACGGGAACGTATATACCGAGAGCATCCGCAACGAATAGGCCATATATGAAAACACGTTTCTCCGCACTGCCCGTTCCGACGGTGCGGAGAATTTTTCAACCATATCCCGATCATGAAACATCCTTTTCTGATTTTTCTGCTCTTCCTGTGCGGCGGGTTTTCCGCCGTCGCACAGCCTTCGGGCAACCCGCTCGTTTTCGGCGAGAACCGCCTGACGCTCATTACCCCGACGCTGTTCCGACTCGAATTCGCACACGACGGCAAATTCATCGACGACCCTACCTATTTCGCTTACGACCGGGGCAGCCTGCTCCCCGCGTCGGAGTTCAGGGTGCGGGAGCTGGGCGGGAACCGCTACGAGATCTCCACCTCGGCCCTGCGCATCGTCTACGAACACGACGGATTCCCGTTCGGGCTGCATAACTTTGCGGCCTACTACAAGCTCAACGGCAAGGAGAAGAAGTTCACCAACCGCTGTATTTTCCGCAACAACCTTGGCGGCCCGGTCGAGACGCTCGACCGCGTTACCGGTGAAATCCCCATGCAGGACGGGTTGCTGAGCCGCGACGGCTGGTACGTGATCGACGACGAACGCTCCGACCTGCTGGTCGATGGATGGCTCCGCCCGCGCGACACCCGCAGCCATGTGCAGGACCAGTACTGCTTCGTCTACGGCAACGACTACAAGGCCGCGCTGGCCGACCTGGGAGCCATCGGCGGACGGGTTCCGATGACCCGCAAATACATCCACGGCGTCTGGTACTGCCGCTACTGGGACTACACCTCCGAGGAGTTCCTCTCGATCATCGACGGCTACGAGCAGAACGACTTCCCGCTCGACAACCTCGTCTTCGACATGGGCTGGCACACCTACACGGCCCGAACCGGCACCGGTCATGCCGGCAGCCGCAGTTGGACGGGCTATACGTGGGAGCGCAAACGCATTCCCGATCCCGGGGCGCTGATCGCCGAGGTGCACCGCCGCGGCGTCACCGTGTCGCTCAACGACCATCCCCACGACGGCATACGTCCCCACGAGGAGATGTACGCCGCCTTTATGGCGGACATGGGGGCCGACCCCGCCCACCCGCTGCTTTTCGACCTCGGCGACCGGAAATACATGGAGACGTTTTTCAAACATGCGCACCATGCCTCCGAGGATATGGGCGCCGATTTCTGGTGGCTCGACTGGCAGCAGAACTACCTCTATCCCGAGGTGCGGGGATACCGTTCCACCTCGTTGCAGTGGATCAACGAACTTTACTACCGCGAAACGGAGCGGAAAGGACTGCGCGGCGCGGGTTGCAGCCGTTGGGCCGGTGGGCGACCACCGCCATCCCATCCAGTTCTCCCGGCGACGCGCAGGCCAGCTGGGAGATGCTGGCTTTCGAGGTCAAGCTCGGCCGCCAGCGGCAATGCGGGCTGCTACTACTGGGCGCACGACATCGGCGGATTCCGCGGCGACCCCAATCCCGAACTTACCGTGCGCTGGACGCAGTTCGAGCCTGTCGGCCGCCCTGCGCGTGCACTCGACCAGGATGCGCCTCGACCGCCGTCCGTGGATCAGCGGCGAACGAGCCGCCGCCATGCGCCGCATGTACCACATGCGCTCGGAGCTGATGCCCTACGTTTACAGCAGCGTCTGGCAGACCCATTCGACGATGGTGCCGCTGAACCGCCCGATGTATATCGAATGCGGCGGCGACGAACGCGCGTACTGCAACGAGCAGGAGTTCCTTTTCGGGGACCTGCCTTGCCGCTCCCATCGCCTCGCCCGGCACGGGCCCCGACAAGGTCGCTTCGCAGCGGGTGTGGTTCCCGGAGAGGATGTCTGGTACGACTTCTTCACCACGAACGCTTCGACGGCGGCCGGGAGTGCGAAATATCCAAGCCGCTCGAAGAGTTTCCGCTCTACGTCCGGGAGGCTGGGTGCTGCCCATGCAGCCTCACGCCGCGGCCGGCCTCGACCGCTCACGACGCTCGTCATGCGCGTCTACCCCTCGGCCGGCGATGCCGACAACACCTATACGCTCTACGAGGACGACGGGTGACCCGCGATTACGAACAGGGCGCGTATGCGACCACGCAGCTCAATTACCCGGACGGGGCGGGTGACGACCAACGGTACGTCCCACCGCAGGCTCTTACGAAGGTCAGGTCGTAAACGCGCCTACCGGCTTCAGCTCCCCGCCGCCGGGAAGATCGAAAGAGCGAAGGTCGGCGGCCGCAGCGTGAAGCCTGTGTTCGATGAAAAGCTGAATGCCATGTGATAGAGGTCCCCGCGGCTGACATCCGCCGGGAGGTGAAGATCGAAATCATCGGTTGATCCGGCCGCCGAAGACCGGAACGTGCGACGAATCTCCGCCGGAAAACGGTGCGGGATTCGTCTTTTTTGTAAATTTGTATATTTGAACAAGCGTCGATGAAAAAGTTGATCATGTTCTCCCCCCTCGTTTTGTGATCTGTATGGTTCTGCTTTGTGCCTGTCATGAGAGTGATAACGAACAGATACTCGACCAGTTGGATCAGGTCATCGAAAGTAAGGGCCTCTATGCGGTACGTTTCGAACGGCGAGTAGACTCGCTGCGGAGGAACTATGCACCGCGTCCGACGACACGATGCGGTGGAGGACGGCCAATCGGCTGTTCGATTCCTATATCTTACAACATCGACACGGCGGCCCGTTACGTCGCCCTGATGTCGACCTGCCGAACACACGGGCCGCCGGGACATGAAGTTTCTGTCCACCACCTGCGACATATCCGTCCTGATCGGCCGCAACAACATCGAAGACGCTTACGACCGGATTCGGTCGCTCGATACCGCAGGCATCACCAAGCGGATGCGTGCGAACTACTACACTCAGCAGATGGTCGTCTACGGGCGTCTCGCCTCGCAGAACACCTCCGAATCCCGCAGCAGGGCCTATGCCGACACTCGCCCGGATACGGCGCGTGCGCATCGGCTTCGACGGACACTCGTACGTCACACGCCAGAAGCTGCGGGCCATCGACCTGCTGTCGCAGCAGCGTTGCGACGAGGCGCTCGATGTGCTGCTGCCGCTTTACAACCCCGGCAGAGTTCGCGGACACTGGCGCCGCGTGGCGTACAACATAGCCAACGTATACGAAACCCTCGGCGACCGCGAGCAGCGCAAATACTGGCTCGCCCGCGCCGCGGTGTGCGACCTGCGAACCCCGTCCGGGAGTACCTTTCCCTCTATAACCTAGCCCTGCTGATGTTCGAGCAGCAGGATATGGAGCGTGCGGCGCGCTATATCCAGTGTACGATGGCCGACATGCTTGCCTGTAATTACAACACCCGTATCCTCCACTCCAGCCAGGCCGAGATGATCATCAATCAGGCCGTCGTTTACAGCATCAATTCGCGCAGCCGTATCCTGACCGTCATGATCAACATTTTCATGGGGCTGTTCGTCATCATCGTGCTGCTGCTCATCCATACCCTGCGGCAACATGCCAGGCAGCGGCGCACCAACGCCCAGCTTTCCGCGGTCAATGCCCAGCTCAGCGAACGCAACGAACAGTTCCGGCAACTGAACGACTGCCTGCGCGACGCCAACAAGATCAAGGACAACTATGTGTTCCG
>JBKSUH010000060.1:0-11209 GCA_047233565.1 Alistipes sp.
GGTATGCGCTATCTTTGTACGATATTCGCGCCGGAGAGCCCGCACACTAAACGGGGCTTCCGGTACGTTTGACTACGATGATGAAAGAAGACACGATCAAAATACTGGGGGCCCGGGTTCACAACCTGAAAAACATAGACCTGGAGATCCCGCGCCGTAAACTGGTAGTCATAACCGGCCTTTCCGGTTCGGGTAAGTCGTCCCTGGCGTTCGACACGATCTATGCCGAGGGACAGCGCCGCTACATGGAGACGCTTTCTACCTATGCCCGCCAGTTCGTGGGGACGATGGAGCGTCCCGATGTCGACAAGATTACGGGCCTGAGCCCCGTGGTCGCCATCGAGCAGAAGACCACCAACAAAAATCCCCGTTCCACGGTGGGTACCGTGACCGAGATCAACGACTTCCTGCGTCTGCTGTACGCGCGCGCGTCGCGCGCCTATTCACCCGTCACGGGCGAGGAGATGGTGCATTATACCGACGAGCAGATCGCCGGGCTCATTATGACGGGCTTCACGGGGCGCAAGATCGCCCTGATGGCTCCCATCGTCAAAGGCCGCAAGGGGCATTACCGCGAACTGTTTGAGTCGCTGGCTAAAAAGGGGTATATCTATGCCCGTATCGACGGCGAGATCCGCGAGATTTCGGCCGGTATGCGCCTTGACCGTTACAAGATACACACCATCGACCTGGTGGTCGACCGTCTGGTCGTCGGTGAGGAGGCCCGCGACCGGGTGATGACCTCGCTCAAGGAGTCCATGCGTCAGGGCAAGGGTACGATGGCCGTCTACGACTACGGTACCGAACAGCAGCGCTTCTACTCCCGCCACCTGATGTGCCCCTCGACGGGTATCGCGTTCGAAGACCCCGCGCCGCATACCTTTTCGTTCAACTCGCCCCAAGGCGCCTGCCCGCATTGCAACGGGCTGGGCGAGGAAGCCGTCTTCGACGTCGGGAAGATCAGTCCCGACATGGGGCTTTCGCTGCGCGAGGGTGCCGTCGAACCGCTGGGCAAATACCGCAACAACATGCTTTTCGCCATCCTCGAAATGCTGGGGCGGCGTTACGACTTCACGCTCGACGACCCCGTCGGGTCGCTGCCCGAACCGGGGCTGAATGCGGTGTTGTACGGCGATTCCGAGCCGTTGACCATCAACCTTTCGGAGTTCAGTTCTTCGGGCGGCAACCACTTCGTCTCGTGGGAGGGCGTCGCCGAATATATAGGCCGTACCGAAGACGAAGACTCCAAACACGGCCAGAAATGGCGCGAGCAATTCCTCGTCTACCGCAAATGTCGGTCTGCGGCGGCGCGCCTGGAAGGAGCCTGCAGTTCCGCGTCGCCGGAGCATCGCCGAGTGTCGGCCATGTCGATTTCCGAGTTTCGGAGTGGGCCACCCGAAACAGCTCTCCGGAGAAGGAGTGGAAGATTGCGCAGGAGATCGTCAAGGAGATCCGCGAACGCCTGCGTTCCTGATGGACGTGGGGCTGGGCTACCTCTCGCTGGCGCGTCGTCGCGCTCGCTGTCGGGCGGCGAGAGCCAGCGCATCCGCCTGCCACGCAGATCGGCTCAAACTGTCAACGTGCTCTACATCCTCGACGAGCCGTCGATCGGTCTGCATCAGGCGATAACCGCGCTGATCCGCAGCTCGAGGAGTTGCGCGACGCGGGCAACTCGGTGATCGTCGTCGAGCACGACGAGACATGATGCGCGCCGCCGATTCATCGTCGATGTGGACCCCGCGCGGGCGCAAGGGCGGCAACATCGATGGCCGCGCGGTACGATCGACGACATCCTCGTTCCGATTCCATCACGGCCGACTACCTCACCGGACGCCGCCGTATCGGGATTCCCGAAACGCTCCGCAAAGGCACGGGGCAGTGCATCGTGATCCGCGGGGCGCGGGGCAACAACCTCAAGAGCGTCACGGCCGAATTCCCGCTCGGCAAGTTCATCTGCGTGACGGGCGTCAGCGGTTCCGGCAAGTCGACGCTCGTCAACGAGACGCTGCGCCCGATCCTTTCGAAGGAGCTCTACCGCTCCTTCGGGCAGCCGCTCGAATACGACAGCGTCGAAGGCATCAGCCATATCGACAAACTGGTCGTCGTCGACCAGTCGCCCATCGGCCGTACGCCGCGCAGCAACCCGGCGACCTATTCGAACGTTTTTTCCGACATCCGCAAACTGTTCGAAATGACGCCCGACGCCCAGATCCGCGGCTTCAAGGCGGGGCGCTTCTCGTTCAACGTCAAGGGCGGCCGCTGCGAGGAGTGCCGCGGCGCGGGCGTCCAGACCATCGAGATGAATTTCCTGCCCGACGTCTACGTGCGTTGCAAGGCATGCGGGGGACACCGTTACAACCGCGAGACGCTCGAAGTGAAATACAAGGGCAAGAATATCGACGACGTGCTGAACATGACGGTCAACATGGCCGTGGAGTTCTTCGAGAATATCCCTGCCATCCACCAGAAACTCCGTGCCATCCAGGAGGTCGGCCTCGGCTACCTCACGCTCGGACAGCCCTGCACCACGCTCTCGGGCGGCGAGAGCCAGCGTATCAAGCTCTCCTCCGAGCTGTCCAAGCGCGATACGGGGCGTACGCTCTACATCCTCGACGAACCTACGACGGGGCTTCATTTCGAGGACATCCGCCTGCTGCTCGATGTGCTCAACAAACTCGTCGACCGCGGCAATACGGTGATCGTCATCGAACACAACCTCGACGTGATCAAGGTCGCCGACCACATCATCGACATCGGCCCCGAAGGCGGGGCGGCCGGCGGCGAGATCGTCGCGGCGGGCACTCCGCACGAAATAGCCTGCGCCCCACGCAGCTATACGGGCGAATTTCTGAAAAAACTGGGTCTTTAGTCACTACGCTAAGCAGTTAGGCACCGATTTTGCACTTCATAGCCGTACAAATCTTTTATGTGCTATGAAAAACAGTTATTATCGTCGTGGGCCTGCTGCTTTGCGTAGTCGGCGCTACCGTGATCGGACAGAAAAGAATCTGTCGCCCAAAGAAGAGCGCCGCGAGGTGCGTGAGAAAAGACGTGCGGACCGTATCGCCAGTTTTGAGAAAACGATGGATTCGGTCATCCTTTCGCGCAATTTCCAGTTCAACCCCAGACCATGCAGCGCCAGCCGGCCGGCCCCATGCGTCAGATCATGAATCCGGCCTTCAACGTCGGAGTCTGGGACGGCACGGTGGACATCTGCCTGCCTTACATCAAAGGCTACGTGCCGCCTTACTACGTCATGATACTCAACTATACGGTTCCCAACGTGCAGGGATATACGACCGAGCAGACCCACGAAGGCTGGATGGTGACCTTCTCGACTTCGCTCTTCTCGGCTTCGACTATACCTTCACCTTCGAGATCTTCACCCGTACGGGCGGCGCCAACCTGACGATCACCAATCCGTGGTACAACCCCGTGGAGTACCCGGAAGCATTTCTCAGCTCTATTAGTATGAAATCCGGGTTGCAAAGCCGGACGGGGTTCCGCACCCCGTCGCCGGAGGGCAGGGCAGTGCGCCGCGCCGCCGTGCCGGCAAGTCCGGAACGTTTCCGGCGGCATCCTGCGGAAGACCGCACGCCGGACGCTGTGCCGGAACCGCAGGAATGCAGTCCGCAGTCAGAACCCCCGCTTCGGCGGGGGCTTTTGTCCTGCGGCGGTTGAAAACAGGCCGGGCGCTCCTCTGCGCGGCGGCTCTTTCTGGCTGATGCCGGTCGCCGCCCAGTCTCCGCAAGCGGCTGCACCGTCTCCGCAAGCGGCCACCCAATCTCCGCAAGCTTCATCCTCTCCGCAGGTTCCGTCCTCCCCGCAGTTTTCGCTGGGCACTTCGGCCGTGGACAGCGTGCCGCAGACGACCGTGGTTCCCGTCCAGCAGCAGCCCGTGCAGCTCGTCGAGCACACGACGGTCTATGAAGACCCAGCCCGCGGCATGACACGGCCCGAACGCCGTGCTTACCGGGCGAAGCTCTATGCGCAGAAGATCGACTCGCTGGTACAGTCGCGCGACTACATGTTTTTCCCGAACAGTATGCAGGAGGTACCGGGCGGCATGATCCGTAGCATCTATACCGATTATTACTTTTTCGGCATGTTCATCGACCACGTCGGGGTGCACCTGCCGACCGAGCGCGGCATCACGCAGTATCTTTACGTGCTCAATTTCGACTCGCCGTCCCTGTCCGATTACCGGGCCGAGCGCTTGGCGTGGGGCTGGCGCATCTCCTTCGGTTTTGCCGACGGCGATACGCCCTATCATGCCGGCTTCGAGGTTTCGACCGCAACCGGCGAGACAGTGCTGACGCTGACGGCTCCCGACCTCGTCATGCGCTATGTCGGGTGGCTCTGGGACAAACGGATCGGTGATCCCAAGTTCCGGCGGATAGACTGACGCCGGCGGAAAATCCCGGAACAGGCGGAGCGGCCCCGAAAAGCCGCTCCGTTTTTTATTCGCCAAGCCGTTTTGGCTCAGCTTTTGTAGATCAATGCCACGGCCGAGACGGAAACTCCCTCCTCGCGCCCTTCGAAACCGAGATGCTCTGTGGTCGTAGCTTTGACCGACACCCGGTCATCGCCTACGCCCATTGCACCGGCCATTGCGGCGCGCATCGCGTCGATATGGGGCCGGAGCTTGGGCCGCTGCATCCGGATCGTACAATCGACATTCCCGATTTCGTATCCCCGTTCGCGCAGCAGCGCCGCAACCCTGCGGAGCAGAATTTTCGAATCTATTCCCGCGAAGTCGTCCGACGTGTCGGGGAAGTGCAGCCCGATGTCGCCCAGCGCCGCGGCGCCCAGCAGCGCGTCGCATACGGCGTGTATCGCCACGTCGCCGTCCGAATGCGCGACGCATCCTTTCGTGTGGGGAATCTCGATTCCGCCCAGTACCAGCCGCAGGCCGTCCGCCAGCGCATGCACGTCGTATCCGTGTCCTATCCTGAAATCGGTCATATGGTCTCCGTTTTTTGCGTAAAGATAATCGAACCGGCATGTAAAAGCAAATTTATTTGCCCGCCGCGTTTCCGCTGCAAAAACAGGACCTGAGATACCGAAAATTGCGCTGTTTTTAATATCTTTGTAAAAATACCCTCGCTCTGCGGAGCCGGATTCGCAGAACGTTCCGGAAATCCGGCGGGGATGAAGAACGGACTTTAATTTATCATAGGATATGTCAGCAATTACCAATCTGGAACCCCGCATCGTCTGGGAGCAGTTCGACGCCATCACACGGGTTCCGCGCCCCTCGAAGAAGGAGGGCAGGATCATCGAATTTCTGGTCGATTTCGCCCGGAAGCACAATCTCGAATACAAGAAGGACGCCATCGGCAACGTGGTGATGCGCAAGCCCGCCACGCCGGGCTTCGAGAACCGTCCGACGGTTATCCTCCAGTCGCATATGGACATGGTCTGCGAGAAGAACTCCGACGTGGAGTTCGATTTCGACCGGGACCCGATCCGCACGCGCATCGACGGCGGGTGGGTCAGGGCCGAAGGCACGACGCTCGGCGCCGACTGCGGTATCGGCATGGCCGCCGCGCTGGCTGTCCTGATCGACCCCGCCGTGGAGCACGGCCCCGTCGAGGCGCTCTTTACGGTCGACGAGGAGACCGGCCTTACGGGGGCTTTCGAACTGGGCGAGGAGATGCTCACGGGCAAATACCTCATCAACCTCGACTCGGAGGACGAGGGCGAGATCTTCATCGGCTGTGCCGGCGGCATCGACACCATCGCCACGTTCCGGTATACGATGGAAGAGGCGCCGAAGAACTACTCCTTCTTCCGCGTCGACGTTTCCGACCTGCAGGGCGGGCACTCGGGCGACGACATCGACAAGGGACGCGTCAATTCCAACAAGACCGTCGCACGCCTCTTGTGGGACGGCATGCAGTCGTTCGAACTGAAGCTGAGCTATTTCAACGGCGGCAACCTGCGCAATGCGATCCCGCGCGAGGCGTACGCCATCTTCGGCGTCCCGACACGGTTCAAGTCCGAGTTCGTCAAACGCTACGACCTTTTTGCCGCCGACCTGAAAGCCGAATTCCGCTTCCGCGAGCCCAATTTCAAGATTACGCTCAACGAGATGCCCGA
Organism: Alistipes sp.; assembly: GCA_047233565.1. Classification (GTDB taxonomy): domain Bacteria; phylum Bacteroidota; class Bacteroidia; order Bacteroidales; family Rikenellaceae; genus Alistipes. Next base: position 6,103 of record JBKSUH010000060.1, read on the forward strand.
GGTCGACCAGGTGCTCGATGCCCGGACGCAGTTCGGACTGGTCTATTCGCTGGTGGGCGTGCCCAACGGCGTGATCGCCATGTCGTTCGCCGTGCCGGGGCTGGTCGAGACCTCCACCAATCTCGCTTCGGTCAAATTCGTGGGGACGACCGCATCGTCGTCACCTCGTCCCAGCGGTCGTCCGTCGAGAGCGCCAAGACCTATGTAATGCAGATGGTCGAATCGGTATTTGCGCTGGCCGGGGCCGATGTCGCTCACTCCGACGGCTATCCGGGCTGGACGCCCGACCCGCAGTCGGCCCTGCTCGCAAAGACGGTCGATGCCTACAAACGGCTGTTCGGCGCCGATCCCAAGGTCCGTGCGATCCATGCCGGACTGGAGTGCGGCCTGTTCCTCGAAAAATACCCCGAACTGGAAATGGTTTCGTTCGGCCCGACCCTGCGCGGCGTACACTCGCCCGACGAACGGCTCGAAATCGCCACGGTTCCCAAATTCTGGGACCTGCTGCTCGAAGTGCTTAAAACCGTCTGATTCCGACGATTATGTTATTCGAACCGGGAGACCCTTTGAAAAGGTCTCCCGGTTTTGTGTCATTCGGTCGCCAGCGGGTATACGTATCCTTTGAAATTAACAATATTTTGTCCGGAATGTCCTCTATTGATATTAACAAAGCATTGATTCGTATTTTTATATAATATAATTATTAGTTCTCTGTCCTGCCATTTCTCAGCACCTTTAATTAGCATATGAAATTGTATGTCGCCGTTCTTTTTGGCTGAACCTTTCGTTATTTCGGCATTATCGCTTTCCGTATTCCGGTTCGAGGGAATCTGGGATGGAAAATCCTGTGACATCCGGATAACGGCGTGACTGCCTTGCATGGATACATAGCTGTTCGTGGAATTGACCGGGGCCTTGTCCGACGGAAAATGGAACTCGTCGATTTTAATGATAAAATTCCGCTCTTCCAGTGCTTTCAAAGCCTGCGTATAAAGTACCTCTTCCGCTGTGCTTTTACCGGGGTATTCCCGCTCTTTGTGCCGCACAGCCTGCCAGTGCCATAATCAGTATAATTATAGACAGCGGTTTTAATATGGTTTTCATAGTTGGAATGGTTTAATCGGTATAAACTGCCCAACATAATTGATTGAGCAGCTCATGTGGTATTATCTGCATGTCGCAAACGCTTTCACGGCGGCTTCGCTGGCATCAAGTATCCCCGAACCTTTAAATCCCGTTAAGTTTCGCCCTTCGTTGAGTAGAAATCTTGTGTATTCTCTTTCTACGGTTGTCGAATTGTGGTATTTAGGATAGAGAATCCGCACGGTCCGATACCATGCGTATTCGACTGCTTCCGCATAGCCCGGTGTCAGTCTGTATTGCGAGGAATTTCTAAGTTCGTTGTAATACTTCATGGCACAGGGGGTCTCGTACCACGGCTCCGGTGCGAATTTCGGAAATTTTCCATTAGGTAATTCGATTCGGTTATAATCAAATCCCGCACCACCACCTCCTCCCGTGTCGAATCCTACGGTGTTCTTAATGTAATCGGCAAATGTGAGAATCAAAATACCGTGACTATCGCTGTATTCTTCTTTACATCCGGGTCTGCCACAATGACTTTGCCAACCCGCATTTAGATCGAATCCGCATTTGGAATCTGGACAGGTCCAATGGAATGCACTGGATCTTGTTGCGACCACGTCATCCGGAACTGTCCGATCGACGGTCAGATCGTCATTACTGCAATTGCTCGAAAGCAATCCGCTACCTGCAACCATAAAGGCTGTAAAGAAGTTTTTTCTGAATTCTGAAAGTTTTTTCATAGGAAATAAGTGTAAGTGGGTGGTGAATATTATACAAGCTATTCATTAACTTTATGAGCAATATAATAAAATAAATTGAAACAAACTAATAATAAATTGATTATTTTTTATCGAACCGTCCTTTTCGGCGTCAAATACCATCAGTCTGAACATCGCTGCTGCAAACACTTCGGTTTTTTATTGGGAAAGTAACAAAATTAGTTATATTTGTATTCCGAAAAGTCGCTGCGCATGATCCCGAAATACGGTTGTCTGCTGCTCGGTCTGCTCACCGTATGCGGTGCCGCGGCCCAGCATCCCGATGACGAATATTACCCCTATGCCGCCCGGCAGGAGGAGCGTACGCCGCTTCTGCTGACCGACTCGACGCTGTTTTACCGCGCCGTGCAGACGACTTCCGACCTCTATGCCGAACATACCGCCTTCAACCTGCCTTATGTCTCCGTGAAACGCCGGGGCCTGAATTACCGCGACGAATCCGCCTCGGTCGGGGTTGTACGGCTTTCGTCTCGGTATTTCGGGGCGATGCGCCTGTTGGGGGCCGATGAAGTCCGCTATGGCGGTCTTGCCGCGGCAGACGGCACGACGGGCGGTCTCGGCGGCCTGCGTTTGTTCCGTTTTGCCGACGATTACCCGCAGGCGTCGCGCTATGCCGCCGTCAGTTTTACGGACCGCAACTATCTGGCCGGGACGCGGTTGTCCGTCACCGAACCGCTCGGCCGCGGCTGGAGCGGTACGACGGCTCTCGACGCCCGTACGGGGCGCGACATGCACGTCGAAGGCGTCTTCACCAATGCGCTGACTGCGAGCCTGCGCGCCGCGAAGCGGTTCGGCGACGATCACAACCTGAGCCTGACGCTCATCGTTCCGCCCTCGGTCCGGGGTACGCGTCTCTTCGGTCGAAGAGGCTTTCCGCCTTACGGGCGACAACCTCTACAATCCGGCCTGGGGTTTCCAGGACGGCAAAGTCCGCAATTCGCGCGTGCGGCGCGAGCTCGTGCCGCTGGCCGCCGCTACGTACTGCGTGCGGCTGTCGCCCGCGACCTGGCTCGACATGGCTGCCGGGGCCGAATACGGGGTGCGGAAATACAGCGCCCTGGGGTGGTACGACGCCCGTACGCCCATGCCCGACAATTACCGTTACCTGCCCGGCTATACGGGCGACCGGGAAACCGAACTGGCATGGCGGTCGAACGACGCGCGCTATACGCAGGTTTGCTGGGACGAGTTGATCGCCCGCAACCGCATGGCGGGCGGACATGCCGTCTATACGCTCGAAGACCGTGCCGAACGTATCCGCAACCTCGGTTTCGACGCCCTATTTACGACCGCGCCGGACGAGCGGCCGACACTCCGCTACGGCTTTTCCTACCGCCATGCCCGCACGCGCAGCTACAAACAGATGCGCGACCTGCTGGGGGCGGATCATATCACCGACATCGACCAGTACCTCGTGGACGACGACACCTACGGCAACCTCCTGCAAAACGACCTGCGCCATCCCGGCCGCACCGTCCGCGAGGGCGACCGTTTCGGCTACGACTATGCGCTCTCGACGCGCGAGGCCACCGTCCGCCTGTCGGCCGAGTACCGTTCCGACCGCCTTCGTGCCGACGTCGCCCTCGCGCTGGGCGATGCCGTCGTGCTGCGCCGCGGGTATTACGAGAAAGAGCTCTTCCCCGGGACGCAGTCCCTCGGGCGCTCGCGGCGGATGGGGTTCACGCCCTATACGGTCAAGGCACTGGTGGGGTGGGCTTTCTCGCCCCGCAGCTACCTCGAAGCATCGGCCGCAGCCGGGGCTGCGGTGCCCGATGCCGCCGACCTGTTCTACCAGCCGCAGTATAACAACCGCGTCATCGACGATCCCTGTCCCGAACGCCGCTATGCCGCCGAAATCAATTACAGCCGTACGGGCGAAACGCTGACCCTGCGGTTTTCGGCTTATCTCTTGGCAATGTTCGACGGCGTCGAGACCCGTCGTTACTACGATGACATGGCGGGCGTATTCTGCGACATGGCTGCGACGCGGATCGGACGCATGGCCTGCGGCGTCGAAGCCGCCGCCGACATCCGGCTCTCTTACCGCTGGAGTCTGTCGCTCGCCGCATCTGCGGGGCGTTACAAATTCATCCGCAACCCGCGGATAACCGTGATCTCCGACGTCGATAATTCGGTCGTGGACGCCCGTGCCGTGAGCCACCTGAACGGTTGCACGCCCGGCGGCGCGCCGCAGCTGACGGCCTGCGCCGAACTGGGTTACTTCGGCCCGAAAGGATGGGGATTCAAAACTTCGGCGGGGTACGCCGGCGCGCGTTACGTCGAACCGTCGCTGCTTCGGCGCACCGAGCGGATCGCCCGTCAGGGCGGCACGACGCGGAGATGTTCGACGCCTTCACCCGCCAGCAACGGCTCGGCGACGCCTTTACCCTCGACGCCGCGCTTTTCAAAACCTTCTGGTTCGACCGTTCGCGGCTGACGGCGTCGCTGATCCTGCGCAATCTGCTGGGCGACGGCGACACCGTTTACAGCGCTTACGAGTCGCAGCGCGTGCGCCGCATCCGTTCGGGCGACACGCTCTGCTATGCGCCTCATGCGACGCGCCTTACCTATGCCTATCCCCGTTCGTTCTATCTTACAGTCTCTTACCGATTTTAGGACGTAAGTAAAAAACGGCCGATTTTTGATTTCGACATGGAATTCGTAACTTAAAGGTCGAAAAACCATTAAAACTTCAAAATTCCATGATTATCGGTATTCCCAAAGAGATCAAGAACAACGAGAATCGCGTTGCTCACCCCCTCCGGCGCCCAGGAGCTCGTCAAACGGGGCCACACGGTTTATGTGCAGGCTACGGCCGGTGTGAACAGCGGTTTTGCCGACGAGGCCTATACGGCGGTAGGGGCGGAGATCCTTCCCACGATCGGGGATGTCTATGCCCGTGCCGAAATGATCGTCAAGGTCAAGGAGCCCATCGCCCCCGAGTACAAGCTGATCCGCAAAGACCAACTGGTCTTCACGTTTTTCCATTTCGCCAGCAGCGAACCCCTTACCCGCGCCATGATCGACAGCGGGGCGGTATGCTGCGCCTACGAGACCGTCGAACGTGCCGACCGCTCGCTGCCGCTGCTGATCCCGATGTCCGAGGTCGCAGGCCGTATGTCCACGCAGGAAGGGCGTTATTTCCTCGAAAAACCCCGCGGCGGCAAAGGCAAGCTGCTGGGCGGCGTACCGGGGGTGAAACCTGCCAAGGTCTTCGTCATCGGTGCCGGCGTGGTCGGCAC
>JBKSUH010000061.1:0-11199 GCA_047233565.1 Alistipes sp.
GTGTTCAAATACAAGCACAACCCCGAAGAGATGGTCTCGGTGAACCATTAATATAAGTATGGTTCCGGCGGCGCGGGGAAACCTCTCGCCGCCGGAATTTTTTTACCCGGGTGCCGGGCTACGGGCGGAGCATTTTGACGTGCGGGATACCTGCTTCGAAATAGGTGTCCGAGACCGGTGCGAACCCGAGGGTGGCGTAAAATCCGGCCAGGTGCTCCTGTGCCGAGATGCGGATGGGCTGCGGGCCCCATGTCCGGGCAATATAGCGCAGCGCTTCGGACATCAGGCTGCGGCACAGCCCGCGGCGGCGGTATGCAGCATCGACCAGCACGCGGCCGACCGAGGCTTCGGCGTAGGCGATCCCCGCCGGGATGATCCGCAGGAAGGCCACTACGCGGCCGCCGTCCTCCATCCACATGAATACGCTCTGCGGGTCAATGGCGTCGGCATCGGGTTCCGTGATGTGCTGTTCGAGGAAGAAGACGGCCTCGCGTGCCTGCACGATACGGTGGTATTCCCGGGTGGAGAGTTCGCTGAAATGTTTTGTGAGGACAGGATACATGGCGGTTTGTAATTGATGACAAAGGTACTTAAAATTTCGGAAGATATGGATACGATCCGTGTGGATGGTTCGAGCTGCATCCGTTGCGGCCGCTGTGTGAAGGTGTGCCCGTCGCAGATTTTCGTTCAGGAGAAGGCCGGGGCTGCGGTGACGCTGCATAAACCCGAACTGTATCGTCTGCGGCCATTGCGCGGCGGCATGTCCCACGGGGCGGTCGAACATGCCGATTTCCCGGCGGAAAGGTGCATCCGATCGAGCTATGCTGGCTTTGCCGACGCCGAAACAGGTCGAACTGCTGCTCGCCGTGCGGCATTCGAACCGCGCTTTCCCAGCGTCCCGTGCCGCAGGAGTATCTGGACCGCATCGTTGCCGCCGCCGACCGCGCGCGCCGACCAACGCCCGCCAGCTGGGTTATACGCTGGTGACGGACCCCGCTATGCGGCGCGAAATCGTCGAATATACGCTGGGCGTTTTCGGCCGGATCGTGAAGCGTCTGTCTAACCCGCTCGTGCGGCCTTGGCTGAGCCGGTTGCTGCCGGGCGTTTACCGTTACATTCCGGCGTTCAGACGGATGCGCCGCAATATGCGGAGCAGGGCGTCGACCATTTTGCGGGTGCGACGGCTGTGCTGTTCATCCATGCGCCCAAGGAGAGCCGCTTCGGCGCCGAGGACGCGAACCTCGCTTATCAGAACGCCTCGCTGACGGCCGAATCGCTCGGTGTGAGTCAGGTCTACATGGGATTCGTGCTGACCGCCGTGCGCGGGACGGGAAAGGCGGCTGAACCGGATGCTGGGCTTCAAGACCGCCCGTATCTGCGCCGTCATGGCGCTCGGCATGCCGCAGTTCCGCTATCCGAACTACATCGACCGCAGAGAACCTGAAGTCCGGAAAATTTAGCTCCGCGAAGGGCAGTCCCGATTGTGCGGACACCCCATTATATGGAAACGCCCTGCCTCGGCAGGGCGTTTCCATTTCAGGCGGCGGCTTTTTGTACGTTTAGTACATATTGTCATACATACTCTGACTCTTGTCGTATTTGAGGTCGGAGAGCGACGCCGCCTTGACGCCGATGTTGAAACTCCAGCTGCGGTGGTAGCCGAACGGAATCCATGAAAAGGACATCTGCCAGCAGTGCAGGTCGCGCGAAATGGAGACCGACGAGGTCGTCAGCTTGTTTTGCTTGATGTCGTAACCGCCTTGGAACGTGACGCCCGTCTTCGGCGTCAGATTGACGCCGTTGAAGCCGATCGTCTGCGTAATGTTCTTTTATAGCCTTTGGGCGGATAGTTTCCCCGCGATATGGAGTAGTTGACCGTGTAGTTGAAACCGAAGTTCCACGGCAGCGAGAAGTCGTAATAGGTTTGGGCCATGTACTGCCTTCGCAGTGCGGGGTCCATGTTGCCGTAGGGGTCGTAGAACGGGTTCATGTATTCGGGCGGAATGCTCGTGATGTCGTTGATGGCGCGTTCCGTACGGTCCTGACGCGATTTGAAAGTGTAGCCGAACGACCAGCCCGTCGATTCGATACGTCCCGGAAGGAAGAGCTTGTCGTACAGTTTTCGTCAGGGGTCAGCTGTAGGGTTGAGCGTCGCCGAGAGGTTGATGCCGAAGTTGCCGAACAGCGTGGTGCGGAACGAGATGGGGATGGTAGAGAGTCCCATCGAGTCGGCCAGAAAGTTATACGAACCGCTGAGCCGCAGCTCGTCGATCAGTTTGATCTTCTTGACGCCTGAGTGTCGCGCTTGCTCCAGCACCTTCATTTCCAGGTTCTGCGACAGCGAAGTTCATCGACATCGAACGTCCCGAACTGGGGACGCCGTAGGCATTGACCGAATAGGGCGAATAGGGGCCGGAACGTACCGGTCGAATCGGACTGGTAGTTGCTCTGATAGCCGTATTTGGGATCGCCGGAAGTCGGGGCGTACGAGAATCCGATCGACGGCGTGATCGTATGGCGGATCGCCTGAATCTTGCGGTCGCGGCGTTTTTGGTGAAGTCGTACATGCCGTACACGGTCGTCGATGTCGAGACGCTGAAGTTGTAGTTGTACAGACGGTAGAAGCCGTACTGCGCCGGCAGCGTGTCGACGCTGTTGGTGACGGGATTCCATTCCAGCTCGACCTTTTTGAAATACCACTTCTCGTTGTAGTTGGCCGACGGCGAGATGTTGATGTAGTTGAAGAGGTTGAACGACGCCGAAACCGGGATGTTGTGTTCGATGCCGTTCTTCATGTTGTCGAGCGTCTCCTTCGAGAATATTTTGTCCTCGGTGGTGCTCACCGAGTTGGTCATTACCCGTGTACTGCATCGAAATCTTCTCGTACCAGCGGTCCTTGCCGGTTTTCTCCTTGCGTTTGAAGGGGTAGAAGCGCGAGACGTTGAAGACCACGGTCGGCAGCGTCACCGAGAGGCTCTTGTTCTGCGAGTTCTGCGAGATGGACATGTTCGCCGAGAGCGAGAAGGGTGTGCCCGCCCAGTTCTTCGAGTAGGCGATCGACGAGTTGGTCTGCGTCGAGAGGATGTCGTTGAGGTTGGTCGCCGAATATTTGCTGTAACCGCTGGTCGCGAAGTTTACCGATGCCGAGAAGGTCGACCCGGGGTTGGCCTTGGGATCCTGGGAGTGTGTCCACTGGATGCGGAAGTTGCTCTGCTTGATATAGTCCGGTTCGCCTTTTTCGCCCGTCTTGATGTTCGAGTACTGCATGTTGAAACTGCCGCTGTACTTGTAACGTTTGATGTAGCGCGATGCGGCCGATGCCTCCCACGAACCGAGCGTGTAGAACCCGCCGCGCACGGCCAGGTCGGCGTAGTCGCCCAGCGTGAAATAGTAACCCATGTCGCGCAGGAAGAACCCCTTGGTGTATTCCTCGCCATAGGTGGGCATCTGCAGACCCGATTTTGGCCCCATGTTGATCGGGAAGAAACCCTCGGGGATGCCGAGAAAGTAGATCGGCACGTCCTCCATGACGAGGTAAGCCGGCCCCGTGACGACTTTCTTGCCAGGGATGACCTTGGCTTTGGTCATCGCCAGGTAGAAGTGCGGGTGGTCGGTCTCGTCGCAGGTCGTGTATTTGCCGTTTTCGATGTTGACCGTGTTGTCGGGCATCTTCTTCACGCTCCCGCCGACCAGCCAGCCGTCGCCCTGCTGCGTTGCCACGCCCTTGATCTTGGCCTTCTTCGAGGTGAGGTTGTAGGTGATCGTATCCATCTTGTAGGGGCTTCGCCGCCGTCGGAGAATTCGGGTTTGGTGACGATGGCCTTGCCTTCGAGCGAGTCGGGTTTGCCGTATGCGTGGATCAGCTTGGAGTTCATGTCGATCTGCATGTAGTCGGCTTTGAGGTTGCTGTTCTGATAGGTGACGTCGCCTTCGTTGTAGATGTAGACCATCTTGTTGCGGACGTCGTAAACCAGCGAGTCCTTGTTCTTGCCCGAAATCGGATCGTCGAGGAAGGCCGGGCTTGCGCGGCCGCTTGACCGAGTCGCGGGCCACGGTGTCGGCCTGCCTGCCGGCCAGCGAGTCGGCCCGGCGGGCGATGAGCGAATCGACCTGCGAACTGAACATCGAGTCGCGCTCCTCCTGCGACATGGCTTCGAATTCGGCGTGGCGGCGGGCTTTCTGCGGGCGGCGCGTGCCTGCTCGCGGCGGTCGCGGCGGCTTTGGGTCGCAGCTTCCGGCACTTCGGCCGCGGCTTCGGAATGGATCCGGAGGGAATCGGACAGGCGTTGGCGGAGGCTGTCTTCGGCTGCCGAGGCAAGCATTCCCCGGGGTACGGACGAGCCGAACACCAACTGGGCGAAGAGGAGGAGTGCCGCCGCCGAAAACAGATATTTTACCCTGATTCTATCCAAAATCCCAATAATTTTTCGTACCTTTGCCGACATGTCGGCAAAAACGCCTGGATCGGGGCCTCGATGCACTCCCGCCGGGTTTTTTAGGCGCGACAAAGATAGGTAAAAAATTACAGAAAGCTCACATTTGACTCCATTAAATATGCGCACACGACTGTTCCTGTTATTCGCGTTTGCGGCCGTTACCGTTCTAATGAACGGTGCCACGGCCGGGAATATTGCGCACGGGGTCGAAGTTGTGGTCATCGATGCCGGACACGGCGGGAAATTCCCCGGGGCGCACTACGGCAATGTCTACGAGAAAGACCTCACGCTGAAGGTGGCGCTCAAACTCGGGAAGCTCATCGAGGAGGGGATGCCGGGCGTGAAGGTGGTCTATACCCGCAAGACGGACAAGGCGCTGGGCACCGATCTGGCAACCGACCTCCAGGCGCGTGCCGACATCGCCAACAAGGCCGGCGGCGACCTCTTCGTTTCGATCCACGTCAATGCTGCGAAATCCTCGGCGGCACGGGGTGTCGAGACGCTCATCATGGGCGAAAGCCCCAAGGAGCAGCGTTACAATGAGAACGCCCTGTTCGAGAACAACCGCGAAGACCTGATCGACATGTCGGACGAGCGGACGGCGGCCATCGTGCGGGCCTATATCCAGAACCTGCAATTCACCTACGGCGAGTACAGCATGGCGCTGGCGCGCTGTATTCAGAATAATTACCTGAAGGCTGGGCGCCATTCGCGGGGCATCAAGCCCCAGCTGCTGCGCGTGCTCTATGCCACCGACATGCCGGGCGTGCTGACCGAGATCGGTTTCATGTCCAACGCCCAGGAGATGGCCTATATGAAATCGGAAAAGGGGCAGGACGAGATCGCCCGCTCGATTTACGAAGGCGTGAGGGATTATTCGGCCTATGTGCTCGAAACGCGCCGCGCCGAAGAGGAGGCCGCAGCAGCCCCGAAGCCCGGTAAAGAGCCCGAAACGCAGGTCGTCATCGGGAAGGAGCCCGTGCGCCCTGCGAAGCAGGACAAGGCATCCGATGCGCCTGCCGCGAAGGCCGCCACCCCGGAAAAAGGGGAGCCGGAGAAGGCTGCGGGCAAGTCCGGGGCGCAGAAACCGGCCAAGGCCGGGGATGCCCCCAAACAAGCCGCCCGGCCGCTGCGTTATACCGTGCAGGTGCTGGCTAGCGCGCAGACCGTGCCGACCTCGTCCGCACGTTTCAAATCCTACCGCAACAAAGTGAAACAGTATACCGCCGAGGGGCGGTTCCGTTATAAATATTGCGTCGGCGAGTACGATACCCGTGCCGCCGCCCAGAAACGGCTGGCCGAAGTGCGCAAGGTTTTCCCCGACGCCTTCGTCGTGAGCTGCCGGGGTACGCAAATTGTGAAATAAAAACAAGCGAAATATGAAAAGGGAAGTTAAGATCGGAATATTCGCCGTGGCGATGATCGGCGTTGCCTGGGCCGGAATCCGGTTTCTGAAAGGTTTCGACATTTTCAGCCGGAACGTCGAGTATTATGCCGCCTACGACCAGATCAACGGCGTGCAGAACGCGTCGCCGATCATGATGAAGGGCGTCAAGATCGGTTCGGTGACGGGCCTGTCGTTCGACCCCGCCCGCAGCGACAAAGTCGTGCTGCGGTTCACCATCAAACGCGAGTACCGCATTCCGACCGATTCGGAAGCCAAGATTTTCAGCAACGGGCTGATGGGCGCCAAGGCGATCGAAATCACCTACGGCACGGCCGACACCTACCTGCATAAAGGTGATACGCTGCGGTCGAGCCGCGACCGCGACCTGATGGATGTGGCCGGTTCGAGCTGGATTTCTTCAAGCAGAAGGTCTCGCAGCTCACTGGCGATCTGTCGCGTGCGCTCGACAACCTCAACAGGCTGATGGAGGACAACGCCGGCAATATCGCCGGGACGCTCGGCAATCTCAACTCCGTGACGGGCGACATGGCGCAGATCCTTTCCGCCGAGAAAAACAACCTGAAAAGCGCGCTGGAGAACCTTTCGAAGTTCTCCGACATGCTCGGCGAGAATGCTGGGCGCGTGGACAGCATCATCGGCGACGTGGATCGTTTCACCTCGCAGCTCACCGAGGAGCAGTTCGCCCGCAAACTTTCGCAAGCCGTGGAGCACCTCGACGACCTCGTGGCGCGTATCGCGCAGGGCGAAGGCACGATCGGCAAGCTCATCAGCGACCCCGAACTGTACGATTCGCTCGAAAAGGCCAGCGACAACCTCGCGGCGCTGCTGGCCGATGTCAAACAATACCCCGGCCGTTACGTCCACCTCTCGCTTTTCGGGCGCAACCCCGAAAAGATGAAGGAGCGTGCCGACAAGAAGGCCGCCAAGGCTGCTGCCAATGCTGAGCGCGATTCGCTCAGGCGGCTGCAGTAGCCGTTCAATCCGACATAAAGATGATTTATCCTGCAAACTTCGAGCAGAAGATCGGCTTCGACCGGCTTCGTGAACAGGTTGCGGCGCGCTGTACCATGCGTGCCGCCCGTGCGCGGCTGGCCGGCGAGACCTTTCGACCTCGGCGCGCGAGATCGCCCGGCGGCTGACGCTGGCCGACGAGATGCGCCTGCTGCTCGATATGGAACACGAATTTCCCGGCGGGGAGTATCCCGACGTCGATCATATCGTCGCCAAGCTGCGCGTCGAGGCTCGTTCCTCGACGTCGAGGAAGTGGTGACACTGCATCGTGCGCTGACGGTCGTCGGCGGCATCGTCGCGTTCATTCTCAACCGCGAAGAACAATATCCGGCGCTTCACGCCCGCAGCCACGGCGTCGCGGCGTTTCCCGAAATCGTACAGCGGATCGACGCCATCGTCGATCGTTTCGGCAACGTGAAGGACAATGCTTCGCCCGGTCTGCTGAGATCCGGCGCGCTATCCGCGAACGCGAGGGACAGGCCGCCAAACGCCTGCAGGCCGTGCTGTCGGCCGCCAAGAACGCCGGCATCGTCGATGCCGACGCCCAGATTTCGATCCGCGAGGGCAAAGCCGTGATTCCGGTTGCCGCGGCCAACAAACGCAAACTGCAGGGCTTCATCCACGATGAGTCGGCTACCGGACGCACGTTCTACGTCGAGCCGGTCGAGGTGGTGGAGATCAACAACGAACTGCGCGAACTGGAATATGCCGAGCGGCGCGAGATCGTCCGCATCCTCTCGGAGTTCACCGATTCGGTGCGCCCCGATGCCGGGCTGATCGCCGCGTCGGGCGACTACCTGGCCGAGATCGACATGCTGCGTGCCAAGGGACGCTGGGCATCGCAGAACGGCTGCGTGAAACCGATCATCTCGGACGACGACCGGCTGGTGCTGAAGAATGCCCGCCACCCGCTCCTGCAGCAAACCCTGCGGGCGCAGGGGCGCGAGGTCGTACCGCTCGACATGCAGCTCGACCGCCGCAAGCATATCCTTGTCATTTCGGGGCCCAATGCAGGTGGCAAGTCGGTCTGCCTCAAGACCACCGGCCTCGTGCAGTATATGTTCCAGTGCGGGTTCCCCGTTCCGGCATCGGAGGTTTCGGAACTGCCCGTGTTCCGTTCGATCTTCATCGACATCGGCGACGAGCAGTCGATCGACGACGACCTGTCTACCTATTCGTCGCACCTGCTCAACATGAAGAACATGCTCGCGGGGGCTTCGTCGTCGACGCTGGTGCTGATCGACGAGTTCGGGTCGGGTACCGAGCCGGTCATCGGCGGCGCCATCGCCGAGGCCATCCTCGAACGCCTGCTGACCAAAGGGTGCTACGGCGTCATCACGACCCACTATGCCAATATCAAATACTATGCGTCGAATACCGAGGGCATCGCCAATGGCGCCATGATGTTCGACGTGCAGAATATCCGCCCGCTGTTCCGCCTCGAAACGGGCAAGCCGGGCAGTTCGTTCGCCGTGGAGATCGCCCGCAAGATCGGGCTCCCGGAGGATATTATCCGCGCGGCGGGCGAGAAGGCCGGCAGCGACCATATCAACATCGAGAAGCAGCTGCGTGAGATCGCCCGCGACAAGCATTACTGGGAACAGAAGCGCGACCGCATCCGCTTGACCGACCGCAAGGTCGAGGAGTTGGAGCAGACCTATGCCGGGCAGCTGTCGAAGATCAGGGCCGAGCGGCAGGAGATACTCAAAAAGGCCAAGCTGGAGGCGCAGCAGCTGATCGCCGATGCCAACCGGCAGATCGAGAATACGATCAGGACGATCCGCGAGGCGCAGGCCGAAAAGGAGCTGACGCGCCTTGCGCGCCGCGAACTGGACGATTTCCGCGACGCGGTGACGAAGACCGATACGGCCGAGAAGGACGCGCAGGTGGCCCGTGAGATCGAGCGCATCGAACGCCGCCGCCAGCGGCGCATCGAGCGCAAAACCCAGCGCGGCGAAGCGCAGGCGGCGGCCGCCGCCCCGAACCGCCCAAACCCCGCGAGGTCGAACCCGGTTCCAAGGTCCGCATGGCCGGGCAGGATATGGTCGGCGTGGTGCAGTCGGTCAAGGGAAGAAAGTGCAGGTCGCCTTCGGTCAGATACTTACTACGGTAGACAAGAAACTGCTGACCGTGGTGTCGAACAGCGAGTTCCGCGAAGCGCGCGCCCGCAGACGGCCCGTACGGTGGTCTCGGTCGATATTTCGGCCCGCAAACTCAATTTCAGGGACCATATCGACGTGCGGGGCATGCGCGCCGCCGAAGCGCTGGACGCCGTGCAGGATTTCGTCGATGACGCCTTGATGGTGGGCGTGGGGTCGGTTTCGATTCTCCACGGCAAGGGTACGGGGGCCTTGAAGGAGGAGATCCGCCGCTATCTGCGCACGGTCCCTGAGGTCGAAAGCGCCAAGGACGAGCATGCCGACCGCGGCGGGGCGGGCATTACGATCGTGACTTTTAAGATGGACTGACGATTTTCGCGGCGTTCCGGCCGAATGCGGGGCAGATGCCTACAGACCGCAGGGCGGACGGAACGGAAAAATGATAAGAGGATGAATTACAGACTTTCACGTATTGCCGCCATTTGCGGCGGAAAGTTTTCGGGCTGCGATTCCGAGGTGCGGTCGGTCGTTACCGACAGCCGTTCGCTTTCGTGCGAGCTGGGGTGCCGCCCGATGTTCGTCGCCATGCGCGGCGCGAACCACGATTCGCATGATTTCATCGCCGGCATGCAGAGCCGGGGCGTGCGTGCGTTCCTCGTCGAGCGGGGTGTCGAAGCCTCCTCGTGCACCGGGGAGTGCGGTTTCGTGCAGGTGGACAACGCCATCGAAGCCCTTCAGCGGCTGGCGGCCTATCACCGGGCGCAGTTCCGGGGTACGGTGGTCGGCATCCACGGGCTCGAACGGCAAGACCGTCATCAAGGAGTGGATCGCCGAGGAGCTGCCCGAAGGCATGAAATATTACCGTTCGCCGAAGAGTTACAATTCGCAGCTGGGCGTACCGCTTTCGGTGCTGATGCTGGAGGGCGACGAGGAGCTGGCGATTTTCGAAGCGGGCATCTCGAAGCCCGGCGAGATGGAGCGGCTCGAACGCATCATCCGCCCCGACGCGGTGATCTTCACTTCGATCGGCGACGCCCATCAGGAGAATTTCCTCAATCTCGAGCAGAAGTGCGACGAGAAGATGGTGCTGGCCCGCAATGCTTCGAAAATCGTCTACCACAGCTATTATGAACCGCTGGGGGGCATGGTCGCGGCGCGTTTCGCCGACCGCAAACCCTTCGATGCCGCGGCATTCCCCGAGGTGCCCGAATCGGTCATCGGCAACGCCGCGTCGCGCCGCAATGCCCAGATCGTCGAGGCGTTCTGCGCCGCGATGCACTATCCCGCGCCGTCGTTCGCTTCGGCGCCTACGTTGCCCATGCGCCTCGAGGTGAAGGAGGGCATCAACGATTCGATCCTGATCAACGACGCCTATAACCTCGACCTCAATTCGCTGGCGCTGGCACTCGATTACCTGCACGGCGTGGCGCTGAACCGCCGCCGTACGCTCGTCCTGTCGGATATCTCGCAGAGCGGGCTTTCCGACGACGAACTCTACGGCCGTGTCGCGGGGATGGTCGCACGTGCCGGAATCGATTTCCTGATCGGTATCGGTCCCCGCCTGAAACGCTATGCCGCGCTGTTCGCCTGCGACAAGGAGTTCTTTACGGCTACCGACGAATGCGTCGCGCGCATCAACCGCGACGCCGTGGCCGGGCGTGCCATCCTGCTGAAAGGCGCCCGCGATTTCCGTTTCGAGAAATTGGCGCACGCCCTCGCGCGCCGCAGCCATACGACAGTGCTGGAGGTCGACCTCGACGCTATGACGCACAACCTTAATTTCTTCCGTTCGAAGCTCAGCTTCGGTACGAAGCTCGTGGCGATGGTCAAGGCCGGTTCGTACGGTGCCGGCGATTTCGAAGTCGCGCAGCTCTTGCAGCACCAGGGCGTCGATTACCTGGCCGTGGCGTTCGCCGACGAGGGGGTACTGTTGCGGGAGCGGGGCATTTCGATGCCCGTCGTGGTGCTCAACGCCGATGCCGACAGTTTCGATCAGATGATCGCCAACCGCCTCGAACCCGAGATATACAGCCTTCATTCGCTCCGAGCCTTCGCCGGGGCCGTGGTGCATGCGGGCGAGAGCCGTTACCCGATCCATATCAAGCTCGACACGGGTATGCACCGGTTGGGCTTCATGGACGACGAAGTCGGGGCGCTGTGCAAGGCGCTGGCGGAAACCCCGCAGGTCAAGGTCGCTTCGGTCTTCTCGCACCTCAACTGTGCCGACATGCCCGAAGAGGATGCC
>JBKSUH010000062.1:0-10971 GCA_047233565.1 Alistipes sp.
TCCTTCATCCGCCGGATCAGGGCGACCAGTTGCATGGAATCGATCTCCAGCCCCATCGTGCGCAGATAGACCGCCTTTACGCCTTTCGATTCGTAAAGGCGGTCGAAGCGCCAGAACCAGGCCGGCCGTATGAGCTGCGGCTTGTAATTGCTCTCGAGCAGCAACCGCACCCAGTATTGCCCCCGGAAATAGAAGTCGTCCGCATAACGGATGGCCTCCCATTCGATCTGCCCGCGTATCGTGAACATCTCGGTAATGCCGTCTTCGGTAAGTACGATATAAGGCCGGCGGTCGTACAGCGAGCCGATACCGTACAACAGGGTAAAACCCGCCGTCGCCACGAAACACCATCCCAGAACGACATCGCGGACACAGTACAGGATAAGGCCGCCGGCGATCCCGGCAAGGAATCCCGCGACGGTGATACGCACCGCCTTCTTCCTGGATTTATGCACTATCATCTTCATCCTCAACCTGATTTTTCATTTCGGGATCGTGCAAATTCTTCTCCAAAGGCATAGAATTTGAAAGCCGGGATAAGAAAAAAACCGTGCATTATGCGCCGATGTTAAAAACCGGATGGCAAAAGAGGAAACACAAATAACAAATGTATAATTAAAAAACAGCCGAAAAATGTTAAATTACGAAATCTGGGGAAACAGCGTCCAGACATGGATCGTCTCCCTACTCATCATAGCAGGAGCGTTTATCGTCGTGAAACTACTGTCCCTGCTGGGCAGGAAGGTTATAAAACCCTTTATCGGCCGCACAAACAACCGGGTGGACGACATCATATACTATTCCCTGGAGTCGCCCCTGAAATTCGCCGTGATGCTGCTGGGCATCTGGATCGCCATCCATCGGCTGGTCTACCCGGATCATCTGGTAAAATACGTCGACAATGCCTACAGCATACTGATCATACTGGACATAACGTGGGTCCTCGCACGTCTCTCCACGGCCCTGCTCCAGCAGTACTGGGGACAAAGGTCGGACGGCCATGCGGTGAAAATGATGCCGGTGGTCAGGCGGACGATTCTGGTCCTGATCTGGATCATCGGTCTGGTAACGGCCCTGAGCAACGTGGGTGTCGACATCAATGCGTTGTGGGGTACGCTGGGCATCGGCGGCATCGCCTTCGCGCTGGCCGCGCAGGACACGGTGAAGAACATCTTCGGCGCATTCACCATCTTTACGGACAAGCCTTTCGGCATCGGCGGCACGATCAACGTGAACGGACTGGAGGGAACCGTGATCGACGTGGGCATGCGCAGTACGCGAATCATGGGTTACGACCGGCGCATCACCAGTTATCCGAATTACAAAATTACGGACGCCTCGATCGTCAACATCTCGTCGGAACCGATGCGCCGCGCCATGGTTAAGGTGGGGCTGACCTACGACACCGGCGCAGACAAGATGAACGAGGCGCTGGATATTTTGAGGGGCCTCCCGGCGAAGGTAAAGGACGTTTCCGAAAATCCGTCGGACATAACGGCCTACTTTTCGGACTACACCGATTCGGCGCTGGTCATCACATTTTACTATTACATCGAAAAACAGGGGGATATTCTGAAAGTGACCTCGGACATGAACCTGGCCATACTGGCCGCCTTCAACAAGGCCGGGCTCAATTTCGCCTTCCCGACACGCACGCTGCTCGTGCATCAGACGACGCGGAAAAGCCGGCGGCGAACCGGCAGCCGCAGACGGTACGCAAATTCAGAACTCCTAAAAACATCCCATGACGACTCAGCAAAACCGTCCCGCGACCGGCCAGCCGGATGCGTTCGACAAATATCCCTGTTATTACGGGAGCGATCTGAGCTGGCGTACACTCCCCAGCGTTCCGTCTTTACACTTTGGGCGCCCACGGCCGACAAGGTCCGGCTGAACCTCTACGCTTCGGGCGAAGGCGGGGAACCGGAGGAGCGGCTGGAGATGCGGCCCTCGACGACGGGACATGGCGCGTCGCCGCGGAGCGCGATCTGAAAGGGACTTTCTACACCTTCCAGATAGAAAAAGAGGGGAAATGGCTGGCCGAAACACCCGGCATCTGGGCGAAGGCGGTCGGCATAAACGGCGACCGGGCGGCCGTGATCGACTGGAACCAGACCAATCCGGAAGGCTGGGAATCGGATCGTGCGCCCGAATTGAAAATGTATTCCGACATTATTCTCTACGAACTGCACCACCGCGATTTCAGCATCGCCCCGGATTCCGGAATCCGCAACAAGGGCAAATTTCTGGCCCTGACCGAAACCGGCACCAAAACCCCCGAAGGGCAGGCATCCGGTCTGGATCATCTCAAGGAACTGGGCGTAACGCATATACACATCCTCCCCTCCTTCGACTATGCGACGGTGGACGAGACGAGGCTGGCGGACAAGACCTACAACTGGGGATACGACCCGAAGAACTACAACGTTCCGGAAGGCAGTTACTCCACCGATCCGGCCGACCCCGCGGCACGCATCCGGGAGTTCAAGCAAATGGTGCAAAGCCTGCACCGGAACGGCATGCGCATCGTTCTCGACGTGGTCTACAACCACACGGCCTCGGTGGAGCATTCGAATTTCAACCTTACCGTCCCCGGCTACTTTTACCGCCACAACGCCGACGGCTCTATTCCGACGCCTCCGGCTGCGGCAACGAAACGGCTTCGGGCGCGCGATGGTGCGGCACTACATCGTCGAGTCCGTCAAATTCTGGGCGAAGGAGTACCATATCGACGGCTTCCGGTTCGACCTGATGGGAATACACGACATCGAAACGATGAACCGCATCCGGGAAGAACTGTCGAAGATCGACCCGACGATCTTTATATACGGCGAAGGCTGGCTTGCGGCCGACTCGCCCCTGCCTCCGGAAAAACGGGCCGTGCGGGATCATGTCGGCCAAATGGAGGGCATCGCCGTTTTCTGCGACGATTTCCGCGACGCCGTGCGCGGCAGCACGTTCGACGAACAGGCCGCCGGGTATGCCTCCGGGAATATCGTCGGGCATTACGAGCCCGTAAAATTCGGGATCGCGGGCGCCACGCAGCATCCGCAAGTGGATTATAACGGCCTGTTATACAGCTCCGTGCCCTACGCGGCCGCCCCGTCCCAAGCGGTCAATTTCGTCGCCAGCCACGACGGCTACACGGTGATCGACAAACTGAGACTTTCCGTCAAGGGCGACCATGCCGACGACGAGCTGCCGCCTATCGACAAACTGATACACACGATTTTGCTCACGGCACAGGGGGTTCCTTTCATCCGCGCCGGCGAAGAGATGATGCAGGACAAACAGGGGGAACCGAACAGTTTCCGTTCGCCCGACGCCGTCAACCGGATCGACTGGGCCCTGAAAGCCAAAAACCGGGATCTGTTCGATTATGTCCGGGGACTGATCGCACTCCGGAAAGCCCATCCGGCATTCCGTATCCCGACGGCAGAAGGGCTGCAGCAGGGGCTTCATTTCCTCGACACGGGCGACTCGGGAGTGATCGCCTATACGCTGGGCGAATATGCGAACGGCGATGCGTGGAAAGAGATTCTTGTGGCCTATAACGGCAACCGCCACCAGGCCGAGTTCCACATTCCCGAAGCGGACTGGACCGTAGTCTGCCGCGACGGCCGGATCGATCCCGGCAGCCGCGACCGCATGCCCGGGGGCATTGTCCGGATAGCGCCCTCTTCGGCCATTATCGCATACCGCGAATAATTTCCGGGCCGTTCATCCTCCCGGGTACAGAATTTGTATTATCCTGATTGTCAACCAAAATTAAAAAACATATGTATTTCTTATGGTATTTACTCATCGGCCTGGCGGCCGGATGGATCGCCAGCCTGATCTTCAAAGGCAGCGGCTCCGGATTGCTGGTCAATCTGATCGTCGGCCTTGTCGGCGGCATTCTGGGCGGCTGGCTCGTTTCGCTGTTCGGATGGGTGCCGACGGGCACCTGGGGGACTTTCCTCTCCTCCGTCATCGGCGCCATCGTCCTGCTGTGGATCGTATCGCTGTTCACACGGCACAAAACCGTTAAAACAATGTAATTATGGAAAAGTATTCGACTAAAGAGAATGAAACCTACCGGGAGCACGCCGAAAAAGCGGTTCACAAGGTAGAAGAACACGGCCAGAAGGCCAGACACAACCTGCAGGAAAACATGCAGAAGCTGAAGGATGACGCCGAAGAGGCGGCCATCGAAGCGAAGAACGAAGCCCGAACGGGCGTTCACAAGATGGCCGGCAAAATCGAAGAGGCCGGCACAAAAGTCAAGAATGCCACCAAAGAGGGCATGACCAAAGCCGCCCACAAGGTAAAAGAGACGGCGACGCAGGCGGCGAACCGGATCAAGGAGAAAGTATGACCCGGCAGTCCCGGCAACAGAAAGGGAAGTCTTCGGACTTCCTTTTCTGCGCCCGCCTAAGCCGGTACGAGTATGCCGGATCGGCAGCGACTTCGTGCATGAAGTCGCACCGCACGGGTTCGCTGTGCAGCTCCTGCTCCGGATAAGATTTGAGCAGGGCGGCGATCTGCGCATCGGACAGCGCGGGACTGAGCCAGCGGCTCTCATCGTCGGGACGGAGAATGACGGGCATCCGGCCGTTGGCGTTGTTGACGTAGCGCATCAACGGATTGGCTTCGGTAGTGATTATCGAGAATGTCGTCGTCCACGCAGCGGTCGCACGGCAGTACCAGCGATCGTAAATCCCGGCCAATGAGAAGAAGGACGCTCCTTCAGGGTCACGTACAAGGGGATTTTCCGATGCTGTTCATGGCGCCATCCGTAGAATCCGCTCACGGGAACCAGACACCGTCTCTGACGGATCGGAACCCGGAACGACGCGTTTTCGAAAATGGTTTCCGCACGGGCGTTGACCGTCTGGTTGCGGACCGTCACGACATCCTCCGGTCTGCGCAGCCAATAGGGAATCAGCCCCCACCGGGAATACTGGATCTGTTCGTCCCCGGTCAGGACCGGATAGGGGAGGTGCGAAAACGCGCAGGCACGGACGGGCGGGCGGAGATTACGGATCAGATCGGCCTTCCGGCCGAAATGCCGGGCAAGTTCCTCAGGCCCGGCAGCGAGGAAAATATGATAACACATGGCATGATAGGATTACAATTCGGACCTGCACGGCCCGTTCGAGACATAAAAACGCAGGGAGCATGACGACGGTCGCCCCTGCGCTTTTCATACGGCAAAAACTATTTCGTAGCTTTCGTAAAGTTGCCGTCCTTATCGAAATCGAGTACCGTCTTGTCCGCGAGGGCCACCTTGTAGCCGTCGGCGTCGTCTCCATCATGACGATCCGCTGCCCCGCATAGTTGTTGCCCGCATAGGTCTTGATCTTGGCGGGAACCACCGACATGGGAACCGAACCGTTCTTCATGATGATCTGCGAGCAATCGCCGCTGCCGCCCTCGAAAGAGACTTGGTTGCCGCTGTTGAAGTAGACGGTGTACTTGTCCCACGACGCCTCGCGGTCCATCTCCACGGCCTTCACCTTTTCGCCGGGGAAATTTTTCTGAATGAATTCCTGCGAATTCTTCGGCAGTTTACCGAAATCCACCTTCTGGGAGCAGCGTTCACGGCAAAGCAAATACCGCAGCTGCGACGAGTAAAAATTTTTTCATAATATAAAGAATTTAAGTGATGAATGATACCGGAATACCTGCAAATGGTATTCCATTGAGGTGAAATTGTTCGAAAAATATTTTTCATGCTGAGAATCAGTTTTTCAGGGGACGCCCAAGCCGCCGCATGTCCGGATCCGGCCTGCCGGACAGCACGAACGGACTGCGGGGCCGCCTCATACGTCCGCACCCGTAAAATATTTGAGCCCGTAGCCGATCAGAAAACTGATCCCGGCGATGCCGAAACTCAGAAGCGCCATTTCAAAAAAACGCTGCCTGAAACTTTCGCTGCGCACCACGGCGTAATAGTAATTGAACAGGGCTATCACGGTCAATGCGGCCAGAAGCATGACGCTCAATGCCATGACGGCATTCGAAAAAAGCAGATAGGGAATTATCAGAATGGCGACCGTCACGAGGTAGGCGGTTCCGGTACAGAGGGCGGCCCGCAGCGGATGTTTCTCCCCCGTAGCGTCCGATTTGGTCGAAAGGTATTCGGAAGCGGCCATCGAAAGGGCGGCGGCGACACCTGTGATGCTGCCCGTAAGCGCCACGAGCCGCGGTTCGTTCAGCGCAAGCGTGAACCCGGCCAGCGCCCCCGTGAATTCGACCAGAGCGTCGTTCAGGCCCAATACCACCGAACTCATATAGGACAGCCGCATTCCGCCGGCCAGGTTGGTCAGATCCTCCCCGTGGCGCTTTTCCTCCGAAGCGATCCGAATGAACTCCTCCCGCTCGGCATACAGGGAATAACTCGCCTCCGTGCCTTTTTCACACAGCTCCATCTGCCGGACGACAAAAGCCGGCCCCAGCACCCGCATTATCCACACATACCAGAAAACCCGTTTCGGATCGGGAGCCATTTCGCGTCCCGTCCTGCGCTTCAGGATCGCGCAATGCCGTCTTTCGTCGTGCATGATACGCACCAGGGTCTGCCGGCGAACCGGGTCTTTTTCCAGTTCGGCCAGCCGGCGGTAGACTTCGCACAAGGTGGCCTCCTCCCGTTGAAGGTTCAAAAGGTTTTTGTCATCGCAGTCCCGTTTGTGTGGTTATTTCACCCGGAGCCTCCGGCCGGGAGTGGCGGACACAATCCCGAATCCGCAAAAAATCTGCCGAAACAGCGCCCGAACCACCGCAGGAAGAAGGTTTTACCCCGGCGGACGAGGTCGAAAAAAAATCCATCCCCGCCTTACTGCGTGTTTTGCAGGAATATCCATCCTCCCGCTTTTCCAATCCATCCAAAAGTATTTTTCATGGCATAAATGATGCACGGAACTGCACTGTAAAGGGTGCCGGACAACAAATACGAGCACATACCTTAATATAAAAAACACTTATGGTTTAACCGATTGTTAACTTTATTTAATTATCAATTCCACTATGAAAAAAAAGTACTTTTGCACCGCATTCGCTGCGGCGTTGCTTTTCGCAGGATTCGCTTTTACCGCCTGCGACGACGATGACGACAACAGCGCTCCCGGCACGAAGCCGACGATCAAGTTCGAAAACGTCATCCCGACGAAGAATTACGTTCAGAGCGGCACGTTCGCCGCCGTGGCCCCCGGGCAAACGACGTCGTTCACATTCCACGCAGCCAAAGGGCAGCGCCTGATGTTCGCCACTATGTATTCCAATTCCAACGACCTGTTCTTCGCCCCAGAGAATCCGGGCATCCAGCTCTTCAACGATTCGGGAGTACCTTATACCGGCATCATTGCCGATGCCGTGAAACTCTGGGACAACGGAACCCGCGTAAACGAACAGCCCGGCCCCGATGTCAATCATCCGGGCGTAGCCCAGGCCGGCGTGGTAACCGAAGTGAAGGGCACGGACTCCGAAGGACACAACTATCTGGCCGCATCGAGCCTGCTCCAAGTGAGCCTGACCTTCGATGCCGCACAGTCGCTGTTCACCTGTACGATCTCCAATATTTCTGCCGGCACGGCGAATGAGACCCCGTTCTCGGGCGGTGTATTCGTCGTATCGAACCTGCTCGACGGCGACCTGGTGATGGACAAACCGTTCTTCAACGTCGATCAGAAATCGGGCGTGGAGCTGACCAAGCTGGCCGAAGCAGGCAATGTCGACCCCCTCAAATCGCTTGTCGCCGACCAAACGGGAATCATTACCACGCTGCACGGCGCCATCGTAGTGGTTTACACGGGCAACACCAACCCGATCTACCAGTTGGGACAGAAAGATGCGCAGCTGGGTCTTGCAGCGCTCGCACAGCGCGGCGATCCGTCGCAGCTGAAAGCTTCGCTCGAAAAAGTCCCGCAGGTACGCAAGATCTACACGCTTACGGACACCGTCCTGCCGGGCAAGAGCATGGAATGCACCTATGAGGCTGCGGCCAACGAAAAAGTGGCGTTCGCAACGATGTTCGGTTATTCCAACGACTGGTTCTTTGCAAACGGCCCCGAACTCAATGCCCTGACCAAAGGCGACATAACGAGCAAGACCGTCCTGCTCGACGACGGTACGGCCGTAAGCCAGTATCCCGGCGCCGGCAATGCCCAGTCCGTATTCGGCGGAACGCTGATGCCCGAAGACAAGGCCATCAGCGCAGTCGGCGACACCTACCCGGTTCCCGCCGTCGACGGAATCGTCAAGATAACGATCTACTAAGGATCGTCGTGTGTGTGTTAATTGCGTCCGGAGCAGGAAACTGCTCCGGTTTTTAAACCCGTACAATCATGACAAACGACAAATCACAAGAAGGCAAGGTTACCGTTGCCGTAGAAAAAAGACGTCCAAAATTCCCTCGATGGTCTATCTGTGTGCCGGGCTGAGCGCATTGGCAGCCTCCGCCTGCATGATGTGCCGCGGCCGGAAATCCACCGCGCTGCTGGTCGGACAGTGGGCCGCCCCGCTGCTGATCATGGGGCTTTACAACAAGGTCGTCAAGACCGAAGGGCACGACGGATCGGCCACCAAATCACCTATTAAACCGAATCATTAAAAATTACGATTATGAATAAGAATGACAACATGTACGGCGAGAGCCGTGAGCAGGAAAACGAAATGCAGAACAATCCGAGAACCAACGCCAACACGAACGATCTGGACAGCCGGAGCAACAGCGGCGACAACAGCGGCATGCACGCCGGCGGTAACCAAGGGAGTTCCTACCAGCGGCAGCAGCCGGAGAATTCGTCGCAATACGGCTCCAAGACGGGTTCGTACTGGGAAGAGAAAGGTTCCGACAGGGAACAGAGCATCGGAAGCCGCATGAACGAGGAGAGTCTCAAGCAGAAACAATAGTCAGGCCGGCTTCCGGCATGTTCAACTTAATACAGCGAATATATGTTTTACCATTCCAAAGAACTCCAGTTCAAAGCGCGGGTATCGAAACCCGATCCCCGCTTCGCACGGCTGCTGCTCGAACAATTCGGCGGCGGTAACGGCGAGTTGAAAGCTGCGATGCAGTATTTCGTGCAGGCCTTCGCCTGCCATAACCCCTATCCGGACAAGTACGATATGCTGATGGATATCGCCACCGAAGAGCTGGGGCACCTCGAAATCGTCGGGGCCACGATCCAGATGCTCCTCGCAGGCGTAAACGGCAACCTCAAAGATGCGGCCGAGCGAAACGACGTCTTCGGCGAAGGCATTTCGAAGGACGACTTCATCCATTCGGCCTTTTCGGTCAACCCACAGTTCGGCGTGCTGACGGGCGGCGGGCCGCGCCTCACCGACAGCAACGGCGTCCCCTGGCAAGGCTCCTATGTCAATGCCAACAGCGACCTGACGGTCGACCTGCGCTCGGACATCGCCGCCGAATCGCGTGCCAAGATCGTCTACGAATACCTGATGCAGTTCACCGACGACAAGGACGTGCTCGCGACACTCAATTTCCTGATGACACGCGAAGTGGCGCATTTCCAGCAGTTCGAGGCGGCACTGGACACCATCCAGCCCAATTTCCCGCCCGGTGTGCTGCAAAGCGACCCCCGCTACAGCAATATCTACTCCAACCACTCGATGGGCGAGGATGCCCGCGGGCCGTGGAACGAAGGCGAAAGCATCGGCCTGGGCGAAGAGTGGCTGTATGTCGAAAATCCGCGCCAGCAGGTACGCGAAACCGACGGGCTCACCGAACTCGAACCGCAGGGCACACCCCGCACGGAGGCTTCGGTGCGCAGCGCGGACAAGAAGCTCAGCAAGCAGCGCAGCAGCGAAATCCGCAAGGCTACGCCGGAGAAAAACCTCCAGTGGAGCCAGGACGATTCGCAGGACACGAAGGCGCCCCGGCGCCAGCCGGTCGGGCAGGAGTGACGCCCCCGCCGGCCTGCAGGTGAGAGCGCCCCGGAATTTCCCCGGGGCGTTCATCCTGTTTAGCATGTCCTTTGCAACGAAAACGCGTAAACATTAAACATATATCGGCTTTATGAAAAACGGAGTAATGATGCAGTATTTCGAATGGAATCTGCCCAACGACGGTAAATTATGGGTGCACCTGAAAGAGGATGCCAAACACCTGCACGACATCGGCATCACGTCGGTCTGGATACCGCCGGCCTACAAGGCCGACGAACAACAGGACGAGGGATACGCCGTGTACGACCTCTACGACTTGGGGGAGTTCGACCAGAAAGGCACCGTCCGCACCAAGTACGGCACGCGGCACGAACTGGAAGAAGCGGTCGCGGCGCTCCACGAGAACGGGATAGCAGTCTACCTCGACACGGTGATGAACCAGAAGACAGGTGCCGACTATACCGAGAAATTCATGGCCTGCGAGGTTGATCCCGAGACCCGCGAGCAGGTGATCGGCGCGCCCGTCGAAGTCGAGGGGTGGACGGGATACTCCTTTCCAGGACGCGGCGACAAATATTCTCCCTTCAAATGGCACTGGTACCACTTCTCGGGAACCGACCAGGTTTACGAGACCGGCAAACGGGCCATCTACCTCATCCAGGGCGAAGGCAATAAGTGGAGCGAAGGCGTCGACGGCGAGAACGGGAACTACGATTTCCTGATCTTCAACGACGTGGACTTCGACCATCCCGAAGTGACCGAAGAAATGAAACGCTGGGGCGTATGGATCGCCCAAACGCTCGACGCGGACGGCATGCGCCTCGACGCGCTCAAACACATCAAGAATGCCTTCATCGCCGACTTCATGCACAACGTCCGGGCTTCGCGGGGCAAAGAGTTCTACGCCGTCGGTGAGTACTGGAGCGGCGATTTCGAGTCGCTGGAGGCCTACCTCGACGCCGTAGACCACCAGATCGACCTGTTCGACGCGCCGCTTCACTTCAAACTTTTCACGGCATCGCAGCAGGGCCTCGACTTCGACATGCGGACGCTGCTCGACGACACGCTCGTGCAGAAATACCC
>JBKSUH010000063.1:0-10939 GCA_047233565.1 Alistipes sp.
CGTTCTCGGTCATCTTCGATACGCGGAATTTGGTGTCCTTGTATACGAGGTTGAGCGAGTATTTGTTGGTCGCCGACTTGAGGGGCAGCATGATGTAGTCGCCTGCGGCGGCCATGTTGCCGCCGACGATGACCGTCTCGGGGTTGAACGTGTTGATAAGGAAGGCCACGGCCTTGCCGACTTTTTCGCCGGCCTCCTCGATCAGCTCGATCGAGAGGTTGTCGTCGTTCTTCGCCGCGGCGATGATGTCGTCGATATGGATGCTCTTCTACTGGTCGTACTTCTCCTTGAGGATCGTATTGACGCCCTTCTCGATCAGGTGGCACATCTTGTCCTCGATGGCGATGCCCGAAACCTCGGTTTCGAGGCAGCCTTTTGCCGCACGAGCAGATGATCTCGTTGTCGAAGAAGGGAATGTGGCCGAACTCGCCGGCGAAGCCGCTCTTGCCGTAGTAGAGCTGTCCGTCGACCACGATGCCGATGGCCACGCCGCGGCCCATGTGGAGGTACAGCACGTTGCTCTCGTCCTTCGATTTGCCGCAGGTGTATTCCGCATAGCAGCGGGCGCGGGTGTCGTTCTCAGCAGTACGCGGATGCCGACGCGCTCTTCGAGCAGGTCGCGCAGCGACTGTTCGCTGGACGTGAAGTATTTGTAACTGCGGCCCGTGTCGGGTTCACGCGCCCGTCATGCAGACGCCCAGCCCAGAATCTTGCCCCGGTCGATGCCGCATGCGGCGATGAAGTTCTCGATGCCCGGCAGATGCGCTCGATGCACTGCGGACGGTCGAGCAGCTCGAACGTGAAGTCGTTCTCCTCTTTGATGATGTTGTTTGCAGATCGGTGATCAGGAAGCGCATGTTGTCGCGACCGACGTTCACCCCGGCGAAATAGATTGCCGAGTTGGCCAGGCCGAAGATGTTGGGGCGCCGTCCGCCCGGGGTTTCACCTTGCCCAGTCCGTCACGATGTTCTCGTCGACCAGTTCCTGAACCAGTTTGGTGATCGTGGGACACTGATATGAAGCTCTTTGGTAGCTCCGAAAGCGTGCATTCGCCGTTGACAGCCATGTGGGCGATGATGTTGCGCTTGATGATGCTGTTTTGTGCGTAATGCCCTTCAGGCGTCGTCTTCGTGTTTGTTGAAAAATTCGGTAAGTGATGTCATCCTTCAGGCTCATTTTTAACTAACTTTGCAAATATATACACTATTTTTAATAAATGCAATAAGTTTTTAATAAAATTTAATAAATTTTGTTTCAAAATGAGGGTAAAAAAATTAACGCCCTGATTTTCAGGGCGTTAATTTTAAGCGAAACTTTTGTTTTACAGCGTCGATTTCGATTCCACGACTGTGTTGGGGTCCACTTTGCGGATGAGTCCCTGCAACAGCTGCCGGGGCCGAGTTCGGTGAATTCCGTCACGCCGTCGGAGAGCATGTTGCGCACGATGTAGGTCCAGCGCACGGGGCGGTCAGCTGTGCGATCAGGTTGGCCTTGATCTGTGCGGGATCCGTGTAGGGCTTCGCGTCGACATTCTGGTAGATCGGGCATACGGGCGTCTGGAACGGAGCCTCGCTGATCGCCTTTTCCAGTTCCTGCTTGGCAGGCTCCATCAGCGGCGAGTGGAATGCGCCGCCTACGGGCAGGCGCAGGGCGCGGCGCGCACCGGCGGCCTTGGCTTTTTCGCAGGCTGCGTCGACGGCTTCCACGGCACCCGAGATCACGAGCTGGCCGGGGCAGTTGTAGTTGGCGGCGACGACCACGCCGTCGACCGACGCGCAGATCTCCTCCACGACCTTGTCTTCCAGACCGAGAATGGCGGCCATCGTTCCGGGCTGCGCTTCGCAGGCGGCCTGCATGGCCATGGCGCGCTTTCGAAACGAGCTTCAGACCGTCTTCGAACGAAAGCGCTCCGGCGACCACGAGGGCCGAGAATTCGCCCAAGAGTGTCCGGCGGCGGCATCGGGCTTCACGCCCAGCGCCTTGGCCATGATCACCGAGTGGAGGAATACGGCGGGCTGCGTGACGCGGTCTGCTTCAGTTCTTCGTCCGTGCCGGCGAACATGATGTCCGTGATACGGAAACCGAGGATATCATTGGCTTTTTCGAAAAGCTCCTTTGCTTCGGGGACGTTGTCGTAAAGGTCTTTGCCCATACCGACCGCCTGTGCACCCTGTCCGGGAAATACGTATGCGTGCTTCATATTTTTGCTGAATTTTTGTTAGCGAGGGCAAAGATAAGAATTTATTTTTTAACTTTGCACCGCAATGGTTCACAAAGGGCCGGGCAAGGCCCCGTGTGATTAAATGGGAATGCCGTGTAATTCGGCAGCAGTTCCCGCTGCTGTATGTTCCGTCGATTGCCGCAACACTCTTTTAGCCACTGGTCTTTGGACTGGGAAGGCGTTGCGGCTGGAACGAGCCAGAAGACCTGCCTTGCATCTCCCGGTGGGAGGATCCTTATTTTCGGGCAAGCTCTGCGGAGAACGGAGCGCTTCGGACGGAGACACGGCAGTGTCGGCGTTTGTTGCAGGAGGGCGGCTTTATTTATAGGTGCGCGTCCGGTTGCATGAAATGGGGGTTCGATTCCGGGAGTTCGGAACCGGATTTTTTTATTTTATGCACATAAAACAAACGAAAGATGAAAAAACTTTTACTGTTGGCCTTTGCCGCTTTTGCTTTTGCCGCCTGCTCGGACGACGATAAGATGCCGACCCCCCCCCAGCTCGAAACAATATCTTTCAGTGAGGTGGAACTTGGTTCCGACGGATACCTGTGGGGTAAAACTCTGGCAACGGATGTAGACGGCTCGTTGGAGTTCGAAGGCGTGATTTACAAAGAAGGAAGTGCTTCGTTCCTCTCGTATTTCTCGGATTTCGGCGGTGTCTGGGACACGTGGTGCAAGTTTGCCATATCCGGCTGCCATGATAAGGTGACCGAGGGGACAGATAATCAATTTAGTGTTTATACGACAGTCGATGACGGTCAGAATAAATTTGCGGTTGCATACGATATGAAGGGAATGGGCCCCGGATATACATTTAATCCTGCAGTTGAGTTTTCGACGCCTGTTTCTCCTGTTTCGGTTCGTGTTGCCAATAATACGTGGACCTATCTCCACCTTAAGGGTGATTATAGTGATTACAGCGTGTCGATTATTGGCTTCGACGGTGAAACCCAGACCGGAAAAGTTGATGTCCCCCTTGCTGCGAATAACAAAATCGTTGCAGATTGGAATACCGTGGGACTGGATAAATTGGGAGTGGTGACAAAAATAATTTTTCTGTCGAGTGTAGTGACGAGAGGGCTCCGACGTATTTCTGTATCGATGATCTTGTTTATTTGGAATAATTTTTATTTATAGAATCGTGATGAAAAATTTAGTTTGGATTTTTATAGCTGCTTGCATTTTTGCCGCCTGCTCGGACGATGACGGCCCGAAGACGCCGCCCGTCGAGTACGATGTGATCTCTTTCGAACCCGCGGAGGGGATGCTCGATGCTGTGACCGGTCAAGAGGTAAAACTTGGTGAAGTCAAAATGTCGCTGATGGGCTTGGGGATTATACCTATCCGAAGGTGTATTGTGCAAAGCTTACGCCACGACTGCCGATTTTGATGGCAAGCTCTTTACCTCAGCCAACCGGAATATGGCTTTTATTCCTATTACGCTTCGGCATATGACGGCTGGGGTGGTATCGGACTCTCGCAGATGTACGATATGAACGCGGCGACCGCAACCAGTAAACAACAGTTCTCTGTCTGGGCGGACGGCGGGGCTAACGGAACCGATACTTTTGCCGTGTGTTATGATTCCAACTCTCCGACGGAGATGTAAATCGGTTATCCGACTATTGATATGACGGAGCCGCGGATTGTCGATCATCTTTATATAGCTAACTCAACTTGGATTTATAACTACTTCACAGGAACGACTCCGACAGTTTTCAGGTCCGCATCACGGGATCGCTTGATGGAGTGGAAAAGGATGTATTACGGAAACGCTTGTTGCGGGAAAATCAAAATTAAGCGGATGGCGTAAAGTTGATCTGTCCTCGTTTGGTGCGATAGATAAACTTGTTTTCAAGGTAATCTGTAATTATTTGGCTGACCCAACCTATTTCTGCATCGACGATCGCTTTGGTGAAACAGACGAAATAAGTTGAGCCGCGCTGTTTGGAGATTAGTAAGCTCAAACGAATTCCCCGTACGGACTGCCTTGCCGTACGGGAATTTTATTGTATGGGAGCGTCCAGATGCCGGGGCGAAATCCAGCCGGAAATCCGGGCCTCCGAAATGTGCGGATACGGTTTCGGACGGGTCGTACGACCGTCCGAAGGGCCGCTCCGGCATTATCAGATCAGGTTCTCTTTCTCGATGTCCTTGAAATAGCGGTACGTGCCGACTTTCAGTTCGACGGTCGCGGGTTCGTCGCATACGACGATTCCGTGCGGGTGTACCTGCATGGCCGAAATCGTGCAGACATGCGAGTAGGGACCTTCGACGCACTGCTGCAGAGCGCGGGCTTTCTTGTGGCCGAGCGCGAGGATCAGCACCTGCTTCGAATCGAGCACCGTGGCGACGCCTACCGACATGGCCTGCTTGGGAACCTTGTTCACGTCGTTGTCGAAGAAGCGCGAATTCACGACGAGCGTGTCGTAAGTCAGCGTCTTGACGCGCGTACGCGAGTTGAGCGACGAAAAAGGCTCGTTGAAGGCCAGGTGCCCGTCTTCGCCGACACCGCCCAGGAAGAGGTCGATGCCCCCTGCGCGGCGGATTTTCTCCTCGTATTCGTCGCATTCCTTCTGCAGGTCGGGGGCGTTGCCGTTGAGGATGTTGACATTGGCCGGGGTGATGTCCACGTGGTTGAAAAAGGTGTTCCACATGAACGAATGGTAGCTTTCGGGATGCTCTTCCGGGAGCCCGACGTATTCGTCCATGTTGAACGTGACGACATCCTTGAACGATACCTTCCCGGCTTTGTTCAGCGCGATCAGCTCTTTGTATGTCGTCAGCGGGTCGAACCCGTAGGCAGTCCCAGTACGAAGGTGCCTCCGGCCGCCTGTTTCTTGTTGATTTGCTCTACGATGTAGCGCGCTGCCCAGCGGCCTGCGTTTTCCTGCGTGTCTTCGATAATCAGTCGCATAGATTGAATGGTTGAATTATTGGGTTATTGATTGTTTTTCATTTGCGGGGGCTCGTCAGAACATCTTCACGAATACCTCGATTGCCTGATACTCCGCCATGCCGAGCTTGTCGTAAAGCTTGGCGGTGTTCTGCGTGCGCTCTTCGGCGCGCTGCCAGAATTCGCGGGGTCGCTGCCGGGGAAGGGCATGATGTCCTTCTGCGAGAGGTGGCGGTAGATGGCGTGACGCTTCATGATCAGCTCGTCGGGCGACAAGGGCACCGCCATGTCGACCATGCCGAGATCCCATTCCATCCATGCGCCGCGGTAGAGCCAGAGGTGGCACTCCTTGAGCCATTCGTCGTCCTTCACCACGTCGAGCGCGCCGAGCACGGCCTCCATGGCCGTACGGTGCGTGCCGTGGGTCGGCGAGGTCGCCGGCGGCGTAAATCTGGTGGGGCTTCACCTCGCGGAGCAGTTTGACGATGATTTCGATGTCCTTCTCCGTGAGCAGTCCCTTCTTGATGCCGCCCGTCTCGTAGAACGGCAGGTTGAGGAAATGGGCGTTGGTGTCGGGGTTCAGCCCGAACGAGCGCACGGCGGCGCGGGCCTCCGCACGGCGGATGGCGCCCTTGAGGTCGAGCAGCGGACGGGGTTCGGGTTCGCCCTTCTTCTTGCCGGCGATGATCTTCTCGACTTCGGCGTAGTGGTTGCCGTAGCCCAGTTCGCGGGCCGTGTCGATGTTCTGCAGCACGACGTCGTCGTGTACGGCCACGTTGCCCGAAGTTTCGTAGGCTACGTGTACGTCGTGTCCCTGCTGCACGAGGCGGATAAAGGTACCGCCCATCGAGATGACGTCGTCGTCGGGGTGGGGCGAGAATACCACCACGCGCTTGGGGAACGGTTCCGACGATACAGGGCGTGTCGAATCGTCGGCGTTGGGCTTGCCGCCCGGCCAGCCCGTGATGGTGTGCTGCAGGTCGTTGAACACGTCGATGTTGATCTGGTCGTAGGCGCGTCCCTGTTCGAGCAGCTCGCCCAGCGAGTTTTCGATATAATCCTTGTAGGTGAGTTTGAGGATCGGCTTCTGTACCACGCCGCACAGCCATACTACGGCCTTGCGCGTGAACTTGGGCGTCCATTTGCAGGGGCCTACCAGCCACGGTGTCTGCTCGCGCGTAAGCATTTGCGCGGCATTTTCGTCGATCACCACCTCGATATTGGGGTGCATCTGCAGGTTCGATGCCGGCACTTGGGTCGTGATCTCGCCTTCGACGACCTTCTGGATGATCTGGGCCTTCTCTTCGCCCCAAGCCATCAGGATGATCTTGTCGGCCCGCATGATCGTGTCGATACCCATCGTGATGGCCAGCTTCGGGTGTAGTCCAGTCCGAAGAATGCGCCCGACTGGATTTTGCGGGTGTTGTGGGTCAGCTGCACCAGCCGGGTGCGCGACTTGGCGTAGGAACCCGGCTCGTTGAATCCGATCTGGCCGTCTTCGCCCACGCCGATAATCATCAGGTCGATCTTGCGCACCGAATGGTCGTACGAGGCGCAGTACTCCGAAACCTTGTCCTCGGAGATGGTGCCGTCGGGAATGTGGATGTTTTCGGGCAGGATGTCGATGTGGTTGAGGAAATCCTCGTGGATGCGGAAGTTGCGGCTCTGCTGCTCGGTCGAGCGGATGGGGTAGAACTCGTCGAGACTGAATACGGCAACGTTGCGGAAGCTGACGAGACCCTCTTTGTGGCGTTTCACCAGCTCGCGGTAGAGTCCCAGCGGCGTGCGGCCCGTGGTAAGGCCCAGCACGAAGGGCTGCTGCTCTTCGTAGACTTCGTTCGAACAGTGGAGTTCGTTGTAGGTGCGGATCGCCTTGACGATGGTGTCGGCAACGTACTGAACGCCCAGATATTCGTTTTCATAGACCGTCGTGTGAATTTTCTCGTAACGATGGATGATGTCGCGCGGCGTCGATTCTGCGATCAGGCCGCCGTCTTTCGGAAGTGAATATTTGTTGTTCATATCTTTGAAAATTTAATTTGTTCGAAAAATTCCGGCAGGTGGAAGTCGGGCTTCGGAGCCGCGATCGGCGTCCACGACAGGAAATGGGGCTGCGAGAGTTTGTCCCCGCATTTGTAGAGGTTCACCTTCGCCTTCAGTCCGCTCCAGTCCGTCAGCGAGTGCATGAACAACGCCTGCGGCGGGATGGCCAGCACTACCGACCAGCGGTTGTCGCCCTCGTGTTCGGGGAAGGGGCGCGGCCCGAGGCTCGGGTTGCGCAGGATGCTTTCCATGACCCGGGGCGTGGCATGCGTGGCGTGTTCGCGCTCCCTGCGGAACCCCACGAGCAGACGCCCGATGCAGGTGCATTCGAAATTGTAGTAGTAGCCGCTGTCGTCGGGGGCGATGAAGAACTCCACGCACGAATCAGTCCAAACTTCCCCGTTATCCTCCGTGACGCGGGCCATCGTCCATCGTTCCGCGACGTCGAAGCGCAGCATCAGGTAGGCACCCGTGTGGAACATGCGGAACGAAACCTCCGGTGCATAGGGATATTGCTCCGGCCAGTTGCAGCAAGCTACCGGCTGCGGTTCGATGCTGTCGAAAGCGGCCTCGACGGCCCGTTTGTCGGCCGGGACGACGCCTGTTATTTTCCGTATCTCCATGATTGTTTTCCCCTCCCTCTTTTGCTGCATCGTCTTTTTCGGTTTATGCGTTTTTATGCGTTGCGGTATTTCGCCGCGATCCCGTCCACGATGCGGCACATTTCGCCGTAATGTTCCTCCATGCTTTGCAACAGGCGGTATTGGGCGTGCGTGCGTACGAGGTTGTGACCGGGGTATTTTATCTTGTAATAGGTGTCGCCGTCGATGTAGTCCATCAGGAAGCGCAAAACCTGTTCGAACGTGATATACCGTGCCGAGAAAGCCAGATGGCCGATTTCCGTGTCGGTGAGTTGTGCTGCACGCAGCGAGAGGTATCCGTCGGTGTAGGCGCTGAACATTTCGAGCGAAATGCCGACACGCGACAGGTCGCGGTCGTCCTCGTCGCCCGTGTTGGCGTAAGAGCGGATCGCGTCGCCGAAATCGTTGAGCGACGTGGAGGCCATCACCGTGTCGAGGTCGATGGCGCAGAGCACCTCGCCCTGTTTGTCGAACAGGATGTTGTTGATCTTCGTGTCGTTGTGCGTCACGCGCGTAGGGATCGTACCGTCCTCGACCTTCGACCAGAAAGAGAGCATCTCGGCGCGCCGCGACTCGATCCAGCCGATCTCCTCCGCGAGGTGTATTCTGCGCCCTGCGGCATCGCGGGCCAGGGCGGCGTCCCATTGTCCGAAACGGTGGCGGATGTTATGGAACCCTTTGATCGTCTCCGCCAGCGGTTCGGTGAAATCGTCCAGCTGGGACTGGAATTTCCCGATGCCTTCGCCGCCCTTGCGGGCCAGTTCCGGGGAGTCGGCCTTGTTGTAGGCAACCGTGTCGTCGATGAAGACCGTCGCGGCCCAGTATTCGCCTTCCGCGTCGACGTGGTACAAGTGCCCGTCCTTTGCCGGGACGACGGTCATCACCTCGCGCCGCGGGTCGCCTCCGGCCGCAATGACGCGGCGGCGGATGTGTTCCGTGACCCGGCGGATGTTGTCCATCATGGCCGGCACGTCGGGGAAAACGTTTTGTTCTTGCGTTGGAGGATGTAGTCGGGGGCTCTGCTTCGGTGCGGACGATGAATCGTTGATAAAACCCTCGCCCAGCGAGTCTAGCCGCGATGCCTCCTCAAAGCGAAGTGCGATGCGATCTCTTGCAGTTTCTTCTCCATGTCGTAAGATCCTCTGTTTTTTAGTGTTTCGGTTGCACCTCCAAGTACTAAAAGAACGGGTCCTGCAACGGAATTTTGTTAAAAATTTTTTCTCGATTTGCCGAGGCGGGCGATTATTTTACGATGCAATGAGCCGATGAAGATAAAATTTATTATCGGGGTTGCCGCGGAAAATGAAAAAATCCGGCAGTCGGAACCGCCGGATTTATCTGTCAGAGTGCATTCCATTTACTTGATGTAGCTGGTCAGCATTTTCAGGTTTCCCCCTGGAATCACGCGGAGCGATTTTACCGTGGCGGGGAGCAGCACGGTCTCTCCCTGGTGGATCGGCATTTCGTTGCCCGAGTCGTCGCAGAGTGTTCCCTTGCCTTCGACGCAGATCACGACGACGAACGAATCCAATGCCGAATAGTCGATGGTCTGCGCTTCGGTCAGGTCGTAGAGCGAGGTGGTGAAATAGGGGCACGACACCAGTTCCACTTCGCGATCCTGCGCCTTCTGGTAATGCGTCCGGTAATCGGGCAGTACGGTGTAGTCGATGGCGCCCTTCGCCAGCTCGGTGTGCAGCTCGCGGGTGTTGCCGTCGGCATCCTTGCGGTTGAAATCGTAGATGCGGTAGGTGATGTCCGAGGTCTGCTGTATCTCGGCGATAAACGCCCCGGCTCCGATGCTGTGAACGCGTCCGGCCGGCAGGAAAAAGAGGTCGCCGGGGTGTATTTCATATTCGGCGAGCAGGTCGGTGATGGTGTTGTCCGCGACGCTGGCTTCGTACTGGGCAGGCGTCACCTGCTTGGCGAATCCCGAGCGCAGGCGTGCGCCCTTGTCGGCGTCCACGACATACCACATTTCGGTTTTGCCTTTCGACTTGTGACGCTCCACGCCAGCCGGTCGTCGGGGTGTACCTGAATCGAGAGATCCTGCCGCGCGTCGATGAACTTGATCAGCAGCGGGAACTCCTGCCCGAAGCGTGCTGCATTGGCCTTGCCGAGCAATGCCGCGCCGTGGCGTGCGATCAGCCCGGGCAGGGTGGTGCCCGCCTCGGGGCCTCCCGCTACGACCGATTCGTTACCCTTGACGCCCGAAAGTTCCCAGCTTTCGCCGACCTGCTTCTGGTCGGAGGCGATGTGCTTGTAGGGGACGATCTTTTCGCCGCCCCAGATTGTCGATTTGAGAATGGGTTGGAACTTATACATAATTTTTTATTCCCTGATGCTGTAAAGAATTATTGTTGTTTCTGTGCGTCGAGCTGGCTCAGGGCGAATGCGTAGGCACCCACCGAGATGGCATTGCTCGCCCCGAGTTTCGAGATCATGACTCCGATGCGTTTCTGGGGGTCGTATGCCACGTAACGATCCGTGCCGTAAACCTTCAGCGCACGCTGGTCGCCCTTGGCGAACTCCTTGAATTCTTCCTCGTTGTCCAGGTCGTAGACCTTCATCTGCACGCGGTTCAACTCGTCGCCCGTGATGGTGTGCATCTTGCCGCGCAGTTCTTTCAGCAGACTGGGCATGATGTACTTGCGGGCTGCGGTGATGCCGCCGCCGATGACGATGAGCCCGTCCACCAGCGTCACGGCCGTTGCCATGGCGTCGCCGGCGATCTCGCCCAACTCGGCGAAGGCCTGTTTGGCCGCTTCGACATCGCCGGGACGTTTGCCGTCGGAGATCTCGCAGATGTCCTTCGGCTCGAACGCGTGTTTTACGTCGCCCGAGACCTCGCCGTAGACCCGCTTGATGGCGCGTACTGCCACGCCGTCCTCGACGATGATGTCGGGCATCTTCTTGTGTTTGAGGCAGAAGGTCTCGATACACGAGTTGTCGCCGCGGTTGAGTTGATTGTTGACCACCACACCGATGCCGAAGCCCGTGCCGAAGGTGTAGCCCACCAGGTTTTTGTAGCGTTTCGGGCAGCCCAGGGCTTCGAGCTTGGCGTTTACCTCGGGCAGGGCGCCGCCCAGTGCTTCGCCATAGGCGAACAGGTCGCCGTCGTTGTTGATGAATACCGGAA
>JBKSUH010000064.1:0-6620 GCA_047233565.1 Alistipes sp.
TCCTGAACCTCGATACCCCCGAACCGGTAGTCGTGAAACTCCGTTACGAGGAGACCTCGCTGGAGACATTGGCCGTGAAGGCTGCCGCCGACCTGGGGGTGCTGCTGCTCGACGGGCTGGCCGACGGCATCTGGATCGACGCGCCGGGATTTGCCGAAGAGCAGGTGCGCGAAATCGAGCTGATGATCCTGCAGGCGGCGCGCGTGCGGTTCTCGCACACCGAGTACATCGCCTGCCCGAGTTGCGGTCGCACGCTTTACGACATCGAAAAGACCCTCGCCGACATCAAATCGCGCACGTCGCACCTTTCGAACCTCAAGATCGGCGTCATGGGATGCATCGTCAACGGCCCTGGCGAGATGGCCGATGCCGACTACGGGTACGTGGGTGCCGTACCCGGCCGCATCACGCTCTACAAGGGGCGCACGGTCGTGGCACGCAACATCCCGCAGGAAGAGGCGCTCGACCGCCTCGTGGAACTGATCAAGGCCGACGGCGAGTGGGTGGAGCCATGACGATCCTGCCGCTCGCATACCTGCCCTCGGTCGAGTACTTCGCGCACTTGTTGTGCGGCGGGTGCGTCGTCGACCTGGGCGAGCATTTCGTGAAGCGCTCGGAGCGCAACCGCGCCCGTATCCTCGCTACGGATGGGGTGATGGAGCTGACCGTCCACGTGTGTCATGCCAACCGTCCCCGCCAGCCCGTACGCGACGTGCGGATCGACTATTCGAAACGCTGGCAGCACCAGCACTGGGGGGCGTTGGTCGCCTCCTACAAAGGGTCGCCCTATTTCGATTTTTACGCTGAATATTTCGAACCTTTCTACCGCCGGGAATACGGATTCCTGGCCGATTACAATGCCGAACTGCTCGGTCGGCTCTGCTCCCTGCTGCGCGTTCCCATGCCGGACTTTTCCGAGAGCTATGTCGATGCCGCCGCCGGGGACCTCGACCTGCGTCCCAAGCGCAAAAGAGGGTCCGGCGTTTATCGCCGAAACCTATGTGCAGGTCTTTTCCGACCGCATGCCTTTCCAGCCTAATTTGTCTGTTGCGGACCTGCTGTTCGCCGAGGGACCGGCTGCCGCTTCGGTTTTAGCACGTTGCCGACTCTGAGCGTTACGCTGTCGCACTGCTCCCCGGCCACTGCTTTCACCTGCACGATACCCTGTATTTCCACCGAGTCGGAACGGTACTGGCAGGCGGCGTATTGGGTCATTGCCACGGTGTCTGC
The DNA here is from genome assembly GCA_047233565.1 of Alistipes sp. Classification (GTDB taxonomy): domain Bacteria; phylum Bacteroidota; class Bacteroidia; order Bacteroidales; family Rikenellaceae; genus Alistipes. The sequence goes on from JBKSUH010000064.1 coordinate 1,231, forward strand.
GCCCACGAACAGCGTAGGCGCTCCGACCGACGAATAGACGCTGAACGCCTGCCGGTTGCGGTCGCGCAGGCTGCGCCGCTTGTCGACGATATGCAGCGTCGGCTTCCGTTCGTTCCACAAAGCCCTGTATAAGTAGTATGCGTCCTTGCGCTCGCGGCGGTCGATCGTCACCAGCCCCTCGCCGTTGATGCCGTAGGGACGGCGCGCCGAACCGTAATCGAACATGTTGTTGATCCACGTACCCCAGAAGAGCGAATCGTTCTGCAGGTTCTTCACGTATTCCTCGTGGAAGCGCGTCTGGCGCTCTTCGGGCATCCAGTTCGAGCGGGGTGCGGCCTGCGCCGTGTAGCTCTTGTGGCCGATGAAGCCGCTGCCTCCGTAACATACGCCCGAACGGAGGTTGGACCAGTTCTTCTGCAGCTGGTTGCGCCATACGGCCACGTCGTCGGTCGAGCCTTTGCGCCAGCCGACGTCCTGCCGCCAGACGATCAGGTCGGTGATAAAGTTGAGGCCACCGTTCTGGTCGCTGCACGCCACCGTCGGACGCGAACGGTCCATTGCGTGCGCCGTGTCGTTGAGCCGGCGCAGGTAGGGCGTCACGTCGTCGCCGCGCATCCAGAGCCGCGAGAAGATGCCCCACATCACCACCGAAGGGTGGTTGTAGTTCTGGGCGATGATCTCCTGCAGCTGCTGTATGCCGTTCTGCTCGAACTGCGGCGTGGCGAAGTAGGCCACGTCTCCCAGAAACGAGGAGCGGTGCAGCGGAGAGTCTACCAGACCAGCAGGCCCTGCTCGTCGCAGCGGTCGTAGAGATACTGCGCGTGGGGCATGACGGCCGAACGCAGGGCGTTGGCTCCCAGATCGCGGATCTGCTGCAGGTCGGCGTCGTAATCCTGCGCCAGAACCGCGCCGCCCGAAATGGCGTTGTCGTGGTAGAGCGTCACGCCATGAACCGGAATGCGCTCGCCGTTGATCGTAAGGCCGCCCGCCGTGGTTACCTGAATGTTCCGGAAACCCGTGCGTACCGTCACGCTGTCCGTTACGGTCTCTTCGCCGATGCTGGCCGTTACCCGGTAGAGCGCCGGAGAGGAGGGGCTCCACAACTGCGGATCGGCGATCGAGAAGGGGATGACGACGGGTCTGCCGTCGAGACGGGTTTTCTGCCGTTTGGTGAAGACTTTGCGTCCGTCCGGGGCCGTGATGTCGAGCGTCAGCATGCAGGTGCTTTCGCCCGCCGAGGTGAGATATATCTCCGCCTCGCCTTCGACCAGCGCGCTGGTGACCGAATTCTGGCGCACGAGTACGCCCTCCGAACCGAGGTGGAGCGGTGAAACGGCCGTCTTTCCGGTCAGGATCAGCTCCGCTTCGCGGTAGATGCCGCCGTAAAGATTCATGTCGGTCGAAGCGGGGAGCACGTCGTCGCGGCTGTTGTTGCTCACCACGACCAGCAGCGCATTGTCCTCGCCGAAGCGTATCTTGTCGGTGATTTCGAAGGTGAAGGCCGTGGACCCGCCGCGGTGTGCGCCGACATGATAGCCGTTCACGAAGAGGTCGGCGACGTTCTGCACGCCGTAGAACTTCACGAACAACCGTTTCGATGCCCATTCGGCGGGTACGTACATGTCGTTCTGATAATTGGCTGTCGTTTCGAGGAAATAACCGCAGGCTCCCGTGTCGGTATTCCATGTGTGGGGCAGGGTTACGTGCCGGGCGTTGTCGCTGCTGTTCTCCGACTTGAAGAAGAAACGCCATCCTTCGTTGAGCGGAAATACCTCGCGGGCCTGCACCGAAGCGCAGGCGGCAAGGAGCAAGAGTGTTGCTATGTATCTTTTCATGGTTCCCGAATTTATTATGCGTCCGCATGCAAAGATAATACAACATCGGTTCAAAATCAAATTTTTGAGATGCACGCCGCCGGATGCCGTCGGGCGCGAAGCCGTTGTCGGACGGGGGCCGACAGCCGGATAACCGCCGTCTGCGGACCTCCCAGACGTATTGCGGGGCGGATTTCGAAACGGCGATTGGCCGGACAGACGGCCCGGCCGGCGGCGGAGTCCGTGCCGGCGGCCGCAGTGTGCCGGAGAGACGGAAGAATATTGCGGAGATTCCGGGCATAAAAAAAGCGGCAGACCGCGCCTCTTCGGTCTGCCACAGGCAGGAGTTTTACTTGAAAGTGGGAGTTGTTGTTACCAAAAAAATTTGGGATGTGCGACCCCTGCCTTAGGGAGTATTTCCCGGGTTCCCGGCGCTGCTGTGAGGCAGCGCCGGATTCCGCGGAAAGGATCAGAATTAGTTAGCAGGCTCTTCGGGGTGCAGCTCGATCGTCACGTTGGCGGTCATCGTGCCCCACTTGTGGCTAACGGTAACCGGGATGAAGAGCTTCACAGTTTTCTCGACCTTCACTCCGTTGATGTTCTTGAAGACAAGCTTCGAGCCATCCTTGGTGATGCAGTTCACACCGAAACGGTCTTCAGCCTTGATCGTGGCAGTCTGTGCCGTGATCGTCCCATCCACTACGTAGTTGCCGCTGGCATCTTTCTTCAGGTTGGTCTTGGCATTGGCCAGATCCCAAGCGGGGGCATTCACTGCATAGTAAGCATAGAGGTCGGAAGCATATTTCTCCTTCTCGTCCGTACCGGTCGTCACCTCAGCCACGATGTAGTCCTTGAAGTCGGTCATGGTGAAGGCCTTCGAGCAGTCAACCTCGGAACCGCTGATAATCTGGTCTACGAAGTATGCATTGGTCAGCTCGGTGTTGATCTTAAGAGGTTCGACGAAGTAGACATTGAAGTCGGTCAGTTCAATGTGGTTGTAGGGATTGATTGCAGCCCAAACCTTGAGCGTAGCCTGCTGTTTCAGGATACCGATGCCGGCTTCGTTGTTGAGTACCTGTACGGTGATGTCAGCAGCGGCAGCAGCGTTTACGGCGCCCGTGTTCGTGGTTTCCGGAGCGTACCAGTTGTCACCCATACCGTTGTAGTTGAGCTGAACGGCATCCAAAGCGCCCTTTTTCAGCGTGTAACCCGTCTTGTCGGTTTCGCCGGCAGGTTCGGTGTTGCCAGTCAGTGCGGGAGCGTAACCCGTAGCAGGCTGTTTCTTGGCGAACTGGATATCCCATTTGCCGCAGGAAGCATATCTTTGACAGGTTTGCTGTCGGAGAACAGACGGTCGAGTTCATAACGGTATGCGCAGGTCGCATATGCACCGGGCGTATTGTACTGGATGGGATAAACATATGCCAGCGTGTAATCCGAGTGCCAGAACGAAGAGTCGTAACCGTAGATCGAAGGCAGGGTCGGCTTCTTGATGTTCACAACGAACGAGAAGGTCAGTTTGCCCTGGTATACGTTCTGTGCAGGGATCGTCACATTGACAACCTTCTTCACTTCCTTGCCAGCAATCAGGTCGGCGATCACGTTGCCGATCTGCTCGGGCGTCAGCGTCCAGGTGAAGGCGGCAGCGGACTCGGCAGCAGTAGCGTCGAAGTTGTAAAGCAGCTCGACACCGTCAGCAGCGGCCTGGGCCACGGTACCTACGGTATGATCGGTAGCGGCGATTTCGGGAGCAGCATAGGTTGCGATGAACTCAGCCTGCGACAGACCGTTCTCACCGAGTTTGCCGAGTACCTTGGTAACCATCTCTTCCCAAGTGAACGAACCCTTGAAGGCATCGCAAGTCAACGTGTAGTCGAACGTCTTGAGAACCTTCAGGTCAACCGGAGCGATCTTCTCCTTCAGCCACTGTACCTTGAAGTAACGAACGTCAACGACGGCGTTCTTGTTGTTCACGTCAACCAGCTCGACACGTACGATCGGCGTCTTGTCGATAGCAGCCTGGTTGTTAGTCGTGCCGTCGGGCAGTTTCGAGGTCAGCGTCCACGCGCCGTCCGTATTGGCTACGCTGGCGAATTTCTGCTGGTCGGTATCGTTGTCACCTACCTTGTAAGGCTTGGTCGGCAGTACGAAGCGGAACTCGAGGCCGGCAGCCTTGAGCGCTTCCTTGGTGATCTCTTTGGCTTCATCATCGTCGATATAGCAACCGGTAACCATCGACAGCAGGTCGATCGGCTTGTTGTATGCTTCGGTGAACGAAGGATCGGCAGCCTGTGCAGCCTCATAATCAGCCGAGAAGTGATAGTGATCCGCTGCTTCATCGCACTCGAATTCACCGTCCTCGCTCTTGGCCGAGTTCAGGTCGATCAGGGCGGCGATTTTCGGCTCGATAGCCGTTTCGGTCAGCGCAACATAGTCCGAATATACGGCAGTGCCTACTTCGCCTTCGCCGAGGTATTTGTCTGCGAGGGGCACTTTCAGGGCAGCCGTGTAGATGTGTTTTGCATCCAGCGTAAGAGCGGTACCTGCTGTCTTCTTCACGTCTACGGTCAGCACACCGCCTGCGATATCCCACGAAGCGACGTTCAGCAGTTGCTCGCTGACAGCAGCGCGCGTGCGAACTTCAGCCTTCTCGAACACGAAACTGGGATCCTTGATATCCTCTTTCGTAACGACCGAGGGGCTTACGTTGTAGCGTACCGAAGTAGCCGAAGCTGCGGTCGTAGAAGTCGTCGAACCTTGTGCCACGGTCTCGGCCGATGCGGTCGAGGTGACTTTCCAAGCTTCATACGACAACGATTTCAACTCGATGGTCTCGATGCCGCCGACATAAAGGTCGGGAATCAGCAGCACGCTGGTCAGACGGCCTGAAATCATGGCTTGCAGGTCTGCGACAGCGTCACTTACAGCCTGAGCAATAGCCTTGTTGATGAAACCGTCCTCTTTCGTTACGGCATCTTCAAGATATTGCTTGATTTTTACATCGTAATCGTCGATCGCCTTGGTCAGCTTGGTCTCGTTCACGAGGTTGGCCGAAGCGACGGCAGCATCGAACGAAGTCTGGAATGCATCCTTGCAGGCGTCGCCGGCAGCCTTTATAGCTGCGTCTTTTGCTGCATTGATGGCATCCTGAATAGCCTTCTCCGTCGTAAATTTGCCAAGGTTCTGCGTTACGGCCGCTACGGCGTCACCCACGTATTTGGTAGTCGCATACGAAGAAAGCGTCGTGTTCAGATAGCTTTTCGTAACATAATTGTCCGCAAGGTCTTTTTCGATGGCGTCGATGTCCTTCTGGAGCTGATCCTGCGCCTTCTCCAAAGCTTCGATATCCTTGGCATTGGCGTCAGCGTCGCTCTTGAGCTCGTCGATCCGTTTTCCGAGAGCATCATCGGCACTCTTCAGGTTGTCGACGGCTGTCTGCAACGAACCGAGCTGCGACTCCAGAGTCGCAATTTTACCAGGGGTCAACTCGTCGAGGCGGTCGTTAAGTTTGTCGATGTCGTCGTCGTAGTCTTTACAACCGACACCGGCTAACAATGTTCCCGTGAGGAACAGTGC
>JBKSUH010000064.1:6630-10138 GCA_047233565.1 Alistipes sp.
CGTCGTAGTCTTTACAACCGACACCGGCTAACAATGTTCCCGTGAGGAACAGTGCAAGAAATTTTCTGAATAAGTTTTTTTTCATAGTAATGAAGAATTGAAATGGAATTGTTTTTTAGTGTTGACGCATTTAGTTTTATCAATAGAGTGACGCTTGCTATTTCTCATTCGCGGAGTCTGCCTTTTGTAGTATTTCATAGACTTTTCAGACCATCAAACACGTTATTTGTATTAAGTGACGCATTCTTTATAATTAGTTGACGCATTAAATTTTCCAGTTATGACACCATAGTTGCTGGTATCATATATGATACGCATGGTGCAAATATATATATAAAAATTTGCACAACAAAATTTTTATCCAAATTTTTGAAATGGGAGTTGTTTACGAGGAGGAGATATCCTATATCTCTTCCAGGATCAGAGAGTTGAGGAAGGAGCGACGTCTGACGGTACAGGAACTTGCATACCGTTGCGACATGGAAAGATCCAATTTGAGCCGTATCGAAGCGGGACGTACGAACCTTACGGTCAAAACGATGTGTATCATTTGTAATGCGCTGAGTGTGAGCCTGCGCGATGTAATTCGCTAAAAGGGATATACCTATATTTATATATCCCGGCCTTATCGTCCGAAGGGTTCTTTTTTTGGGCATTTTCGGTAATTTATCGTATATTTACGACCGAAACAAAATAAGGTACAGCTATTTGTGAACACTATCGATTTGATCGTCTGCCTCATGCTGGTGTTAGCCGTCTGGAACGGTTGGCGCCAAGGATTTGTCATGCAGGTATGTTCGTTGGCCGGAATCATCGCAGGCATCTGGGTTGCTTCACGTTACGGCGTTTATGTCGGGGCGTGGCTGAAGCTGGACGCAACGGTCTCCGCGGCCGGCGGATTCGTCGTGGTCCTGCTGGCCGTGATTCTTCTGGTGGCCGTTGCCGGACGGCTGGTACGCAAGTTGTTTCACTTCGCGGGGTTCGGAATCCCGACATCGTGCTGGGCATCGCGGTGTCGGTGCTGAAATACATGCTGGTGCTGAGCGTATTGTTCTCGGCGTTCGATTCGCTCAACGAGGATTACACGCTCGTCGGACCGCAAACGATCGAGAAATCAAAAAGTTACAAACCCGTCATGCGCCTCTCCGAGCGTATTTTCCCGTTCCTGGAATGGGTCGGCGAACAGGTGCCGCGGCAGGCGCGGGAGCAGGACGAAGAATAGCCGATGGGAAAACGGTTCACAGGCGTGGTGATACGCGCCACAGGGAGTTGGTACGAGGTGCTGCACGACGGGGAGGCCGTCCGCTGCCGCATCCGCGGGCGCCTGCGTCTAAAAGGCATCCGGTCGACCAACCCGGTGGTGGTGGGTGACCAGGTCACCTGCGAGTCCGACGACGGGGGCGACTACGTCATCTGCGACATCTGCCCCCGCCGCAACTATGTGATCCGCAGGGCTTCGAACCTGTCGAAGGAGTCCCATATCATCGCGGCCAACGTCGATCAGGCTCTGCTGATGGCGACGCTGCGTTCGCCCGAAACCGCCACGGAGTTCGTGGATCGCTTTCTGGTGACCTGCGAAGCCTATAAGGTCCCCGTTACGATCCTGCTCTCGAAATCGACCTGCAGGACCCGCAGGCCGTCGCAGACTTTCATGCCGTGTACGAAAGCGCCGGATACCGTGTCATGGAGGTCTCCTCCGCCACGGGCGAAGGCGTCGGTGCGGTACACGAGCTGCTCAAGGGCGTACGACCCTCGTTTCGCAATCGGGCGTCGGAAAATCGACGCTCATCCGCGCCATCGACCCTCGCTGGACATCCGTACGGGCGAAATCTCCGAAAGCCACCACAAGGACGGCACACGACGACCTTTTCGACGATGTATCCGCTGGCCGGGGGCGGGGCGGTGATCGACACGCCCGGCATCAAGGGGTTCGGGCTGATCGACATCGACGATGCCGAGCTGTGGCACTATTTTCCGGAGATGATGCGCGTCGCCCCTGAGTGCCGCTTCTACAACTGCACCCACACTCACGAGCCGGGGTGCGCCGTGGTCGAAGCGGTCAGGGAGGGGAAAATCGCCTATGCCCGCTACGAGAGTTACCTGAAAATCCTCGATGAAGATGAAAAATACCGCAAATAGGGTGCTTGAATGGTACGCCGACGTATCGCCTGCCTTGCGGAGTTCACGCCTCGAGCGTTATGAAGTACTCCGCCGCACGGTCGCCATGCGTACGCGATACATGACCGTGCTGGCCGAGAATATGTACCACGGGCAGAACGCCGCCGCCTGATCCGCCACTGCGAGGCGTTCGGCGTGCAGGAGATGCACCGTCGAGACGCTGTGCCGCTTCGAACCCAATCCCGACATCGTGCGCGGCACCGACCAATGGGTCGATGTCCGGCGTCATCCCTCGACGGGAGAAGCCCTCGCCACTGCGCAGTGCGGGATACCGCATCGTTGCGACGACGCCCCACCGCGAACGTGACGCCCGAAACGTTCGACGTCGCCGCAGGGCCTTTCGCACTGGTTTTCGGCACCGAACACGCCGGAATCTCGACGAGGTGATCGCCGGAGCCGACGAATTCTGCGCATCCCGATGTGCGGCATGGTCGAAGCCTGAATGTTTCGGCATCGGCCGCAATCCTGATCTACATGCTCTCGGAACGGGTACGGCTCACGGTCGGCGACTGGCGCATGGACGAGGCGCGGCAGGCCGAAGTGCTCTACCGCTGGATGATGTCCAGCGTGAAGGACGCCAAGGGAATTCTCGCCCGCAAATTCGGAAACCTACCATGAATACCATCCTCAGAAAACAATTCCTGGCCCATGTCGGCCAGACCTCGCCGTCCCCGATGCTGGTCGAGGTGGCGCGCGCCGAAGGGTCGTTCTTCTATACGCCCGAAGGAAAACGCTATTACGACCTGGTCGCCGGAGTATCGGTGAGCAACGTCGGGCACTGCAATCCTGCCGTCGTGAAGGCCGTACAGGAACAGGCCGCGCGTTACATGCACGTCATGGTCTACGGCGAGCTGGTCGAGACGCCGCAGGTGGAATATGCCTCGAAGCTCGCGTCGCTGCTGCCCGGAGAACTCGAAAGCGTCTATTTCGTCAATTCGGGGCCGAAGCGGTCGAGGGCGCTTTAAAGCTGGCCAAGCGTTTCACGGGCCGCACGGAGCTGATCTCCATGCGCCGCGCCTACCACGGTTCGACCCACGGTTCGATGAGCATGATGGGGGCTCCCGAAGGCGAGGAGTGGAAAGGAGCTTTCCGGCCCCTGCTGCCCGACGTGCAGGCAATCGAATTCAACGATTTCGGGGAGTTAGAGCGCATCACGCGCCGCACGGCATGCGTCCTTGCAGAACCCGTGCAGGGCGAAGCGGGCGTCCGCCCGCCTGTCCCGGGCTATCTGGAGGCGCTGCGGCGCCGTTGCGACGAAGTCGGGGCGCTGCTCGTATTCGATGAGATACAGACCGGCATGGGGCGCACGGGAGCGCTGTTCGCCATGCTC
>JBKSUH010000065.1:0-10109 GCA_047233565.1 Alistipes sp.
TCGTTCAGCTGGATACGGGGTGCAGTACCGAATTTGGCCTGCATCACCAGCGAAGGCTGTCCGATGTGGATGTAGCTTACGAGCGATTTCTTCTCGAGCTTTTGCACTTCGGTTGCCTCGGGGAGTTTGTACCTCACGAGCAGTTCCTGGTCGCGCATGGTGGTCGACACCATGAAGAAGAAGAGGATCATGAAGATCACGTCAGGAAGCGATGCTGTCGAGATAGGGGGCAAACTTTTATTGCCCTTCTTTTTCATTACTGCCATAACTTACTTCTTTATATTACGCGGTTCGGCCTCCGAAATCTTCAGAGGTACTGCTTTGGATACTGCATTGCGCTGATCCTCGGAAAGCTCCGAGAATTTTGCTCCGAATTTCTTCATGGCGACCTCGTCACGTACCTCGTTGAAGGCGCGTGTGAGCTCGTTCTGCACCATGATGTAGGACTGATAGCCCGTATCACGGGTGGTCTGTAACGAAACAACGCCCTGGCTCTCGGGATATACCCACTTGCTGCCGTCGGCCAACTCGATTTCCTTTTCGGTTTTCTCCGGGAGGTTCTCGTCGTCCATCGGGTTGAGGATGAATTCCTTCGTCTTGTCCTTGAGTTGTCTCAGGTCGATGATCTCCTGTTTGCCCGAGGGCCCGGCCATGATGTTGCCGCTGCCCGAGATGAGCACCAGAAAGAGGTTGCGCTCCTTGACCTTGATGTCCTCCTGCTTTTGGTTCTCGGGGGGCATCGGCGGAAGCATACGCACCAAACCGGTGTCGACATTCATCGTTGTGGCCACAAGGAAGAAAATCAGCAGCAGGAAGGCGATGTCGGCCATCGAGCCGGCGTTGATCTCCTGTATTTGTCTTTTATTTCCTGCCATTGTTCGTTGTTATTTGAAAGCGCCGTAAATTTCGGTTGCGATAGCCGTCACGAACGCAGCGACCAGGGCAACGTACGTTACCAGGATGCTGGTGTCGGTCAGGACGGTTTCACCTTGGGAGAAAAACCCGCCGTTGGCGAGGTCGGGGATCTGGATGTCATGTCCCGAAGCCACGAAGTAAGCCACGCCCACGATCACGATGATCAGCGCGAGCGAAATAATCGTGCCCTTGATTCCCGCTGGGTTCTGGATCATGCCGAAGACCGCGCAGAAGATAGCTGTGAACACCGCAAGAGCCAGCAGGAAATAGCACCAGATGAGGTTCAGGCTGATAGCCGCCTCGGAGCCACCCGTAGCAATTGCGTATATTCCCAGTACCGCCATCACGGCCAGCAGAATACCCAATATGATATTTAAAATCTTTTTCATAATTGCCTTTAACTCTTTTTAAATCGTTGGGATTATTTCTTGCTGTAAGCCGTCAGGATATCCATCAGCGTGATGGACGAATCCTCCATATCGTTTACCAGCGAGTCGATCTTCGAAACGATATAGTTGTAGAACAGCTGAAGAATAACCGCAGCGATAAGACCCATGAGGGTCGTCAGAAGGGCGACCTTGATACCGCCTGCAACGAGGGTCGGGCTGATATCGCCGGCAGCCTGGATGGCGTCGAACGCCGCGATCATGCCGACAACGGTACCCATGAAGCCCAACATAGGCGAAAGGGCGATGAACAGGCCGATCCACGTCAGGCCCGACTCCATCTGGCCGGTCTGAACCGAACCGTAGGAAACGACAGCCTTCTCGACCGAATCCAGACCCTGATCGTAACGGTCGAGACCCTGGTAGTAGATCGAAGCGATCGGGCCGCGCGTGTTGCGGCAAACTTCCTTGGCAGCTTCGATGCCGCCGTTCTTCAGGGCTTCTTCAACCTTGGTGATGAGTTTCTTCGAGTTGATCGTCGACAGCGAGAGATAGAGGATACGCTCGATGGCAACGGCCAGACCGATAATCAGGAAGATAAGGATCGGGAGCATCCATGCCCAACCACCCTCGAGGAACTTCTGCATCATCACGTGGTGCAGGCTATCGCCGGCGAGTTGGGTTTCGGCAGCTGCAGCAGCCTCCTGCGCGAAAGCGTTAACAGTACCCAATGCGAACAGGGCCACTGACAGAATCAAAAAAAGTTTTTTCATAGTTGTGATTAGATAAAATTAAATTTGTTTAGTTGTTTGTTATTGTTGTGTTTTTAGGTTTATTCCATATCTCGGTTTCCCGACTTCTTCAATTTCTTATTTTTCCCTAAAAATCCTAAAAAATCTTTTTTCACGCTTCCGGAATTTATCCGGCGTTTTTGGTCGCTGTCCGCATACTTTCCGTACCGGCTTCACGCAAGCAGCCGAATCCGAATATTCCATTCTGAACCCATGCAATTGCCTGCCGATCAACTTGTTGCAATGTATGCGCCTCCCCGTCCGGTCTCTTCGAGGGCCTTCTAAGGTACGTTAGCAGTGCGAAATATAGAAAAAAAAATCGTTCCGTGCAACGTCTTAGGGTGTAAATTCGCCTCGCAGAGGGCGCCGCAGCAATGCGCGGGTCTGTTCGTCGGAAAGCCCCAGTCCGAGCACGTACATCAGCTTCGTGACGGCCGCCTCGGTGGTCATGTCGTGGCCGCACAGGACGCCGATCTTCTGCAGCCTCAGCCCGGTTTCGTAAAGTTCCATCGAAACCTTGCCCCCGCCGCACTGCGTGATGTTGAGGATGATGACCCCGCGGTCGATCGCCTCTTTCAGTACGCGGATGAACCATTCGTTGGTCGGGGCGTTGCCCGCGCCGAATGTCTCCAGCACCACGGCCCGCAGCCCCGGAGCCGAGAGCATCGCCCGCAGGATATTTTCGCCCAGCCCCGGGAAAAGCTTGATGACTTCGATTCCGTCGGCCAGGCGGGTGGCGATGCGCAGTTCCGGCGAGATTTCCGTCGGGTGGAGGATCGCCGCGAGGTTATAGGCGATGTTAACCCCCACCTCGGCCAGCGGCGGATAATTGTAGGAGCGGAAGGCGCTCAGCGCTTCGGCGCTGCGCTTGGTGGTGCGGTTGGCGCGGAACAGCCGGTTCTGGAAATAGAGCGACACTTCGGGCACTTCGGGCGTCCGCCGATGTGCGCCCCCGCGATTTCGATGGCCGTGATGAGGTTCTCGCGGCCGTCGGTCCGCAGTACGCCGATCGGAATCTGGCTTCCGGTGAAGACGACCGGCTTTGCGAGGTTTTCGAGCATGAAACTCATGGCCGACGCGGTATATGACATGGTGTCGGTGCCGTGCAGCACGACGAATCCGTCGTAGCGCGCGTAGTTGTCGCGGATCAGTTCGGCAAGTGCGGCCCAGTTGGCGGGCGTGACGTTCGACGAGTCGATCACGGGATCCATCGTCAGCACGTCGATGTCCACGTTGAGCCGCTTGAGCGAAGGGAATTCATCGTAGATGCCGCTGAAGTCGAAAGGCACCAGGGCGCCGGTTTCGGCATCGTTCTTCATGCCGATGGTACCGCCCGTATAGATGATCAGGATCGAAGATTTCATCGTATGGTCTTATGGTGTTATATTCCGAAAATACGTTTGGCGTTCGCCGTCGTTGCGGCCGCCACTTCGCCGGGGGGCAGCCCCTTCAGTTCCGCGACTTTCTCGCACACGAACCGCACATAGGCCGACTCGTTGCGCTCGCCGCGGTGGGGTGCGGGCGTCAGGTAGGGACAGTCGGTTTCGAGGACGATGTCGCGCAGCTCCATCTCCCGCACCGCGTCGGCCAGCTTGCTCTTTTGAACGTCACCACCCCGCCGATGCCGAAGACGAAGTCGCCGTACTCCTTCAGTTCCCGGTAGGTGTCGGCCGTGTCCGAAAAGGCGTGGAAAACGCCCCGGACGCCTCTGCCCTTGTATTCGCGCATCAGCTCCACGGTTTCGGGCCATGCGTCGCGCGTGTGGACCGCGATCGGAAGACCGTACTCCAGCGACAGGTCGATCTGGCGGCGGAAGGCTTCGAGCTGTTCGGCCCTGAAATCACGGCTCCAGTAGAGGTCCAGCCCGATTTCGCCCACGGCGCAGAAGCGGATCCCTGCGGGCGGCGTTTCGAGATAACGCTCTACGAGCGCCAGCTCCTCGCGCCAGCGTGGATTGTCGTTCACCGACGTCGGGTGCAGGCCCATCATCGGGGCGCACCGCTCCGGATGGCTGCGGCACAACCCGAACAGCCGTTCATGGCTTTCGGAGTCGATCGCCGGGAGCAGCGCTCTCTCCACTCCGGCGTCGGCCGCACGTGCGAGGGCCTCCTCGCGGTCCGCGTCGAATTCGGGGGCGTACAGATGCGAATGTGTATCGGTAAGTCTCATATCAGTTTCATGTATCTGTTGCCGGGCAGCTGGCGTATGGCGCCTGCCAGTTCCAGCCCCACGAGCAGCGTCGCCAGCTCGCCGGGATCGAGTCCGCTCAGTTCTGAAAGCGTTTCGTGCGACAGCGGATCGTCCGTGCGGAAACAACCCAGCAGTCCCGTTTCGTCGGGCGTGAGCTGCGGTGTGGCGGGTTTCGGCCGGAGCGTCGCCGGTTCCGCGCCGAGATCCCACATCAATTCGCGGACAATGTCGTCGGCCGTCAGCACCAGCTGCGCTTTACGGTTGCGGATCAGGTGGTTGGTCCCTGCCGACATGCGGTCCGTGGCGCGGCCCGGCACGGCCATCACCGAACGGTCGTAATCGTCGGCGCAGTGCGCCGTGACGAGCGATCCGCCGCTGTCAGGCGATTCGACGACGATACATCCGGCGCTAAGCCCGGCGATGATGCGGTTGCGGGCGATATAAGCCGTGCCGTTCTGCCGGGTCTGCGAATGAAGTTCCGTGACCAGTGCGCCGCCGTGATCGAGGATGTCGCGGGCTACGGCCGTATGCTGCGCCGGCGTCACTTCCGGCAGCGGGTTGGCCAGCACGGCGACGGTCGGCACTCCCGCCGCCAATGCCGCGCGGTGCGCCGCGACGTCGATCCCGAAAGCCAGTCCGCTGACGATGCAGAGTCCCGGCACCTGCGCCGCGAGTCCCTCCACGAGCCGGTTGCACATGGTCTGTCCGTAGGGCGTCGCATTGCGCGTGCCGACCATCGACAGACAGCGTGCCGAAAGGGCTGCCGTATCACCTTTATGTATAGGACATGGGGATAGTCGGGGATTTCCGCAGGAGCGGCGGGTATTCCGGATCGGTCGAGGCGATGGCCGCGATTCCGTTGCGGCGGCAATGCTCCAGCTCCTTTCCGCGGCGGCGAATCCTCTGCGGCGGACGATTTCGCGGGCGATCTCTTCGCGCAGGCCCGCTTCGCCCGCCAGTTCGTCCGGAGCCGCGGCGAAAATGTCCCGTGCGCTGCCGAACACCCGAGCAGATGCACGGCGCCCTTCACCCGATACCCGGAGTCATCTGAAGGGCGATATCCTCGATTGTCATAGCCGCAAAAGTCGTTTAACGTGTCGTAAAAGTAAATATTTTTGGGAAATAACGCAAAGTTGAGCCGAAGTTTTGCAGATTTTAGAAATGTTTGTATATTTGCACTCCGATACGCCTGAGCGTAACCCGGAAAACACCTGAGACGGTGGAGCCGGGGGCTGAATGAAATCAGCGGCCGCGGCCCGAACAGCGGTTTGCGCAGGACGGATCGGAAACGAAAAATGGTCTGATGGCCGAGTGGCTAGGCAAAGGTCTGCAAAACCTTGTACAGCGGTTCGAATCCGCTTCAGACTACCAAAACACCGTTGTAGATTACTACAACGGTGTTTTATTTTAGCTTGTCATACATCTTCTGACATTCGCATTATCCGAGTCTTAATTGAAGCCGTCGCGGAGATGCATTCATGTATAAATAACTATCGCAATCTGATTCATTCAATTCTAATTTTGGGCTAGTTCTGATTTTGTATAATTTAATTCATTTATATGCATTTTAACCATTTGGCGTAATAAAGTTGGTTTATCGGCGGAATTCATCCGGGCGTTGGGAAATCGTGCACACGCATTGGTCTTTCGTGCCGCCTGAGGAGTGAGCGGGATGCTATGTGAAAATCGGCGTTCGGGTAATTCCGGACGCCGATTTTGTCAGCCGTTCTTGCGCATCGACAGTGCAATGCGGTTGCGGACCGTGTCGATGCCCGTCACGCGGACCTCGACGTGCTGTCCCAAATGGACGACGTCGGCCGGCGATGCGACGTAGCGGTCGGCCAGCTGCGAGATATGCACCAGCCCGTCCTGCTTGATGCCGATATCGACGAACGCGCCGAAGGCCGTGATGTTGGTGACGATGCCGGGCAGCGTCATGCCTTCGCGCAGGTCGGTGACCGAGTGCACGTTCGGGTCGAACGAAAAGGCCTGCAGCTGTTCGCGCGGGTCGAGGCCGCACTTGTCCAGCGCTTCGACGATGTCCGTCACGGTCGGAATCCCGACCTGTCCGTCCACGTATCTCTCGGGTTTGATGCCCCTGCGCAGCTCCTTGTCGGCGAGCAGCCTGTCGACCGTCACGCCCGCGTCGGCGGCCATCCGCTCGGCTATGTGGTACGATTCGGGATGCACGGCGCTGTTGTCCAGCGGATTCTGCCCGCCGACGATGCGCAGGAAACCCGCGGCCAGTTCGTAGGCCTTGGCGCCCAGCCTCGGCACCCTGAGCAATTCTTTGCGGCTCTTGAAATCGCCGTTCGCGGCGCGGTACGCCACGATGTTCTCCGCCAGCGCCGGCCCCAGTCCGGATATGTAGGTCAGAATATGCTTCGATGCGGTGTTGATGTTCACGCCGACCTTGTTCACGCAGCTCTCGACCACCGTGACCAGTCTGGCCCTGAGCTTGGACTGATCGACGCTGTGCTGGTATTGTCCCACGCCGATCGACTTCGGGTCGATCTTCACCAGCTCCGACAGCGGGTCCATCAGCCTGCGGCCGATGCTGACCGCGCCGCGAACGGTCACGTCGTGATCGGGAACTCTTCGCGGGCCGCGGCCGACGCAGAGTAGACCGATGCGCCGTCCTCGCTCACCATGAACACCCCGACGCCCTCCAGCCCCAGCCCGCGGACCAGCTGTTCGGTCTCGCGCCCTGCCGTGCCGTCGCCTATGGCGAAGGCTTCGGCCTTGTACCGGGCCGCCAGCGACCGCAGCGTTTCGGCGGCTTCGTCGTAACGGTTCTGCGGCGGATGGGGATAGACGGTGGTGTTGTGCAGCAGGTTGCCCTGCGAATCGAGCGCCACGACTTTGCAGCCCGTACGGAATCCGGGGTCGACGGCGATGATGCGCTTCTGTCCGAGCGGCGCCGAGAGCAGCAGCTGCCGCAGGTTTTCGGCGAATACCCGGATCGCTTCGTCGTCGGCCTTCTCCTGGCCGCCGCCAGCAGTTCGGTCTCGATCGAGGGCCGTATCAAACGTTTGAACGAGTCCGCGACGGCGGCTTCCATCCATTCGCGCGTCGCCGAGCCGTGGCGCACGAACTGGCGGCAAAGCCCTTCCGTAATGCGGTCGGCGTCCATCTCCACCGAGATCTTCAGGATCCCTTCGTCCATGCCGCGGCGCATGGCCAGAAAGCGGTGCGACGAAACGGTGCGCAGCGGCGACGTCGCATCGAAGTAGTCCGAATATTTGACCCCTTCCTGCTCCTTGCCTTTCACGAGCCGGGAGTGTACTGCGCCTTCGCGGGCCGCCGTGCGGCGTACGCTGTTGCGGGCGCGCTCGTCCTCCGACACCCGCTCGGCGATGATGTCGCACGCCCCGGCTATCGCCTCCTCCGGAGTCGGCACGTCGGCCGTGACGAAACGCTGCGCCTGCCGTGCGATGTCGTGCGAGTTTTGCGCCATGATGCTGTTTGCCAGCGGCTCCAGCCCGCGTTCGCGCGCTACGGTCGCCCGCGTTCGCCGCTTGGGTTTGTAGGGCAGGTAAATATCCTCCAGCTCCACCGCGTTCCAGCACTCTTCGATCCGTTTGCGGAGCTCCCCGGTCAGTTTGCCCTGCCCCTCGATGGTCGTCAGGACGGTCTGCCTGCGGGCTTCCAGCTCGGTGAGCCTGTCCAGTTGTTCCTTGATCGCCCCGACCTGCAATTCGTCGAGCGAGCCGGTCGCTTCCTTGCGGTAGCGGCTGATGAAGGGGATCGTGGCGCCTTCGCGCAGCAGGCGTACCGTGCCCTGCACCTGCGGGAGGCCGATCCCGAGTCTTTGTGCTATGATTTGTTCGGTCATTGTCGGTGTGTGTCGATCGGCAAAGATAGGAAATTGTCGCGATTTCGGAAGCCGGAACCGCCGCCGGATTCGCTTTTCGCCCGCTCCTCCCCGGAATGCGGATCAGTACCCGAACTTCGCGGCCGCCAGCTGCATGCGGCCGACGATATCGACTCCGAAGGGACAGTTGCTCTGGCAGCGGCCGCAGGCGATGCACTCCGAAGCGTGGTGCGCCAGCAGGTTGTAATGTTCGCGTACGGTTTCGGGCACTTCGTCCTGCGCCAGGGTCAGGTTGTAGTATTTGTTCACACCGGCGATGTCGATCCCCACCGAACACGGGGCGCAGTGCCCGCAGTACATGCAGTGCCCTTCCCACGAGAATTTGTCCAGCCCGGCCAGCGCCCCCGTGTAGTCGCGTTCCGCGGCCGTGGCCGAACACCAGGCCAGTGCCGCTTCGATCTCGGCGCGGCTGCGGCAGCCGGCCATTACGGCCGCTACGCCGGGGCGCGTCAGGGCATATTCGAGGCATTGTACCGGGGTCATCGGGCGTCCGAAGGGCGAGTTGGCGTCGCTCAGCAGGTCGCCTCCGCCGTAGGCCTTCATCACGTCGATGGCGATCCCTTCGCGTTCGCAGAATTCGTAGAGCCGTTGCCGTTCGGGGTCGATGTTGTGCAGCTCCCGCGCGTAACTCTCGTCCGCCCAGAGCGTATCCACGTCGTCGCTCGGCGGCAGCAGGTCGTAACAGGGGTTCACCGAGAACATCAGCACGTCGATGAGCCCCGTCCGGGCCGCCATGTGCGCGACCACGGGGTTGTGGCTGCTCAGGCCGATGTGGCGGATGCGCCCTTCCGACCTGAGCCGTTGCGCCAGGCGCATGATCGGGCCGTCGAGCACCTCGCGCAGGTCGGCCTCGGCGTCCACGTAGTGGATCATCCCGATCTCCACATAGTCCGTTCCCAGCCGTGCGAGCAGGTCTTCGAACGCCGCCAGCGATTTCTCCGGATCGCGCGTGCGCAGGTACTGCCCCCCTTCCCATACCGAGCAGAGGTGCCCCTGTATGACGAACTTCTCGCGCCTGCCCGCCAGCGCTGCGCCGATGTTGCTGCGCAGCTCGGGGTTCGAGGCGTAAAGGTCGAGGAAGTTGATGCCGTTGCGGATGGCGAAATCGAAATCGGCGCGCACCTCTTCGGCCGTCTTGTCCGCGAACCCCTCGCAACCCAGTGCGATGGCGCCGACTTTCAGTCCGGTGCGCCCCAGTATGCGGTACTCCATCCTATTCCAGTTCCACGAGTTCGTATTGCTGCGAGCCCAGCCCGATCGCTTCGCCGTGTTCCAGCGTGTGGATGCCGTGGCGCGACTCCATGCGTTCGATCAGGTGCACCTTGCCCGGGTCGGGCGATGCGTAAACCAGGTCGACGCACGCCTTGTCCAGCGCCACCGGGTCGGTCGAGGCCAGGATGCCGATGTCGCCCATCTTCGGGTCTTCGGGGTGCGCGTCGCAGTCGCAGTCCACCGACAGGTTGTTCATCACGTTGATGTAGAGTATCTTTTCCCCGCAATGGTCTGCCACCGACTTGGCTGCCTCGGCCATCGACTCCAGAAAATCGTCCTGCGCGGGCAGGTTGCCCCACATCTGGGCGGCATTCTTGGTCTTCCCGGCCGAATGTATCCACGCCTTGCCCGCCGACGAGGCGATGCCGATCGAGATGTTCTTCACCGCACCGCCGAAGCCGCCCATGGCGTGCCCCTTGAAGTGCGAGAGCACCACCGTGAAATCATAGGCGGGGTAGTGCGACCCCACGAAGTTCTCCCTGAGGTGCCTGCCGCCCTTCACGGGCAAGCTTACCTCGCCTTCGGCATCCATGATGTCCACCGGGGCGATGGCCGTGAAGCCGTGGTCGGCGGCGGCCTTCAGGTGGTTTTCCGTGCTGGCGCGTCCGCCGCCGTAGGCGGTATTGCATTCGACGATCGTGTCGTCCACCTTCTGCACCAGATCCTTGATAAGCTCCGGCT
>JBKSUH010000066.1:0-10096 GCA_047233565.1 Alistipes sp.
GCATCCTCCATGCGCGAAAGCACCAGGTTCCGCCGCGCGAGGGCGTTCTCGGGGTTGCGCACGGGCGAATACCGCGTCGGGGCGTTCACCACCCCCACCAGCACGGCCGCCTCCTGCACGTTCAGTTCGTGCGGCTCCTTGTTGAAGAAGGTCTGCGCCGCCGACTTGATGCCATAGGCGTTCGAGCCGTATTCGACCGTATTGAGGTACATGGCGGCGATCTCCTCCTTCGTATAGTTGTATTCGAGCTTCAGCGCCGTGATCCACTCCTTGAGTTTCGACACGACGAGTTTCGACGAACGGACGATACGCCCCCGGTTGCGCACCGTGTCGCGCGGGAAAAGGTTCTTGGCCAACTGCTGCGTGATGGTCGAACCGCCGCCCTGCGACGTATTCTGCAACAGCACGGTTTTCACCGCCACACGTGCCAGCGAAGGGATGTCGATCCCCGAATGGGTGCGGAAACGGGCGTCTTCGGTTGCGATCAGCGCCGCGACGATCGGCGGCATGTCATGCCCGTCGAGCCGGATGTGGAATGCCGAATCGGCCGGGAAAAGATCGGCGTACTGAACGTAGGAACGGTTCTGCACGAAGAAGGTGCCGATGACCTTGCCGTCCTCGGAATAGATCTCCGTGGCGAGGTTGCTGCGGGGATTCTCCAGCTCCTCGAACGAAGGCATGCGACCGAACAGCCCGAAGGCGGTCAGCAGCAGCATGAAGAAGAGCAGGGCGAACGGCGCGAAGGCCAGACACCAGATCCATTTTATCGTTTTCGGGCTGACGCCCGCCTTTTTCCTTTGTGCCATAGGCCTGAAATTTGCGCTAAAGATACAAAATTTATTACAATCAGAACGGCAGCCCCACGGCCGCGGCCCACCAGACGCCCCCGGTGCTGGGATGGTAGACCGACAGCTTGAAGGTCGACGTCGCCGACGCAGGCTGGCGGAAAGCATTGATGTCGAACACGATGTCGCCGCCGACCGACCATATCCGCCGCCAATCCATGCCTTTGCCCGCAGGGCGGCGGAACTGCGCGTAGTCGCCGCCTGCGTTGAGCCGGATACGCTTGAAATAGAGCACCGACCCGATGCCGCCCTCGGGATACCACACCGGCAGCTGGTAGTCGAGCGACACGGCCGTATAATTGTTCGACACGATGTCCGCCGACGAGAAGCCGCGCGGGATGAGCCGCGTCGACTTGTAGCTCAGGGGCGCATAGCCCGCAGGGAACTTGTACCCGCCGACCGAAGTCTGGTAGGTGGCCGCCACCTTCAGCGAGTTGTGGGCGGCCAGGCCAGGCAGGTAGGCCTGACCAAAGAACGAGATCAGGTCGCTGAAATGCACGTTCGCGGGGTTGAACGTATACAGCGTGCTGAGCGTATAACCCCACCGGGGCGCAATGTCGCGGTGCGCCATGCGCACCTGGTCGGAATAACCGAGCCCGAACGAGAGTTTGTGCAGTCCCTTGCGGAAGCCGATGCGTTGGATATTGGAGATCTGCCCGCGATCCCATTCGATCTTGTCGAGGTTGGCGACCATGCCGTTCGAATAGTTCCAGCCGGCAGACACCGACAGTTGGCGGGTGTGGTACCCCCGCTGGAAATAGAGCGGCAGCGTGGCGGAGAGTCCCACGGAGTAGTATTTGTCGGGACTGGGACGCTTCTGGTAAATGGGATCGCCCGTCTGCGGATCGTACGACACCAGCGAATAGAAAAGCTGGTTGCCGCCGTACGATGCGTCCAGGTCGAGGTGCACGCCCAGCCCGAAGTAACGCACGCCGAGGTTGAAGAGCGACCCTTCGTTGCGGTTCCAGCCGTAGGAGGCATAAGCCTCGGTATTCGACAGCAGGTTCTGCGACAGGAGCGTAACGCCCAGATTGAGGTTGATATTATGCTCGTCCACGGCATCGAAGGGATTGAACGCCACGGGCATCCAGCTGTGCACGTTCACCAGGTTGGGCACCTTGCGGTAGCGCCTGGCGCGGAACGTACCGCTCTGACGTAGCGAATCGGCCCCGGTGAACCGCACCGTGTCGAGGTTCACCACGTCCCAGCGCTTGCGTTCGGGGTTCACGACGTTAAGCGGCAGCTTCGAGGGGGCGACCGGGACCAGCGTACTGTCCGCGACCCGCTGTGCGGCGACGCGGTACCCCCTGCGGTCATACGTGGTCAGCAACACCCCTTCGCCGTCCGCGGCGTCGTGCCACGGCGCCGGGGAAAACGAACCGAAGGCCGACGTGGTGATGCGGTATTCGCGGCGGGCCATCAGGTCGTAGCAGTGGGCTTCGTCCCTGCCCGAGGCGATCGAGCCGTAATAGAGCTTTCCGCCGCCTGCCCTGAGGTTGCTCAGTGTGATATAAGCCCCCTCGGTGAGGGGGAACACCCCTTCGTCGTCGATGCGTCCGAGCCACATGCCCGCGTCGTCGGTCACGATGACATAGTAGGCCAGCGTCACGTCGTCCCACGCCAGCCCGTGTATCTCGGTATGGCGGGGCGTGCCGAAACGCCGCTCGGGCTGCCCGTCGCGCTGCACTACGACCGTATAAGTCCCGTCGGGATTATACTCGACCCAGGCCAGTTCCCCGGGTGCCGGCGTCGGATAGAGCGCATTGCGCCGCCCGACGAAAGTACGTGCCGTCCCCCGCTCCAGATCCATGTAGCAAAGCTGGGAGTTGACCCGCTGCTCGAAGAGCTTCGAACGGCGGTACTCCGTCCACCATACGCGCCCGCCGTACATCGCAGGGCGGGTCGAGACCAGCCCCGTATAACACACCGGCTCCTCGGCACCGGTACGGGTGTCGAGCCGCACGAAACGCGACGGACGGTCGTAATCGGTCTTGAGCACCAGCACCGTCGTGTCGCTGAGCGGCAGCGGCCACTGGTAGGTCGTGTAGTTTCCTTCGGGCATCGCCACGAGCGGCGCGGCGCTGTCCCCGGTTCGGGGCAGCGAATCCCAATGACGTTCCAACGCGTCGAAGGTCTCGCGGAAAAGCTCACGGACATTCGTGCCGTAATATTTTTCGAGCGCGATGCGGGTCGTGGCCAGCATATAGGGGTTGCGCGAACCGAACCACGCCACCCTGTCCCACACGTTCTCGTCGTAACGCGCATAGGCATAAGAACATATCTGGTATCCCAGTTCGTAATGGTCGGGGATGTAGTCGCGGTAGGATCCGCAGAACCACTTGTCGATGTTGCGGCGGTCGCGCGTGTCCTTCCGGTCGCGGCCTACGCGGCCCATGGCGCGGTAACCCAGCGAGAACGAGGCTGAAGCCCCGGCCGAACGACGACATGGCCGTTTCGGACATCACGGCGTCGCCCTCCATGGCCCAGATCGGCATGCAGAGCAGGCCGATGGTCGAACCCTGCTGCCCCAGAATATAGCTCAGGGCGCGGATAACGCCCCGGTCGAGGTTGTTGTACTGCACGGCATGGCGGTACTCGTGGGCCACGAGCTGTTTGTACCACGGCATCGAATAGCCGTCGATCGCGGGCGAGGTGAGGAACTCCACACGCTTGGGCAGGTACATCACCAGCCCGTTCGACTGGAAATTCTCGGGGTGCATGACGAAGGGGATGCGCATGGGGCCGTGGCGGAACCCGTACGAGATGTCGGGCTGCACGGTGCGGATGTAGAACAGCGTGCGGCGTGCCACGCCCGACACGGTATCGGGATAGATCATCCGCACGTCGGGCGTGCGGATCGTGCTCCACTTCAGCCCCGTGGGGTCGGAACCCCACGTGTAATACTGCGCCCGGGCTTTCGGCGCGACACCCAGGGCGCACAGCAACGCCAAGAGGAGAAGCTGCCGGCGCACGTTACGAACCGGTTTTGCAGCGGTAGCCGCTGCGGATGAGCAGTTCGGCCACACGGTCGCGGTGGTCGCCCTGGATGATGATTTCGCCCGCCTTCGCCGAACCGCCGACGCCGCACCTGGTTTCAGCATGCGCGCCAGCTCCTGAAGGTCGGCATCTCGGCCCACGAAACCTTTGACGAGGGTCACGACCTTGCCCGCCCGCTGTTTGCGGTCGAGCCACACGCGCAGGTCCTGCTGCCCCGCAGGCAGCGTCTCGGCTTCGGGTTCGTCGTCCGTTTCGTAGTTGAAACCCGGGTCGGTCGAGTAGACCATCCCGAGCCTCGCTTTCCAATCGTTGTCTGCCATATTGTTCGAATAGTAGGAATCGAACGTCCTTTTAGGACGTCTTATTTTGTGCAAAAATAATAAAATATTACCTTTGTTGACGTATGGCGAAAAAGTTCCGCGAAAAACTGCGCAAATTAAACCCGTTCACGCGCCCGGCCACGCTCGAAGAGCTGCCCACACCGCTGCCGGCCAACCCCGACCAGCGGCTCGTGAGGGTTTATGTCGAAGGCTACGAAGACGTGGCCTTCTGGCGCGGCATCTTCGACCATTTCAGAATCCTACCTGCGTTTCGAAATCTCGGTCCCCGACCGCGGCGACCTGCCCAAGGGCAAGAAGGTCCTCATGGGCATGATCCCCCGTTCGTCGGACGAACTGATCCTGTGCGTCGACTCGGATTTCGACTTCCTGTTCGCCGACCGTACGGAGCAGTCGCGGAGGTCAACAACGCCCGCTCATGTTCCACACCTACGCCTACGCCACCGAGAACTTCCTCTGCTACGCCCCTTCGCTGCACAACGTCTGCGTCAAGGCCACCAAGAACGATACCCGCATCTTCGATTTCGTGCGTTTCATGCATGAATATTCCTGCACGATCTACCCGCTGTTCCTCTGGTATGCCTACTCGGCGCAGCTCTCCTCGGAGAACGTCTTTCCGCTCATCGACTTCAAGTCGGCGGTGCGCATCGGCTACCTCGACCTGGCGGACAACGGCGAAAAAACGCTCGAATGGCTCCGGCGCAACGTGGCCAAACGCGAGGAGATGCTCCGCAAGCGCAACCCGAAGATGATCGAACCGATGAAGGAGTTCGAGGAGCAGCTCAGGGGGCGCGGCCTGACACCCGAGAACGCCTACCTGTTCATGCACGGGCACACGCTGATGGACAACGTGGTGATGATCCTGCTGAACTCCGTGTGCGAGAAGTTGCGGGCGATGTCGATCGCCAAGATCACGGCCTCGAAGAAACAGGGCGTGGCGCTCAAGAACGAGATGTCGAACTACACCAACTCGCTGCGGTCGATCCGCGACGTGCTGCTCGACAACGAGAACTACACCAAATGTCCGCTTTACAAGCGGCTCCACGCGACATCGAGAAATACATTGCCCGCACGATCTGGAACATGAAGCGCAGCGGCGAAATCCGCGACGACTCGACATGGACCATCCTGCGCAACATGCGGCAGGGATAGAAGCACGATAAGAGCGGCCTTCGCAGAAGGCCGCTCGTATCGAATTTCGGGACCGCGGCGAACCCACAGCCGGATTCCGCCCGAAGCTCCGGAGAGCCGGAGAACGAGAACCGAAAGCCGGAGAGCCGACGGGCGGAAGCGCCCGGACAGCAGCCTCCGCCACTACTTTGCGAACCACGCGCACGGTGGACTGCGTGGCCTGCCGCACGAAGACCTGCGGCCGCGGGCGTACTGCGCCACAACTCGTCGGTATAGCCGCGCACGGTCAGCAACTCCATATTCTCGGCCTTCATCACGTCGAAGCCCGCTTCGCGCAGCGCCTCGATCGCTTCGTCGATGTGCCACGAGTTATCGACGCACAGGCTCAGGTTCACGGCCGAGTTGTGGATCAGATTGGTCTTGATGCGGAAACGCTCCAGCAGCGAGAAGATCGTGGCGAACTTCTCCTCCAGCACGAACGAAAAATCGCGGGAGCGGATCGTGAGCAGCACCTGGTCTTTCTTGAGGATAAGGATCGGCACGACGACCGGCGCCGACATGCCGCGGATCACGGTGCCCGGCTTGCGTTTGTCGCCGAAGGGACGCACGTAGAGCGGGATATTCTTGTTCTGCAGCGGCTTGATCGTCTTGGGATGGATGATCTGCGCGCCGCTGTATGCCAGTTCGATGGTATCGAGGTAGTTCAGCTCGGCAATCTGCTCGGCGTCAGGGAAAATCTTGGGGTCGGCATTCAGCACGCCGTCCACATCCTTCCACACCGACATCGACTCGGCGTCGAGGATGTTCGCCACCACGGCCGCCGAGTAGTCCGAGCCTTCGCGGCCGAGCGTCGTGGTCGTCCCGTCGGGTGCCCCGCCGATAAAGCCCTGCCCGATGAAGATGTTCTCGACGCACTCGGCCAGTGCGTTTTTCAGCAGCGGCTCCGAAGCCTCGAGGTCGACCCCCGCATCCTTGTGGCGCTGTTCCGTGAGGAAGCAGCGGCGCATGTCGATCCAGCGGTTCGCCACCCCGGCATAATTGAGGTATTCCGAAATGATGGTCGTCGACACCAGCTCGCCGAACGCCACAATCGTATCGTACCACAGTTCGGCGTCGGAGGGTTTGTAAACCGTTTCCACGGCCACGCGCTCCAGCTCGTCGAAGAGCGCATCGACCCGTTCGAGCTGTTTATGGCCGCGCCACAAATCGTCGATGATCCCGGCATGGTACTCGCGCAGTGCCGCGACATGCTCCAGCGAAAGATCCTTGTCGCCCTTCTGCACCCCCTCGAACACCTTTTCGAGCGCATTGGTCGTCTTGCCCATGGCCGAAACGATGATGAAGAGGTTTTGCTCATCGTCGATAATCTTGCGCAGGTTGCGCACCCCGTCGGCATTCCTCACCGACGCACCTCCGAATTTATAGACTTTCATTATACCTTATTTTACTAACCTGACTAAAAATCGGCCGGTGCCTTCCATGGCCAGTGAAGGCAGCCGGCAATATACCGAAAACTACTTCGCAACGGGTTTATAAGGCACCCCGATGTTCTGGAACAGGAACGCATAGGTGTCCGCCTCCTCGTCGATACGCTTCGAAGTGGGTTTGCCTGCGCCGTGCCCGGCCTTCGACTCGATGCGGATCAGGATCGGGGCGTCGCCCGCCTGGCAATGCTGTATCTGAGCGGTGAACTTGAACGAGTGCGCCGGGACGACGCGGTCGTCGTGGTCGGCGGTCGTCACGAGCGTCGCAGGGTACTGCACACCCTCGCGGATATTGTGCAGGGGCGAATACTTATAAATGTAGTCGAACTGCTCCTCGTTTTCGCTCGATCCGTACTCCACGGCCCAGCCCCAGCCGATCGTGAATTTGTGGTAGCGGAGCATGTCCATCACGCCCACGGCGGGCAGGCAGACGGCATAGAGGTCGGGACGCTGCACCTCGCAGGCGCCGACCAGCAGGCCGCCGTTCGAACCGCCCGCAATGGCGAGTTTGTCCGACGAAGTGTATTTTTCGGCGATCAGGTACTCGGCCGCGGCGATGAAGTCGTCGAAAACGTTCTGCTTGTTTTCGAGCATGCCCGCTTGTGCCACGCTTCGCCGTACTCCGAACCGCCGCGCAGATTGGCCACGCAGTAGATGCCGCCCTGCTCGACGAACATCATGGCCGAGGGCCTGAACGCGGGCGTCTGGTTGATCTGGAACCCGCCGTAGGCATAGAGGTAGCACGGATTCTTGCCGTCGAGCTTCAGATCCTTGCGGTGTGTGATGAACATCGGCACCTTCGTGCCGTCCTTCGAGGTGTAGAACACCTGCTCGGTGGTGAACAGCGCGGGATCGAAATTCACGTCCGGAGCCTTGAACAGCGTCGATTCGCCCGAGGCGACATCCAACTTATAAATCGTGGCGGGAGCCGTGTAGCCGGATACCGAATAATAGATTTCGGCTGCCTCGTCGTCGCCGTCGAAGCCTGCGGCGGTGCAGATGCCCGGCAGTTCGATGTCGCGCACCGGTTTGCCGTCGAAGCCGTACTGGACGACCTTGCTCTGCGCATCCTGCAGATAAGAGGCGAAGAAGTATCCCCCGGCAGCGGTCACATTTTCGAGCAGGCTCTTTTCATTTTCCGGAATGACCGCCGTTATGCTCGACGGGTCGTTCAGGTCGACCTTCATCAGCGCATTGTTCGCCGCATCCTTGTTCGTTATGTAATAGAGCCGGTCGTCACGGCACTCTACGAGCGCGTAATCGGCATCGAAGCCCGGCAGCAGCGTACGGAATTTCGGCTCGGAAACTTTCTTATAGAGTATCTCGGTTCCCGACGTACCCTCCGAAGCGGAGATGAAGAGCCATTTGCCGTCCTTCGAGGGCCATGCCGAGAAGTAACGCAGCGGATGTTCGGCATCCATATAAATCAGCTTGTCGGCCGACTGCGGCGTGCCGAGGCGGTGGTAATAGACTTTCTGAAACTGGTTCTGCGAAGAGAACACTCCTTTTTCAGGAGCGTCGTAAGCGCTGTAATAGAATCCTTTGGAATCGGGCGCCCACTCGGCTCCCGAAAACTTCACCCAGTTGATCCGGTCCGAAGTCAGCGTACGGTCGGCGGTGTTCATCACACGAATCTCCACCCAGTCCGAGCCGGATTCGGCCACCGCGCAGGCGCAGTATTTCCCGTCCTTGGAAAAAGCCACCGACGAAAGCGCCACCGTCCCGTCGTCCGAGAGCGTATTGGGATTGAGGAACACCTCGCCTTGCGCACCGGGGGCCGTCGTACGGTAGAGCACCGACTGGTTCTGCAGCCCGTCGTTGTAGAAATAGTACCACGCATCGCCGTGTTTGGCAGGGATGCCCTCCTTGGGGTAATTCCACAGCTGGGTCAGCCGCCCGCGGATCGCGTCGCGGAACGGGATCTGCGACAGGTAATCCTGCGTCACGGCATTCTGGGCCTTGACCCATGCCGCCGTCGCCTCCGAATTGTCGTCTTCCAGCCAACGGTAGGGATCCGCGACCTTCGTCCCGAAATAGTCGTCCACCACGTCGGTGCGCTGCGTCTCGGGGTAGGGCATGTGTTTTATCTGTTTCATGTTGCTGCAGCCTGTCAGTATCGCCGCGGCGCCCGCGAGGGCCGCCGCCATGCGCGGTAATCTCATCATAACTATACGGTTTGGGTATATATCGGGGCAAAGTTAGGAAAAATAAGATAGTTCGGCCTGCGGATCGAAGTTTTTGCGTAACTTTGGCTTGCAAAAACAACCGAAAATCATGTACAGCGAACTCAAAAAGATAATCGAACAGGCCTGGGAAAACCGGGAACTGCTCAGCGAAGAACCCGTACGGCAGGCCGTGCGGCAGGTGGTGGAACTGGTGGACAAAGGACAGCTGCGCACGGCGGAGCCCGTCGACCCGGCCAAAAGCGAATGGAAAGTCAACGAGTGGGTCAAAAAGGCCGTCATCCTCTATTTCCCGATCCAGCCCATGCGCAAGATGCAGGCCGGGGAACTGGAGTGGTACGACAAGATGGAGGTCAAGCACGGCTACGAGGAGCTGGGCGTGCGCGTCGTACCGCACGCCGTGGCGCGTTACGGCGCCTACATCGCTCCGGGAGCGATCCTCATGCCGTCGTACGTCAACATCGGCGCCTATGTCGACACGGGCACGATGGTCGACACGTGGGCCACGGTCGGCTCCTGCGCCCAGATCGGCAAGCACGTCCACCTATCGGGCGGCGTGGGCATCGGCGGCGTACTGGAACCCGTGCAGGCCGCCCCGGTCATCATCGAGGACAACTGCTTCATCGGCTCGCGTTCGATCGTGGTCGAGGGGGCGCATGTCTGCCGCGAGGCGGTGCTCGGTTCGAACACCGTCATCACCGGCTCGACGCACATCATCGACGTCACGGGGCCGGAGCCCGTCACCTACAAGGGTTACGTGCCGCCGCGTTCGGTGGTCGTCCCGGGCAGCTACCGCAAACAGTTCCCCGCGGGCGAATACAGCATCACCTGCGCGCTGATCATCGGCCAGCGCAAGGAGTCCACCGACAAAAAAACCTCGCTGAACGACGCCCTGCGCGATTTCGGCGTATCGGTATAACCCCCGGTCTGCGAACCGCCGCCCCATGAAAAAGACACTGCTCCTGCTGACTGCCGCGACACTGCTGTCCGGATGCCGCCCGACAGGCTTCCGCTATACCCTTACGGGACATATCGAGGGGCTGAACGACTCGGTCGCACTGGTCGAATCCGTCACGAAAGACACGCTCGCCGTGCTTCCCGCCCCCGATGGCTCGTTC
>JBKSUH010000067.1:0-10078 GCA_047233565.1 Alistipes sp.
GATTAGGACATGGGAAAGATCAAGGCATTCTTCCGTAACAAATGGGTCGGCTTCACGCTCGCCTCGCTGCTCTACACGCTGTGGTTCGTCGTATGGACGGGCAACCTATGGATGCTGCTGGGGCTGGTGGTGATCTTCGACCTCTACATTTCGAAGTTCTTCTACCGCTACGTGTGGTGCCACAACGTGCGCCTCTGCCAGCGGAGCAAGACCTACAAGACCGTCTACGAATGGATCAACGCCATCATCTTCGCCACGGTGGTGGCGTCGCTGGTGCACATCTTCATCTTCCAGATGTACGTCATCCCCACCTCGTCGATGGAAAAGTCGCTGCTGATCGGCGACTACCTCTACGTGAGCAAGGTGACCTACGGTCCGCAGATGCCCAACACGCCGCTGTCGTTCCCGTTCGTACACCACACGATGCCCTTTTCGCAGACGAAAAAATCGTTTTCCGAGGCGGTCAAGTGGCCCTACCACCGGCTCAAGGGATTGCGCAGGATCAAACGCAACGACGTGGTGGTCTTCAATGTCCCGGCGGGCGACACCGTACTGCTCGAAAACCAGGCCGTGACCTACTACGACGTGCTGCGCGGCTACGAAGAGTCGTTCGGCAAGGAGGAGGGACGCAAGCGCCTCAACGAAAAATACACGGTGATCAGCCGCCCGGTCGACAAGCGCGAGAACTACATCAAGCGCTGCGTCGCCATCGCGGGCGATTCGCTCGAAGTGCGCGACGGGCAGGTGTGGGTCAACGGATCGCCGCAGGAGCCGTTCCCCGGCATCCAGTACCAGTATGTCGTACAGGTCACTTCGCCCCTGACGCAATATGCCCTCGACAACCTCGGCATCACCGAATACACGGGCAACGGCTCGATGTACTACATGTTCCTCACGGACGAGGCGGCCGAAAAGGTCAGGGCGCTCGGCAACGTGCTCTCCGTGCGCCGTTATATCTACACGCCCAACACGGACGTGTTCCCGCAGTGGGCGGAACCGCGCTGGAGCCAGGACAACTACGGGCCGATCTGGATTCCGCAGAAGGGCGCCACGGTGCAGCTCACGGCCGAAAACCTGCCCCTGTACCGCCGCATCATCGAAACCTACGAAGGGCATGAGCTCGAAGAACGCGACGGGCGCATCTACATCGACGGCAAAGAGGCGACGGAATACACGTTCGGATAATTACTACTGGATGATGGGCGACAACCGCCACAACTCGGCCGACTCGCGCTTCTGGGGCTTCGTGCCCGAAGACCACATCGTCGGCAAGGCTTCGTTCGTATGGCTGTCGCTCGACGCGAACAAGTCGTTCCCGTCGAATATCCGCTGGGAGCGCCTCTTCAAGAAAGTACGCTAAAGGGTGGAAGCAGGGGACAGCTATCTGACGATCGCGGCGCCCGCCGAGGCGGCATCGAGGGAGCGGAGCAGCAAATTCCTCGCCTATGCCTATCCCGTGCAGGACGAGGGACAGATACGCGAAATACTCGACGCCCTGCGCAAGAGATACTACGACGCCACACACCATTGCTATGCGTGGAGGCTCGGGCCCGGGAGGCGCCGCATTCGGGCCAACGACGACGGAGAACCGTCGGGAACGGCCGGGAAGCCGATTCTGGGACAGCTGCTTTCGAACAACCTGACGGACTGCCTGATCGTCGTGGTCCGCTACTTCGGCGGCACGAAACTGGGGGTTCCGGGGCTGATCGCCGCATACAGGAATCGGCGGCGGAGGCGATCGCGGCGGCCCGAATCGTCGAACGCACCGTAGACCGCACGATCCGCGTCGATTTCCCTACATCGCCATGAACGACATCATGCGCGTCATCAAGGAGCAGCAGCCTAAAATCGCATCGCAGGAGTTCGACAACCTCTGCACGATGGTGCTCACCATCCGCGAAAGCCGCGCCGGGGAGCTGACCGAAAAACTGAAAAAGCCGGAGGAAGCATCGCCGGCGAGGACATTTGAGAATCGAAAGTTAAAAATCGAAAACCGGAAATGCGGTCCGCCGCATTCCGCGGTTTCAGCGATACGAAATGACACACGAAAAATCCATCTATATCAAAGGCGCGCGGGTCCACAACCTCAAGAACATCGAGGTCGAGATTCCGCACGACAAACTGGTCGTCGTAACGGGCCTTTCGGGTTCGGGAAAATCGACGCTGGCCTTCGACACCATCTTCGCCGAGGGACAGCGCCGCTACGTCGAGAGCCTTTCGGCCTATGCCCGGCAGTTTCTGGGCAAAATCAACAAACCCGACGTGGACATCATCACGGGCATCGCGCCGGCCATCGCCATCGAACAGAAAGTCAACACGCGCAATCCCCGTTCGACAGTGGGTACCACGACCGAAATATACGACTACCTGAAGCTGCTCTACGCCCGCATCGGGCACACTTTTTCGCCCGTGTCGGGGCAGGAGGTGCGCTGTTACAGCGTGGACGACGTGGCGGCCTACATCCAGCAGCAGGGCGAGGGCGGGCGCGTCGTGATCGCGGCGCCGCTCACGCTGGGCAGGGGGCAGGGGATCATCGAGAAACTCACGCTGCTGCTCTCCGACGGCCTGATGCGCGTCTGGACGAAGGGCGAAACGCGGCTCATCGAGGATATCCTGCCCCAGGTCGACGAAAAGACCCGGGCGGAGGAGATCCTCGTGGTCATAGACCGGGCACGCATCGCCGCAGACGACGATACGCAGACCCGCATGCGGGACTCCGTGGCGCGCGCCTTCTCCTACGGCGAGGGGATCTGCACGGTCATCACCGACAAGGGCGCCACGGAGTTCTCGTCGCGCTTCGAGGCCGACGGCATCCAGTTCGAGCACCCCTCGGAACACCTTTTCAGCTTCAACAACCCGCTGGGGGCATGTCCCCGGTGCGAGGGGTACGGCAAGGTGATCGGCATCGACGAAGACCTGGTGATCCCCGACAAGAGCAAGACCATCTACGAGGACGCCGTGGCCTGCTGGCGCGGCGAGACGATGCGCAAGTGGAAGGAGCAGCTGGTGGAGAACGCCTACAAGTTCGATTTCCCGATCCATCCGCCGTTCCATGAACTGACGCAGGAGCAGAAACGCCTGTTGTGGCGCGGCAACGAATATTTCCACGGGCTGGACGACTTTTTCGCCTACATCGACTCGGAGCGGCGGAAAATCCAGTTCCGCGTGATGAAGGCGCGCTATACGGGCAAGACGACCTGTCCCGAATGCGGGGCAGCCGCCTGCGCAAAGAGGCGCTTTATGTCCGCATCGGCGGCCGGAACATCGCCGACCTCGTGGTGATGCCGGTGGACGAGCTGATCGTATTCTTCAACGGACTGCAGCTCGACGAACACGACACGAAAACCGCGGCCCGCATCCTGATCGAAATCCGCAGCCGCCTGCAATACCTCACCGACGTGGGACTGGGCTATCTGACGCTCGACCGGCTTTCATCGACCCTGTCGGGCGGCGAGAGCCAGCGCATCAACCTCTCGACCTCGCTGGGCAGCAACCTCACCGGCTCGCTCTACATCCTCGACGAACCCTCATCGGCCTGCATCCGCGCGACACGAACCGCCTGATCAAGGTCTTGCAGCAATTGCGCGACCTGGGCAACACGGTGATCGTCGTGGAGCACGAGGAGGAGGTGATCCGCGCCGCCGACTACATCGTCGACATCGGCCCCAAGGCGGGCTACAACGGCGGCGAGGTGGTCTTCAGCGGCACGCTGCCCCAACTGCTCAAAAGCAGGAAGAGCCTCACGGCCGACTACCTGACCGGGCGCCGCGCGATAGCGCCCCCCGCCACCGAACGCGGCTGGAGCAGTTCGATCGTCATAAAAGGCGCCCGCGAGAACAACCTGCGCAATATCGACGTGCGGATTCCGCTGGGCGTGATGACCTGCATCACGGGAGTCAGCGGCAGCGGCAAATCGTCGCTGGCCAAGGGAATACTCTATCCGGCACTGCGGCGCATGCTCTTCGACACGGGCGTCAAGCCCGGCGACTTCGACGGCATCGTCGGCGACGTGCAGCTGCTCAAATCGGTCGAGATGATCGACCAGAACCCCATCGGCAAGTCGTCGCGTTCGAATCCCGTGACCTACATCAAGGCCTACGACGAAATCCGGCGGTTGTTCGCCGACCAGCCCTATGCCCAGCATACGGGCTGGGGCTTCGGCATTCTCGTTCAACATCGCGGGCGGACGCTGCGAAGAGTGTCAGGGCGAAGGGGTCATCAAGGTCTCGATGCAGTTCATGGCCGACGTCGAACTGGTCTGCGAAGCCTGCGGAGGCAAACGCTTCCGCGACGAGATACTCGAAGTCAAATACCGCGGCAAGTCGATCTACGACGTGCTGGAGATGACCGTGGACGACGCGATCGCGTTCTTCGGCGAAGAGAAGAAGCGATCTCGACCTGCAAACGGATCGTCGAGCGGCTCAAACCGTTGCAGGACGTGGGTTGGGCTACATCAAGCTGGGCCAGTCCTCTTCGACCCTGTCGGGCGGCGAGAGCCAGCGCGTAAAGCTGGCGTCGTTCCTGACCAAGGACAGCGCGCAGGGCGGCGTGATGTTCATCTTCGACGAACCGACGACGGGACTTCATTTCCACGACATCAACAAGCTGCTGGCGGCATTCAACGCGCTGATCGAACGGGGACACACGATCGTCATCGTGGAACACAACATGGACGTCATCAAATGCGCCGACTGGGTCGTGGATCTCGGTCCCGAAGCGGGTACGGGCGGCGGAAGAGTCGTATTCGAAGGCACTCCGCGCGCATTGGAACAGTGCCCGAGAGCTATACGGGCAAATTTCTCAGCCTGCGCACGAAATTATAATCATGGAATTCTTCACATACAGATTACCCAACGGCATCCGGGGCATCCACCGTCAGGTGAAAAGCAACGTGGCGCACTGCGCGCTGGTCGTCAATGCCGGAAGCCGCGACGAACACGCCGACCAGTACGGGCTGGCGCATTTTACGGAACACGCCTTCTTCAAGGGCACCCGGCGCCGCCGCGCATGGCAGGTGAACTGCCGGCTGGAAAACCTCGGCGGCGAACTGAACGCCTTCACGACCAAGGAGGACACGACCATCCACGCCACGACCCTGCGGGGCGACTTCCGAAGGCCGTCGAGCTGATCGCCGACATCGCCTTCCGCTCGACGTTCCCCGACCGGGAGCTGGAGCGCGAAAGGAGGTGATCGCCGACGAGATCAACACCTACAAGGACTCGCCCGCCGACCTGATATACGACACGTTCGAAGAGATGCTGTTCGCCGGCTCGGAGCTGGGCCACAACATTCTGGGCCGCAAGGCCGCGCTCATGCGCTACGACGGCGACGCGATCCGCGCCTTCACCGGCCGCACGCACACGACCGACCAGATGGTCTTCTCTTCGATCGGTAACTTCTCGGCCAAGACGGCCGAGACCGTCGCGGCGCGCTATTTCGCGCAGCAGGCGGCCACGACGCGCGGATTCGTCCGCCGCGACCGCACCCCGGCCGCCGTTCGAGAAGACCGTGGTGAAGCATACCCACCAGACACACTGCATCATCGGCGGCCGCGCGTGGCATCGGCGAAGAGAAACGCCTGCCGCTGGCCCTCGTGACCAACATTTGGGCGGGCCGTGCGCCAATTCGCTGCTGAACGTCGTGGTGCGCGAGAAAACGGACTGTCGTACAACATCGAAGCCAGCTACACGCCCTACAGCGACACGGGGATCGTAGCGATCTACTTCAGTTCGGAAAACGGCAACACGGCGCAGTGCATCGACCTGATCGAAGGGAGCTGCGCAAACTGCGCACCACGCCGCTGACGGGCCGCCAACTGTCGATGGCGAAAAAACAGTTCATCGCCCAGCTCGCCATTTCGAGCGAGAGCAACGAGGGCTACATGCTCGGCGCCGGAAAAAGTTTCCTGACGCACGACGACGTGGACACGATGGAACAAGTCTACGCCAAGGTGCGTTCGCTGACCGCCGTGCAGCTGACGAAGTCGCCGAAGAGGTATTCTCCGGCATGTCGAGACTGATTTATAAATAAGGTTATGGAAAAGAGATCGTATTCGTCCTGCTCGACGAATTTGCAGACTGGGAGGCGGCGTTCCTCGCCCCGGCCCTTTGTTCGGGCGTCATGCCGGGCCATCCGGGTTCGTACGCCGCAAATACATGTCTCCCGACGGAGAGTCCGTCCGGTCGATCGGCGGATTGCGCGCAACGCCCGATTACGACGCTTCGACGCTACCGGAAAGTTGCGCCGGGCTGATTCTGGTCGGCGGCATGCAGTGGGAGTCGGCCGCCGCCCGGCGGATCGCGCCGCTCGCAGGCGAAGCGCTGAAGCGCGGGATTCTCGTCGGCGCCATCTGCAACGCGGTTTCGTTCATGGCCGCCAACGGCCTGCTGAACAGCGTACGGCACACGGGCAACACCCTCGGAATGCTGCAAAAGTGGGGCGGGGCAAACTATACGGGCGAAGCGCTCTACGAGGAGCGGCAGGCCGTGCGCGACGGCAACGTCGTAACGGCCAACGGCACCGGACAACTGGAATTCACCTGCGAATGCCTGCTCGCCCTCGCGGCCGACACCCCTGAGGCCATCGAAGCGTCGTACAAGTTCAACAAGGAAGGGTTCTGCAAGCAGTAATGGACGCGCTCGAACAATACATCCACGACCACACCTCGCCCGAAGAGGAGTTGCTGCACGAGCTCGACCGTGAGGCCAACCTGCGGGTCGTACAGCCCCGCATGTTGTCGGGCCATATACAGGGGCGCCTGCTGGAGATGCTCGTGCGGATGCTCCGGCCACGGCGCATCCTCGAGATCGGCACCTTCACGGGGTATTCGGCGCTCTCGATGGCCGCAGGGCTCGAAGAGGGCGGGGAACTGCACACCATCGAGGTGGAGGACGAGCTGGAAGAGCTGGCGCAATCCTTTTTCGACCGCAGCCCGCACGGCGCGAAGATCCGGCTGCACATCGGCTCGGCACTCGACATCGCCCCGGCGCTGGGCATGGAATTCGACCTGGTATTCATCGACGGCGACAAGCGCGAATACCCGGACTACTACCGGATGCTGATGGGCGACGACGGCGGCTGTCCGCTGGTGCGCAGCGGCTCGGTGCTGATCGCCGACAACATCCTCTGGTCGGGAAAAGTCGTGCAGCCGATCGCCCACAACGACCGCCACACGCAGGCGGTGATGGAGTTCAACCGCATGGTCGGGAAGATCCGCGCGTCGAAAACGTAATCGTACCGCTGCGGGACGGCCTGAACCTGATTCGGATAAAATAAGCCGGAAACAACCGATTAGGATATTGTAAAATGACTTTTCCTGCTTTCCCCGACACGGAGAAAGCGGGATTTTTCGTACCTTTCGGAAAAATCAACGGACAAATGGAACTAAGCGAATTACAGCGACGGGTCGATGCGTGGATCAAAGAGTACGGAGTGCGCTATTTCAGCGAACTGACCAACATGGCCGTGCTCACCGAAGAAGTAGGGGAGCTGGCCCGCATCATGGCCCGCAAATACGGCGACCAGTCGTTCAAGGAGGGGAGAAATGCAATCTCGCGGACGAGATGGCCGACGTATTATGGGTGCTGACGTGTCTGGCCAACCAGACGGGCGTGGACCTCACGGCGGCCATGGAAGCCAACTTCGCCAAAAACCTCGCGCGACAAAGAGCGGCACCGCAGCAATCCGAAACTCTGACGGAGCGCATTCTCACCAAGCGGAGCGGCGACTCGGATTAAACTTCCCGACAGGCCCGCTCCGCTATTGCCGTGGAACGTGCCCGGCACGGTACAGCGCGTTTGGTGCGAGCTTTCGCGCGGGGGCCAGCAACTCTTCGTCGTCGGCAATCCTTCGGGCCGAAATCACTCCACGATGTCGATGCAGATCGCACCGTATTTCCCCGCACGCCATAGGTCTGCACGGCTTCGACGGGAAGCATGTAGAAATAGTGCATCGGCACGTCCGCCGACACCGAGAAGGCATCGGCCCGGCACATCTTCAGCCACGATTCGATCGAGGAAAAAGCACCGTTGAAAACCACGAGCGGCACCCGGTCGGGATAGATGTCCCCGATAACGACGCCCCGGCCGGCGCCGTAGCGCGCCATCGTCGCAGAGTCGGTGTATATTTCGAGCGTGCGCAGGATCAGCCCGTCGATAAACTGGAAGCTACTGCCCGGAACCCGCTCCCCGTCGAGCAGATAAACGGCGTCGGGCGGCAACGTACGCCAAAGTTCCTTGGGAACCTTGAATAGGGAGAGCTCGCCTCCGGCCCTGCGCACCGAATCGTATTCGTCGCGCAGCGTGTAGGCGGCGATATGCTTTGGGGCGCTGCGCCACTTGTGTCCGGGTTCGTCGTATACGTCGTCGGCCCACGTATATCCCGCAACGTTGCCCAGCAGGTGCGGACGCACGCCTTTTTCCGGTTGCGCTCGGTAAAGAATTTCAGCAAACGCACTTTCTCGCGCCGGGTAGTGTCCGACAAGCGCATCCGGCGGTTTTTAGCCTTCACCTTACGCACGTTCCACAATGTCACCGCATCGTATGCCGCAGCTTCGGTCGTACGCCGCCGGTTGAGTTTATAGGCGAACGGACGCGCGGCGGCCAAGGAATCGGCCGCAAAAGCGGGGAGGGCAGATCGGCGATCGCTTCCTGCCGCGCCTCGTCGAAGCGCAGCTGCGCTTCAGGCCTGCGGGGTTCCTGCGCCGCCGCACTCCCCATATATATACATGCCGCAACCAAAGCCGCCGTACGGATAAACATATTTTTCATTTCAAAAGCTACTAAAATTTTAGTAAAAGTAATACTAAATTTTTAGAAGTGCAAATTCCAACCGGGGTAATATGACAAAAGCGCCCCGGCCTGAGGACCGGGGCGCTTTTGTCGGACTGGGCAGCCGCGGCTACTCCAGTTTGAGGTCTTTCTTGATGCCTTCGATCTTGGCGTCGAGCTCGGCCTGCACCTCATCGAAATCGGCAACCGACGCCAGGGGAGCCTTCACGCCGAAGTAGAACTTGATCTTGGGCTCCGTGCCCGACGGACGCACCGACACGGTCGTGCCGTCCTCGGTGAACCACTGGAGCACGTTGCTGCGATCCTGCACGATCGGGGTCATGGCGCCGCTCTTCACGTCGGTCGTTTCGAGCGTCAGGAAATCGTTGATCTTCACGACGGGCGATCCCACGATGGTCTTGGGCGGGTTCGCGCGGAATTCGACCATCATCTTCTGGATCAGTTCGGCTCCCTCCTTGCCCTTGCGGACGACCGACACAAGCCCTTCGCGGTAGAAACCGTATTTCACGTAAAGCTCCTGCAGCCACTCGTAGAGCGTCAGACCCATCGTATCCATGGCCCATGCGGCGGCTTCGGCAGCCAGCGAGCAGGCCGACACGGCATCCTTGTCACGCACGTAATCGCCGGCAAGGTAGCCGAACGACTCTTCGCCGCCGCCGATATACTTGGCCTTGCCCTCGTTCTCGCGGATGATCTTGGCGATATACTTGAACCCCGTGAGGCAGTCGTAACACTTCACTTTGAAGTAGTCGGCCACGGCGTTCGCCATCTGCGAGGTCACGATGGTCTTCACGACATACTGGTTGCCGTCCAGCTTGCCGCGCTCGGCCCAGCGAGTCAGCTGGTAGCTCAGCAGCAGCACGAGGGTCTGATTACCGTTCAGCAGCACGTACTCGCCCTTCTTGTTGCGCAGCGCGACGCCGATACGGTCGGAGTCGGGGTCGGTAGCCAGGACGAGGTCGGCCCCCTCCCTGGCCGCGAGGTCGATAGCCATCGACATGGTCTTGCGCTCCTCGGGGTTGGGCGACTCGACGGTGGGGAAGTTCCCGTCGATGACGGCCTGCTCCTTCACCATGATGATGTTCGTGAAGCCGAATTTCCGCAGCGACGCGGGCACCAGGCGGACGCCTGCGCCGTGCATCGGGGAGTAGACGATCTTCATGTCGCGGTGCTTCTTCACGCTTTCGGGCGAAAGCGACAAGTCGTGCCCCTTATTTAAATAAATCTCGTCGAATTTCTCGTCGAGGATCGTGATGTTTTCGGGATTCTTACCCGTGAGTATCATGTCC
>JBKSUH010000068.1:0-9985 GCA_047233565.1 Alistipes sp.
ATTGTTGAGGATGTCGAGCATCTCGAGGAACGAGGTGTCGGCCGAGATGTTTTCGACTTTGTAAGTTTCGAAACCACCCTTTGCTTTAGCGTCCTTTTGACGCCATATCTTTAATGTAAAATTCATAATTTCAATTTGTTATTAAAGTGTTACAACGTCAAACGGTTAGTCTTTGTAGTTGCGCTGTGCGGGGTGTACGAACTCGAAGTTCAGCGGTTCTTTCGTCAGCTCGGGGGCTGCGTCCTCGCCCTTGTACTCCCATACGGCGGCATATACGAAGTGCTCGTCGTCGCGCTTGGCCTCGCCTTCCTCGGTCTGGTGCTCCGTGCGGAAGTGGCCGCCGCATGACTCCTCGCGGTTGAGTGCGTCGCGGGCCATCAGCTCGCCCAGTTCCAGGAAATCGGCCAGGCGGAGCGCATTTTCCAACTCGAAGTTGAAGTCGTTTTCCTTGCCTTCGACCTTCACGTCCTTCCAGAACTACTTGCGTTGTGCCTGGATCTCGGTGATCGCCTTTTCGAGCGACTCCTTGGTGCGGGCCATGCCGACGTTCTCCCACATGATGTGGCCGAGTTTCTTGTGAATATCGTCTACCGATTGCTTGCCGCCTATCGAGAGCAGTTTGGCGATCTTCTCCCTGACGCCCTTTTCGGCTTCGTCGAAAGCCTTGGTGTCGGTCTTCACCTTCGGGCCTGAATCTTGTGCGAGAGGTAGTCGCCGATGGTGTAGGGCAGTACGAAGTAGCCGTCGGCCAGACCTGCATCAGGGCCGAAGCGCCGAGACGGTTCGCACCGTGGTCGAGAAGTTGGCCTCGCCGATAGCGTACAGGCCGGGGATGGTGGTCATCAGGTTGTAATCGACCCAGATGCCGCCCATGGTGTAGTGCACGGCGGGGAAGATCTGCATCGGCTGCTCGTAGGGGCTAACGTCGGTGATCTCCTCGTACATGTCGAACAGGTTGCCGTAGCGTTGCTTGATGATGTCCTTGCCCAGACGCTCGATGGCGGTCTTGAAGTCGAGGAATACGGCCAGCCCCGTTTCGTTCACGCCGAAGCCTGCGTCGCAGCGCTCCTTGGCGGCACGCGAAGCCACGTCGCGCGGCACGAGGTTACCGAAGGCCGGGTAACGGCGCTCCAGGTAGTAGTCGCGGTCTTCTTCGGCGATGTCCGACGGTTTCTTGGCCCCCGAGCGGATGGCCTTCACGTCTTCGAGTTTCTTGGGAACCCAGATGCGGCCGTCGTTGCGCAGCGACTCCGACATCAGCGTCAGTTTCGACTGCTGGTCGCCGTGAACCGGGATGCAGGTGGGGTGGATCTGCGTGAAGCAGGGGTTGGCGAAGCCGGCGCCCTTGCGGTAGCACTGGAATGCGGCCGAACCGTTCGATGCCATGGCGTTGGTCGAAAGGAAGAATACGTTGCCGTATCCGCCTGTGGCGATCACTACGGCGTGTGCACCGTGGCGCTCGATCTCACCGGTGACGAGGTTGCGGGCGATGATACCCTTTGCCTCGCCGTCCTCGATGACGATGTCGAGCATTTCATGGCGCGGATAGCTTTTCACCGTGCCGGCTGCGATCTCCTTGTTGAGTACCGAATAAGCGCCCAGCAGGAGCTGCTGGCCCGTCTGGCCGCGGGCATAGAACGTACGCGAAACCTGCGCGCCGCCGAACGAACGGTTGGCCAGCAGGCCGCCGTATTCGCGGGCGAAAGGCACGCCCTGTCCACGC
Source organism: Alistipes sp. (assembly GCA_047233565.1). Taxonomy (GTDB): domain Bacteria; phylum Bacteroidota; class Bacteroidia; order Bacteroidales; family Rikenellaceae; genus Alistipes. The sequence goes on from JBKSUH010000068.1 coordinate 1,724, forward strand.
ACTGGTCGATGATCAGGTTGGCGACTTCGGCCATGCGGTAGACGTTGGCTTCGCGGGCGCGGTAGTCGCCGCCCTTGATCGTGTCGTAGAACAGACGGTATACCGAGTCGTTGTCGTTCTGGTAGTTCTTCGCGGCGTTGATACCGCCCTGCGCGGCGATCGAGTGCGCGCGGCGGGGCGAATCCTGAATGCAGAATACCTTTACGTTATATCCCAGTTCGCCGAGCGAAGCGGCTGCGGATGCACCGCCCAGACCCGTTCCGACGATGATGATGTCGAGCTTGCGCTTGTTTGCGGGGCTTACGACCTTGATAGCTGCCTTGTGGTTGCTCCATTTTTCTGCGAGAGCGCCGGCAGGGATTTTAGCATCTAATTTAAAAGCCATATCTGTTGTGTGTTTATTGTTCTGGATAATCGGTTAGCAGGCGCCTGCGCAGCAGGGGCAGATGCTCTTGATGAAGTAAACCACCACCACGGCGGCAAAGCCGAGGAAGATGATCGTCGCTACGATATTGGCGATGCATTTCAGGCGGGGATACCACGTGTCGTTGGCCCAGCCTACCGTCTGGAACATCGACCATACGCCGTGCGTGAGGTGGAACCAGAGGGCGAAGAACCACACGAGGTAGATCACCACGTAATACCACTGCGAGAAGGTGTAGGCGATCAGCGAAGCGCCGTCGGCTGCGCCGAAGCCCAGCGAATTCTCATGGCCGCCCATGATTTCGACGAGCTGCATTTTAGCCCAGAAATTGAACAGGTGGAGTGCCAGGCCGCCCAGGATGATGAAGCCCAGTACGAGCATGTTTTTCGAAGCCCATTTGACGCCCGGTTCCACGACCGTTACGGCGTAGCGCTGCGAACCGCGTGCCTTGCGGTTTTCGAGCGTCAGGATGACGGCGTAGATGAAGTGGATGACCACGCCTGCCGCCAGTACGAGCGTACCGGCCAGCGCGTACCAGTTGGCCCCCAGCAGTGCGCAGATCATGTTGTAAGCCTCGGGCGAGATGATCGCCACAATGTTCATGGACATGTGGAAGAGGATAAAGAGCACGAGGAAGCACCCCGTCACGCTCATCACCAACTTCTTGCCGAGCGAGGAATTAGATAAAAAACAGCTCATAATGATTTAAATTTGTTTATATTTGTTAAAGTTTTGTGTTCCCGGACGCAAAGATAGCCATTGTTTGCAGAATAACAATAGAAACGGCCGGGAATTTTATGCCGAAAAGGAGGGTTTTATGACTAAAAAAGAGCTGCGTGCGGCGATGAAAAAACAGAACCTGTCCCTCTCCCCCGAAGAACGTGCCGCGGCGTCGGAACGCATCTTCGGCCGGGTGGAGCGTCTGCCCGGATTTTCGGCGGCCCGCTGCGCGGCGTTTTTCTGCGCGCTGCCCGACGAGCCGCAGACCGGTGCCGCGCTGGCGCGGTGGAGCGCCGCGAAGCGCATCGTCGTGCCGCGGGTCGAGGGCGATGCGATGCGGTTTTACGACTATGCGCCCGGAGAACTTTGCCGGGGCGCTTTCGAATCGCCGAGCCGTCGGTTGCGGAGCGGCCGTGCGATCCGGCGGAAATCGACTTCATCGTCGTTCCGGGAGTGGCTTTTACCGCCGCCGGAGCGCGTATGGGCCGCGGCCGGGGATATTACGACAAATACCTGTCGCAGCCGGGTTTCCGGGGCGTGAAGGCCGGAGTCTGCTATGCGCATCAGCTGGTCGGGGAACTGCCCGTCGAGCCGCACGACGTTTTTATGGATTACGTTGTCACCAATGATTGAAGAGATATGGATGTGAAAGAATTTACCGCCGCCTACAGAGAGGCTTTCGGCGAACGGCCCGAACTGCCCCTGCTGTTCCGCTATACGGACAGTCCGTTGCGCCCGGTCGAAAAGGTCGGAGGCTGTTTCTTCAAGGCGCTGGCCGAAGCGCGCCGGGGGCTGCCCGTGAGTCTGAATGCCGGCAATATCGGCTGCGGAGGCGGGAAGTTCTACACGGGATTCAGCCCGATGCCCGAATTCGTTCCGCAGTTCGTGTCGCTCAAGGAGCGCTATAAGCGGACGCCCGAAATGGTGCTGGAGTTCATCGCCGCTCTCGAACTGCGTCCCGCGCCGAAGGCGTGGCTCGAATTCGTGCGGGCGGACGTTGCGGAGACGTTCGACGGAGCGGAGGGAGTCCTCTTTTTCGCGGCGCCCGATGCGCTGGCGGGACTGGTGACGTGGGCGACGTTCGACAACAATGCGGCGGACGCCGTGGCGTCGCCTTTCGGGTCGGGGTGCAGCTCGGTCGTGGCGCAGGCCGTGCAGGAGAACCGCAACGGCGGCAGGAGGTGTTTTCTGGGCCTTTCGATCCGTCGGTACGCCCGTGGGTGGAGCCGGATGTTTTGAGCTTCGTAGTTCCGATGTCCCGCTTTCGGGAGATGTGCGGCATGATGCGTGCAAGCTGTCTGTTCGATACGCATGCGTGGAGCAAAGTTCGCGAACGGATTAATAACGACAATTGATTTTATGGAAAAAGAAGAGCGGCGCTGGTGCTGGCCGGCGGCGGAGCGCGTGGAGTGGCCCACATCGGGGCTATCGAGGAGTTGGAGAGTCAGGGATTCGAAGTGCATGCCGTGGCAGGCACTTCGATGGGCGCTGGTCGGCGGCATGTATGCTTCGGGACACCTCGAAGCATTCAGGAAGTGGATGTATACGCTCGATAAATACAAGGTTTTCAGTCTGGTCGATTTTGCGCTGAGCACCGAAGGTCTCGTGAAGGGAAACCGCGTGATCGGCGCCATGAAGGAGCTGGTGCCCGACGTGAAGATCGAACAGATGCCGCTGCCTTTTGCGGCGGTGGCGGCCGACCTGCTGACGGGGCGCGAAGTCGTGCTCGACAGGGGAGGCTTGTACGATGCCATCCGGGCGTCTATCTCCATCCCGTCGGTATTCCGTCCCGTACGCCGGGGGAACCAGGTGCTGGTCGACGGCGGTACGGTCAATCCGCTGCCGTTGAACCGGGTGCGCCGTGAACCGGGCGACGTCCTGGTCGCCGTGGATGTGAGCGCCCCGTTCTCGGAGGAGATGGCCGTCCGCAACAAGGCTTCGCTGAACTATTATAAGGTGATTACCGCATCGTCGGAGATCATGCAGCAGCATATCGCACGCCTGATGTGCAAGCTTTACAAGCCCGACCTGCTGATAGAGATGCCTGCCGACCGTTTCGGGATTTTTGAATTCTACCGCGCCCGGGAAATTGTCGAGGCCGGCCGCATGGCGACGCGTGCCGCACTGGAGCGTAGCCTCGTCGAAGCGGGATAGACTGGGGGCGAGGAAAATCGGATGGGCTATGGCATGATTTTTGTTTAAAGGGATAAAAAGATTGCGACGGCCCGTGATTTTGAAGAATTCAAAAGTAGTGACGCAACTTCACACAGATTTGAGGGGCCGTCGCAATATTTAAACGCAAAATCATCCGGGGCAGGAAAATGGGATCGTCCCCTGAGAAATGCTTTCGTAATCTCTACATTGCAAAGATAAATAAAGTTTCCGATAAACCAATGCCATTGCCCGATTATGGTATGGGTGCGCCTAAAATATGGAAAGGGAGGGTGCGTTTGTTGCCGCAGGCTGTCTTTTTTGCGTACTCCAAGTGTCTTTATGCCCGGTTCGGCAGAATTTTCGGGCGTCCTGATAAGAAAAACCCGGCCTGAAAAGGCCGGGTTTCCCGTTCGTTCGTTCGTTTACCGCCGATCCTTGTCGTACACATAGGCCGCGATACGGTGGCTGCGTCTGCCGATCGGTACTCCGATGCCCAGCGTGACGTTCATCACGCTCTGCTTGATAGGGATGAACTGGGGCGTATGCTTGGCCGTGACGATGTCCGTGGCAAGGTAGAAATTGATCCAGCTGGGGTTCAGGTTCAGCGCCAGTCCCACGGCGCCGCCGCGGTTGTCGATCACCGAATAGCTGCCCGTGACGGTAAACCAGCGGATCGGGTGGAAATTGACCGACCCGGTGATGTTGTGCAGGGTCTTGTATTCCCACACGCGGGCCGTATACAACAGGCCGATGCCGATCTTATGGCGCCATACCTCGTATTCGAGGCCGGCGTTGATCGAGGCACGCAGCATGCGCGATACGCTCTTGGCCGCGCCCTTGTGGAACTCCAGTACGTCGATGTCGAAGTCGGGCGACTCGGTGCCGTCCTCGGTGACCGTCACGCCCGTGAAGGATAGCTCCTTCGCCGAATAACCCGTTACGTTCTTGTTCTTGCTCCAGCCGATGAAGCCCAGGTCGTTCACCGCCAGCGATGCCTGCAGGTTGGGCAGGATGTCGTACGTGGCTCCGAAGTCGACCGCGAAGCCGTAGCCGGCGGGCGAGGTGGGCTTGAGGCTGATGTCGTCCATCTTGTAGACCTCTTCGCCGTGGTCGTTGAGTTCGGTCTTGACGTCGAGCCCTGCGGCCGTGATGTCCAGCCCGCCCGCGGCGTCGATCAGCCACTCCTCTTCTCCGTGCGTCACGTTGAATCGGGTGAAGTACATGCGGGCGCGGGCGGCTCCGACGAGGAATTTGCCGCGGACACCGATGTAAAGCCGGTCGTCGAGCAGCGGGAACGAGTAGCTGAAGGCCGCTTCGAGGTAGCTGTCGGCCGTGAGGCCGATGTTGTGGATGTCGCTGCCCGTGCCTTCCTTGAGGAATGCGAAGAGCGAGTAGGGCAGCGTAGCGTCGGCGGTCGTGCGGGCGTTGAGGTCGAACGACCAGAAATTCTTGTGGTTGCGCGTGAAGGCGCCGAAGCCGATGAGGTTCACGCGGGTGTCGATGCCCAGCAGGTTGTCGGCGTTGAGTCCCGAAAGCGCCTGTCTGGTCGAAACGGCTTCGTCGAGCAGCGGGACCAGTTTCCCGTTGCGGGGATAGAGCAGTTTGTCCACGGCCAGATTGCCGCTCACGTTGATGTCCAGTCCGCCCAGCCCGGGGATGTTGACATAGCCGCGTAAGGGGGCGAAAGCCGGGTTGAACTGGCTGCGGAGGGTAGACCCCTCCATGAAATAGGCCGTCGGGTTCTGTGCCGCGGCGCCGGATGCCAGCAGCAGCGTGAATAGGAATGCGTATATTTTTTTCATGTTCTGTGCCGGATTAGAGGTTGAGCTTCAGGCCGCCGCGCTTGATCAGGCGCAGGGTGATGACGATTTGCTGATCGGACGTGAAATCGTAGCCCGGATAGTATTTCTCCAGCGAGACGGGGAGGATGATCTCGGCACCCTCGATGATCTGCCGCAGGTCGCTTTCGAAAAGTTGCGTCTCCCTGATCTCGTTCGTTTTGCCGGGTTCGACCGTTACGTCGAACCGGACGTTCGTAGGCGAGAAATAGGGCACGAGCCGCAGGCTCACGGGCAGGGCGCTCGTGATGCTGCCGTAGAGGTGCAGCGTGTTTTTGGGGTTGGGGGTGCCTTCACTGTCGAGGTTCTCGCAGAGCATGTCCACCACGTCGCCGCCGATGTCGATCTTACCGATGTCGTAGGTTACATCCTGGACTTTGAGCTCTGTCAGGTAGCTGCCGGCCAAATCTCGGACCTCGCCGGCCAGCTCCTCCTGCAATCCTGGTAGCGCGGAACATCGTGATGAATACCTGCTTGAAATCTTTCGGGTCCGTGTTCGGCGGAAGCAGGGGCAGGAACGTGCCGAGATACTTGTCATAGAGCAGGTCCGCTACGGCGTTGATTTTGGCGTCGGACCTCTTCATTTGTTCGATCAGTTCGTCGAGCAGCTCGTCGATATAGGACGGGGTGTGCTGAATCTTCTGAAGATCCACGTATTTTCCGCCTGCGGGCAGCGGCGAAGGCAGCCAGATATCGGCTTCGTCGAAGAGGGCTTTGATGTCGGTGCCTTCCTTGCTCAGTTCGCTCATGCTGACGGTGACCGTAGCCAGCGGCAGCACGGAATTCGTCGCCGATGACGACGCCGTCCGTGTCGATTTCCGACAGATCGTAATTGTTTTCGATACACGAAGTTACGAGCATACCGAACAGAAACAGTGGTAAAATCAATCTCATAGTTTTGAGGGTGTTTGCATTGGATTGCAAATATATGCCGTTCCGACGAATAAACCAAAGAAGTGGACAAATTCGTCAGCGGAGCGGACAAATCGGCCCGCTATATCGTCCTCTGACGGGCTTCAGGAGTGCATCTGCGGGTTTTGTGAAATAATTGCTACATTTGCACTGCGATTATCGCTATGGCGGGAACCGAAAAAAACAATCTCAGAGAGCAGGTGGCGATGCTGCCGCAGTCGCCGGGCGTCTACCAGTTCGTAGACCGCTCGGGGACGATCATCTACGTCGGTAAGGCCAAGAGCCTGCGCAAGCGGGTTTCATCCTATTTCGTGCAGAGCAAGGAGCACAGCCCCAAGGTTCGCGTGCTGGTGAAGCAGATCGCCGAGATCCGCCATATCGTCGTGGACAGCGAAACCGACGCCCTGTTGCTGGAAAACTCGCTCATCAAGACCCTCCAGCCGCGGTACAATATCCTGCTCAAAGACGATAAGACCTATCCCTGGATCGTGGTGCGCCGCGAGCATTTCCCGCGCGTGCAGTCGACGCGGCAACTGAACCGCGACGGGTCGCAGTACTTCGGCCCCTACGGATCGGTGGTGATGCAGCACAGCGTGCTCGAATTCGTGCGCGAAGTGGTGCCGCTGCGGACGTGCAAGCTCAATCTGGCGCCCGAACAGATCGCCAAAGGCAGGTATTCGGTCTGCCTTCAGTATCATCTGGGCAACTGCAAGGGCCCTGCGTCGGGGAGCAGAGCGAAGCGGAGTACGCAAAGTTGGTCGATATGGTCGTCGCGGTACTCAAGGGCGACCTGCGTCCCGTGCGGAGCTATCTGGAAGGCGAAATGGCGAATGCCGCCGCCGGGTTGAAGTTCGAGCTGGCGCAGCGTTACAAACAGCGTCTGACGCGCTGGACAACTATTCGAGCAAGTCGGTGATCGTGAGCGCGAAGATCGTCGACGTGGATGTTTTTTCGCTGCTTCCGGACGACGATGTGGCCTATTGCAATTTCGTGCGTATCCGCCACGGGTCGGTCGTGGGCGTTTATACCGTGAAACTCAAGACGGGTGTCGGGGGCGACGAACGCGACATGCTGACGCTGGCCATCCAGCATGTCGTCGAGCATATTGCCGGGACGCTGGCCCGTGAGGTCATCGTACCGTTCCTGCCTTCGACGACGCTGCTGTTCGACGGTGTGACCTTCACGGTGCCCAAGCGCGGCGAAAAGCTCGAACTGCTCGAATTCTCGCAGAAGAGCGCCCGTATCTATCGCGCCGAGCAGCTCAAGAACCTGGAAATCGAGAATCCCGAACGATATACCGAGCGGTTGATGAATGCCCTGCAAAAGGAGCTGCGTCTCGACAGACAGCCGCGGCACATCGAATGTTTCGACAACTCCAATCTGCAGGGGCCCATCCGGTAGCCTCGTGCGTGGTGTTCCGCGACGGAAAACCCGCGCGCAAGGACTACCGCCATTTCAACATCAAGACCGTGGAGGGCCCCGACGATTACGCTTCGATGCGCGAGGTCGTCTTCCGGCGTTACAGCCGCCTGCAGGAGGAGGGGGCCGAGCTGCCCGATCTCATTATTGCTGACGGCGGGAAGGGGCAGATGGGCGTCATTCACGAGGTGCTGGAGTATCTCGGGCTGGACATACCTGTCGCCGGGCTGGCTAAGAACGACCGCCACCGCACCTCCGAGTTGCTCTGCGGATTCCCGCCTGTCCTGGTCGGCATCCGTCCCACTTCGCCCCTTTTCCACTTTCTGGCGCACATCCAGGAAGAGGTGCACCGTTTCGCCGTCTCATTCCACCGTCAGAAACGCAGTAAGGCCTTTATCCATAGCGAACTGGAACAGATCGAAGGCATCGGTGACAAGACCGTCCGTACGCTGCTGCAACATTTCCGCACCGTGGCCAAGGTCAAGGCGGCACCGTTCGAGGAGTTGACAGCGCTGGTCGGCCCCGCCAAGGCGAAAAAAATCAAGGCTTTCTTTGAAAAATAACCGGATTTTTTGAAAATTGCGAAGAATCGACTATCTTTGCCCTCCCGATTCTACGGAAGAGGCTTGCCCGGATGGCGGAATCGGTAGACGCGTTGGTCTCAAACACCAATGACAGCAATGTCGTGCCGGTTCGACCCCGGCTCCGGGTACTTTTTTAATACGCCCATGATTTAATAATCAAATCATGGGCGTTTTTTATTTGCCATGAATTGGGCATTGACCCTTTCTCTGT
>JBKSUH010000069.1:0-9917 GCA_047233565.1 Alistipes sp.
GTCTTTGACGATTGCACCGGCACCGTCGTTGAGCTTCCAGTAACCTACCAAACCCTCCGAATCCACCGGAACGGAGTAGAAGTGGTTCTCGGCATTGATCTCCTCCTTGGTCAAGGTGCGGTTCCATACGCGCACCTCGGCCATGTAACCGGGGAAGAAACGGTCGGCATTATAAGCGTAACCGATCCAGAAGGCACGGTTCCAGTCGCTCTCACTGCCTCCGTATGCCACACCCAGATTGAAACCGGAGTAATTGGAGATACCGGCCTGATACAAAAGTTCTCCGTCAACATAGAAATAAGCGAAGGTATCGTCCCACGTTACTGCGACATGGTACCAGCGATCCAGTTCGGAGAGTTTCAACTTGGTATCCGTACGGTTTCCGCCTTGCATGGCCAGCTGAATTTGGTTCCAAGGCACATTGACGTCGCCCAGGCGGAGGAGGAATTTACCCTCGACACCCATGATGGTCGACAAAGATCCGGATACGCGCGTATCCTGAATATTGACCAGCGCCTCCATGGCTCCGGTCTTCAGACCGTTGAGCGCATTGGCATTCTTCAGATACGGGAAGTAGCAGCGCGCGCGACGCATGTCGGCCACGCACTCAATCAGTCCCTTGGACTTCTGCGAAATCTTGATGTTGACCGTCAGCGGCTCTGCATTGTCGGGAGCGTTCTTCTCGGTGAGCACGACCTCGCAGCTGCGGGCAGATCCGTCAACCAGAGCCTCCACTGTGAAGTGCAGGCCGCTATCGTCGGCATTATTATAGGTAAACCAGCCGTCGGCACCCTCACCCACCGTCACGTCGAACTCGACATTGGCCGTTACCGGAATATCGAGCGTCTGAGCCTCCACATCCAGGAAATAGGCCAGCTTCTCGGGCTCAATCTTCGACTGGGGAAGCTGGGTTACCTTCAGCACGGCTGCGCCGTTCTTCACGCCCTTGATCGTCACGGTAGCCTCGCGCGGAGTCTCGCCGTCGTTCTTAGCCATGGAGAAATAGGCCGTAACGTCGGTATCGGCGCCGCCCTCAGTGGGACGGGCGATCGTATAGGTCAGCCACCCTCGGTCTCCGATACGATTTCGGCCGTCAGGTTGCGATAGTTGACATTCGTCGTCAACTCCACGGCCAAACGCTCCACAGCCGTATAAGCCAGGCGCATTTCCGACTTCGACGTGATTTCGATGGTCTCGCCAGTTTCGCCTTTCTCGACGATCTGGAATTCGACCTCCTTACTGCCCATCTTGAAGACGTAGTTGGCGCTCCGCTCCTCCTCGGTCTCATTGGGATCCACCTCGAAGACTATCTCGGCACCGTCTTCTCCACTCGTAGCCGACGGCGTCACGAAATCGGACTCTCCTTCGAGCGTCCACGCGCCCGAGCTGGTAACCAGCACCGTCACCTTGCCGCCTTCGCAGGACAGGATGTTCGCCCCATCGGCATAGAAGAGTTCGAGCTGCTCCTCGGTCTCGGAGGCCTTTTTCTTGAGCGTAATCTTGAAAGACGCGGTCTTCTTGCCGCATGTGAACGTATAGGTGAAGACCTGGTCTTCCTCCTTGTCGTTGGCCTTCACGGTGAAGGCCACGATGTCGCCATCCTTGCCCTTAACGGCCGAAGGGAGCACATAAGCGTTCTCGGCGCCTTCGAGCGTCCACGCGCCCGAGCTGGTAACCATGGCCGAGACATCGCCGCCCTTACTCCCCACAACGCCTTCCATCGGCGAAACGGAAATCTTGTCTTCGGTAGTCGAAGGATCCACTTTGTCGTCGCTGTCATCGCAGGCTCCGCAGAGTGCGAGCGCAGCAGCGGTAAAAAGAAATATTTTCGAAATTTTCATATCTTGTCGTTCAGGTTTTAAGGATTTGTTCATTACCAGCGAACCGGAAAACGGCTTCGCCTGGTTCCGACCGAACGATCGGCGGCATCCCGGCCGAAGCCGGAACGCACGACCGAGTCGTTCGTTTTCAAGTTAGTTGATCGGGTGCGGTGCGGGATCGTATTGGCCCTCGCTGATCTTGTTGTAGACATTTTTGGGATCGCGTACGCTCTGCTCGTAGCAGCCCTCTGCCACGTTGCAGAACTGCCGGAGCGAATGCGAACGGTTGTTGCTGACCGTTCCGGTTCCGGAAGGATCGAATGCGAACCACATGATCCAGCCGTAACCCTGATTCATCAGTGCCTTGGCTCCAGACGACGAGATGGAGTAGCCATAGTTGAGTTGGATAGAGTTGCCGGCACATCCGCTCAGTCCCATACCGTTTACCGGTCTTGCCGAACCGCCGTAGTCGGCGCAGACGTTGTCAATGAATTCAGACGGCTTATGCTCCACACCGTCGATGAATACCGAAGGCAGAGAGGACTGGATATAGCCCAAGTAATAGAGGTGTACCCAGGTCTCCCAGGGGCACAATTCCTTCATCGCCTTTTTGGTCTCGTAGCAGAGACGGGCGGCCTGCTGGGAGCTGGGGCCTGCGAACCATTTTCCGGATCCGGAGTAGCTCGAATACTCGTCATCGAAACCTATACCATCGAGCTTATAGTCGAGACAGATTTGAGCCAGCTCCTTGCCGAACTGCTCACAGCCCCAGTCGCTCAAACCAGCGATGCCGGCCTGGTCATGGTTGCCCAGGATGTCGAGCAACACCTTGATACCTTTCTTACGCAGCGGCTGGAGCAGCTCCTCCGAGTTGTCGAGTAGCGCCTGCACGTTGGGGTTGGCGTTCATGTAAACCTTCTGTTTCGAAGCATCCCAGTTGATGTTGCCAGCGAAGAGCACGACGGCATCGAAGAACGGCTGACCGTCCTCCAGAATGTACTCGATGGCGTTGAGCGGGTTGCAGTCGTTCACCTCGAAGTAACAGATGTTGCGGATCTTCTTCGAACCAATGCGCGAAACTAGGAAGTCGACGTATTCAGCCTCATCTTTGACGACGATACCCTCCGTCTGGGCTACGGCCTGAAGGGGAACCATGTAGGTGGTAACATACTCCAGATCGGAAGCACTCGGCGAGAGCGTTACCTCGATCTGCGCAGAGGTTTCGCCGGCAGGGATGGTTATCACGCCGTCGTTCGCAATGGTGCAGAGTTTCTCGGGGAATACGACGTACTCAGTAGCGTGGTCGAAGTTGTACTCATCGACATGGCGTTCGTCGAAGACGAGCTTCACCTTGGTCTCAGCCGTAGCGGTCTTCTCCAGCGTGAAGGTCAGGGTTTTCTTGACGGGCTCCACGGCATCGTGAGCAAACTGGATGTTCAAATCATCGGCCGTCGAGAGCGAACCGACGATCTCCTCGCCCGGGGCGGGATTCTCGCTGCCGGCCTTCTGCGATACGGCGATCTTCGCGGTCTTCTCACCCTCGCTGGACGTCACGACGATCTGCCCTACACGGGCGTCTCCCGTATTGTCCTTGGCGTTGACCGTCAGCTTGTCGCCCTGCTTCTCGGCCGTCATCCACTCCTCGGGGTAGGAGAACGTCCAGTCGGGTGCATTAGTCGTAACGGTCAGCTCAACGGCCTTATTGCCAGTAGCCTCGAACCCAATGGGATCCGACGGCGAAACGCTCAGTACGATTTCACCTACTTCAAGCCCCTTCTGGTTTACGTTGATGTTGACGGGTTCGGCGTTACCGGCTGTAATCGTGATGCGGCCCGGACGTACGGACTCCGTGGTGTTGGCCTGGGCGTTCACGGTTAGTTTGTCACCGTCCTGCTTGGCGACGATCCATTCGCCGTTCTTCTCGAATGCCCACGACTTGGCGTCGGTCTTGACAGTCAGCACAACGTCCTGATTGTCGCCGGCCTTGAACTCAATAGCAGACGCAGGTGTTACCGACAGGGAATTCTTTTGTTCACATCATCGTCATCGTTGCAACCGACGAGAGCCCCCGATGAAATGGCGAACATACCGTTAAAAGCATCAGAAATGACTTTCTTTTCATGTTTGGTTGATTAGGTTAATTAAAAAGGTTAAATTAAAGTTAAGGAATTACGATTCTTCAGGTAATAAATCTCTCACTCTTCGGGAAGCGCGACGCTCTGCCAATTCACTTCGCGCTCGGTCTTCAGATCGAAGCCGTTGCCGGTATAATCCTTGACGGTCTTACCTTTCGTATTGTCGTCGAACTTCCAATAAGCCACCAGTCCGTCTGATGCGGGATCGATTTTGTAGAAATGGTTCTCGGAAGCGATCTCCTCGGCCGTCAGGGCCTTGTTCCAGAGGCGCACTTCGCCCATCATGCCGTCGAAACGACGCTCGTAGAACAAGTCGCCGTCCGACTGGAGGCGGTACGAGTGACCAATCCAGAAGCAGCGCTCCTTGCCGTCCGTCTCATCGGAATGCGGAATGGCGAAGTTGATCTTGTCAATGATCACTGCCTGCCCGTCGGTACCGGATACTGAGGCCTTGGCCGTATCCTTCAGCTTGCCGTCGATATAGACGCAGATAGTGCCGCGGTCGAACGTGACGGCGATATGATGCCAAACGAACTGCTTGAGGTCGTAACGACTGTCGGCCTCGACCGGAATCTTCCCGCGTGCAGGCGAGGTCTCCTCCTCCGAAACCTTCTTGGCGAAGGCCACCTGCAACTGGTTGGTAGGACGGCCATCGTCGCCCAGACGGATGAGGAACGTATCCTCGATGCCCATGATCGTCGAGATCTTGCGGTCAAACGAGTTGGCGTAGACGAGCGCTTCGAGCGTGAAGGTCTCCATGTCCTTCACCGCCTCGGTGTCGGCCGTCCACTCAGGCCAGGCGCAATTATTTTCCATCTCGGCCACGACGTTAATGAGCGCGGCCTTCGAGAAGACGAAATAGACCGTCCGGGCGCTTTCGAGGATATTCATGCCGTCGGCCGACACGATGCGTACGGGCAACACGTAGCGCTGCTTCTCCTCGATGGGCAGATTGTCCAAATTCGTAAAGGCGAAGGTGAGCGGCGCACTCTCCACCATCCCGGCCGTGATGACAGTCGAATTATCCGCGAAATCGTAATAGCCGCCGTTGGCAGGGAGCAGTTCGGCCGTTGGATCGTCGTAGAACATCCGGTAGTGCTCCAACAGACCGGGAGCCTCGGCGAACGTGACCGTGATGTCGCGCTCCCGGGGCTGGGCCATGGCGACGGTGACGTCGCAACTCTCTTCCCGGGTCACGTCGAGGTTGTCCCGTTTGATAAACACGTCGTCGGTGAACGACGTTGCGGAGATGAACACCTGATTGCTGAAGTGGTGTTTGCCCTCCTCATCCTCCTTGCAGCCCGTGAATACAGCCGCCAAGAGCAGGCACAATGCGAATCCTAATTTATTTTTCATCGTCGTGTTTATTTTCAGGATTGTTTTCGGACTCCTCTTCGGGCTCGGGGTTCAGGATGCCGAGCGCCTCGCGGATTCTCTTGTATGTTGGCGTATTGAAATAGTCTTCCTGTGCGTTCGATGCGCAGAGCCCCAGCTTATCGCACTGTACAGTCTGGGAGGTTTTCGGATCCATCACCCACTGCGCGGCCACCTGGAGCGAAGCGCCCACCTGAGCGTCGTCGCCACCGTCGGCGATCGACGGCACGGAGGCTTCCAGCACGACCCGGTTGCTCGGAACACCCTCTTCGAGTTGGTCGCGCACCATACGGGAGATAGCCACCGACGACGAGGCACCCTCAGTCAGGATGATGACGTAGTCACACCCGCAAGAATCGTCTGGTTCTCGATGCTCGTGATGAAGGCGGGGTATCCGCGGAAGAAGAGTAGCTTGTTGGGATTGTCGCGGCGCCACGTGTCCGCCGCCAGGACGAACGGAGCTGCGGCGCTGCTGTCGTAACCGCCCAGATAGGAGACGACGATGCCGTCGAATCCGTATCGGGAGCAGGCCGCAAGCTGCTTTTCAGTCTCGGCCTTGCAGTACTCGGCGAACTTCTCCTCCGTATAGTCGCCCTCGTGCTCTGTACCGAAAGATGCCTCCTTCATGGCGTCCCAGGTACTGCGGATTGTCGTATAGTCCACGACGTTGAGCGTGCGGGTGCCCTTCTTCGAGCGCACCTCGGCAATCTCATCCATCAGCGCCGGATGTAGGTTATCGACGTCGGTCATGAGCAGGTAATCCACACTGTCAGGCATAGACATAGGATGCTGGTTCTGCCGATTCGGAGCAGTCGAGGTTCCTCGGACGATCATCATCGTCACCAAGTGTTCGCCGGCCTTGAAATCCCGGAGCGATGCCAGAAAAACCGGATCGCTCTGATTCATCTGCGGCAAAAGATCTCTGTGTTCGACTTCCGTCCAGTCGCTGCACGAGGCCAGTAGGGCCGCCGTGGCGAAAAACGGAATAAATATGCGCTTCATGTCAAATTTCGTTTTAATGGGTTAAACGGCGTGTGCGATTATTTGACGGCCGGATTGCAGTCCCACCACATGCGGGTCGCCATGTTGTCGGAGCCACCAAGCATCTCCACGGCTTTGGCGTAGTTCTCCGGGTTGTTGGTCGCCTCGTCCGCAGGATAGGACATGCGACGGGCGCCGAGCGTAAGGTTCCGGAGGCCCTGCGAGTTATTGCCCACGGCGGACTCCATGGCCGGAATCAGGTGCGGAAAGCCTGTACGGCGGAAATCAGCCCACGCCTCGTTGCCAAGATGGAAGTTGGCGATCCACTTCTGGATGATGATGCGCTCCTGCATCTCCTCCTTCGAGGCGCCGTCGTTCCAAGCCACCCCCAGCTGGGAGAGCTGTGTAGAATAGGAGGTTGCACCGCCGTTGGGGTCGGTGTAGGATTCCGGAAGAGTGGTGCCGGCAAGGTATTCGTCGACGCCCGCAACACCCCACTGTTCGAACGAGAGGCGGACGCCCTGCTCGTAGAAGGTCTTGGCGCTGCCACCCATGTTCCAGCCGAACACGCCGACGGCTTCCGCCTTCAGGAAGGCCACCTCGGCGGCATTCATCCACTGCAACGGAGTAGCCATGCCGTCTACGAAGTTGACGCCTGAATAGAGCAGCCCCACAGTGCTGAGCGCTGGAATGGCGATACCACGACGCATGCCCACATACTCAGGAGCGTTGTCCCCGGAGAACTGCGCCTTGCTGAAATATTTCTCGCGGCGTGGATCCTCATAACCGTTCATGTAGCAGATGATGTCAGCTGCAGCATGCGAATCGCCGCCCGTCACCGACCCAGCTGGGGAGTTGTACATGCATGCCGTATAGAGCGGATTGCCGTCCTTGCCGAAGGCCAGGGACGAAAGCTGCGCATTGTCTGCGTTCGACTGCATGACACCGACAGAGTGCGCCACGGCCTGTTCGCCCAACTGCTGCGGAGAGAGGCCCTTCGAGCTTACGAAATCGGTGTATACCACCCGCATGGCCAGCCGCAGCTTCATCGAGTTGGCAAAACGGCACCATTTCACGGCTGTGCCGTCGAAGACTTGGTCGGTCGTGCTCGTGATGCTCCTGTCGATGTTCTCGTCCAACAGGGCGATTGCCTCGTCCAATTCATCGAACATCTGCGAATAGACCTTGGCTGGTCGTCGTAAGCCACCTGGATCTTACCGGTGCTTCCGATCTCGGAATAAGGAATCGGGCCATAAGTGTCCGTCACACGGTTCAGGACGCAGACCTTCACGATCTTGAGGATGGCCAGAACGAGCGGATCCTCCGAAATACCCTCTACGTTCGACATGTTGCTGTACAGCTGCGGGATGACTTTGTCGCTGTACATGAACACGTTCGTCCAGTTGTCGGTCGGGTTGTATTTGGAAATGGTGTTCGTCCAGCCGTTGTTCGCATCAGCGTAATAACCGCCCTGCGTACTGCCTAGCAGACAGTCAGTGAACTGCGCCGTATTGACATCCGTCGAGACGACGGTACCGAACATGGCAGAGAGTCCCGAGGCGATGGCGTAGTCCTTGGCCTCCATCTGCTCCTTGTCCACCTCATAGGGATTGCTGTTGATGTCGAGGTAATTCTTGGTGCATGCGCCCAACCCGCACACAACTGCGAAGGAGAGCGCCGCTTTTATCAATTTGTCTTTCATCGTGTCGCTGTTTTAGAATTTGAGACGGAGATTGAATCCTACGTTGCGCAATGACGGCATCATGAAGTAATCAATACCTTGATAGTAGTTGCCCGTCGTAGCGATGCTTTCTGGATCGAACGGAGCCTTGTTGTAGAGCATCCACAGATTGCGGCCCACGATAGAAACCGTAATCTCGCAGACGTTACGCAGCAGCTTGCGGGGAATCGTGTAGCCAATCGAAGCCTCCTGCAACCGCACGTTCGTAGCCGAATAGGTGTAGAACTGCGGGATGGAATTGCCGCCCGCGATGGCCGAATACCAGGTGTAGGCATCCACCACGTCGCCGCCGTTGAGCGTCACACCTCCGGCATCGCGCGCCGCGGCCGTAGCCTCTGACACGCCGTACTGGTCGAGCATAGCCTGCGTACGCGAATAGACGATGCCGCCCAAACGGGCCGCAACCATAAAACCGAAGTTCAGGTTCTTCCACCGGAAGTCGTTGCGCCACGACATGTTGGCGTCGGGCAGCACGCTGCCCAGCTTGACGTATTTTTTTACATCCTGAATCGTCTCCGTAGCCACATTTCCGTTCTCGTCGATGTAAATGGCGTTGTTCTCGTCGTAGCGCAAATCGCGGCGGGAGTAGAGATCACCCAGCGTACCCCCCTCCTGCAACAGGAACAGCGCGTCGCCCAGACCGCCCATATTGAGCCGGTCGATCGAGAAGCGCTCACCCGTGGCGTAGTTGATAACGTTGTTGGCCAGTGAGACGATTTTATTCTGGTTGGTCGACAAGGTGTAGTTGGTATCCCACGTGAAGTCGCGCCAGGTATTCCGGTAGCCCAATGCCAATTCGATACCCTGGTTGCGGACATTACCCGACTGGATGATGATCTTGGAGAAACCCGTGCCGCCCGAGATCTGCGGGTCGAAGGTCTGGTTCGACGTATGCGAATTGTAGTAGGTGAAATCGAGGTTAAAGTGCTTGAGGAAGCGCATCGTCAACCCCACCTCGAACGACTTGGTGCGCTCGGGCTTGAGGTGGTAGGCGGGATACTGCGTCTGCGTGTTCCACGACAGGCCGCTTTCGTTCCACGAATAGAGCGGGTTGGCAATGTAGCGTTCGAAGGCGACGCCCACCGAGGCGAACGAACCGCGCAACTTGATATAGGAGAGATTTTCGGGCATGTTAGGAATGAGCTGCGACAACACGACCGAAAGTCCGACCGAAGGATAGAAGAACGACTTGGCATTCGAATGCGGACCCGCCAGCTGCGACGGCCAGTCGTTGCGGCCCGTGAGGGTCAGGTAGCAGGTGCCCTTGTAGCCCACCTCGGCCGAAGCGAAGATCGACTGCGTCTGTTCGCGCCAGCCCTCCTGCTTACGGACGGTCTTGGTCGAATTACTCAAGTTCTGAATGTTGAAAACGTTGGCCAGCCCCTGCTTCTCGCCCGACGTACCGTCGGCGATGGGACCGCGGATCTTCAGAGCGTCGTTCTTCATATCCGAGAACGAAGCGCCGATGTTGGCCTGCAACGACCAGTCGTCACCGAACGTTTTGTTGATATTGAGCAGGGCGTCGCCGTAAACCTGACGATCCATCGTCTTGGTGACGCCGTAAAGGCCGTTGGCAGACTGCTCGGTGAGCTGCACGTTCGACGACGCATACATCTTTTCGGTATAGGTGTTGTGCGAGTTGTCGAGACGGATGCGACCCGAGACATTCAGCCAGTCGAGGATGTCGTACGACAGCGCCGCGTTGAGCATGTAACGATCCTTACGGTTCTCGCGCAGGTTGCGGTAGTTCGCCCAGTAGGGGTTCTGCATGGTGATGGAGCCGTCGCCCATCGGCCAGTACTGTTTCGAAATCTTGTCTATGGGATCGTAGCGCTCGTACATTTCGATATCCGCCCAGTCATCGCC
>JBKSUH010000070.1:0-9660 GCA_047233565.1 Alistipes sp.
GAACAACGCCCAGCAGAGCCTTTTCGGAGGCGGCGGGCAGGTGGACATCCAGCGCCCCGTGTTGCCGGCGTGCGCCGACTGGACGCAGCTGGAGACCCTTGCCAAGGAGCGCGAGATGATCGGCCTTTACCTGTCAGCACACCCGCTGGACGACTATAAGGTCATCATCAACCACATGTGCAAGACCCAGCTCACGGAGCTGGAGAACCTCGAACCTTTCAAGGGGCAGGAGATCGCCGTGGCGGGCATGGTCGTGAGCGTGCAGAACCTGATGACCAAAACCGGCAAGCCGTGGGGCAAATTCGTGCTGGAGGATTACAACGGCACGCACGAGTTCGCGCTGTTCGGCAAGGACTACGAGAATTTCCGCAAATACCTCTTCTCGGACTATTTCCTCTTTATCCGCGGCCGCGTGCAGCCCAAGCCCTATAACGACAAGGAGCTGGAATTCAAGATCATCTCGATGGTGCAGCTCTCGGAGATGCGCGACACGATGATCAAGGAGATGCACGTGCAGCTGCCCGTGCAGGAGGTGACGCAGGAGCTGATCCGCGACCTGTCGGAACGTGTCCGCGAAGCTCGGGGCGAAACCCTGTTCCGGGTCAATGTCTACGACCGCGACGCGCATGTCTCGCTGAGCCTTTTCTCGAAGAGCTACAAGGTCAGCCTCACGCAGTCGCTGGTAGGCTATTTGGAGGACAACGACATAAAGTATTCGATCGCATAAACTATACAAACAATTAAAAACCTTGTAATTATGGCTTTAGCAATCACAAAGGAGAATTTTCAGGAAGTACTTTCGTCAGAGCTGCCCGTCGTCATCGACTTCTGGGCCGAATGGTGCGGTCCCTGCCGCACGATCGCTCCCATCGTGGACGAACTCGCCGCCGAATACGAGGGCCGCGTGCTGATCGGTAAATGCGACGTGGAGGAGAACGATGAGATCACGATGAAATACGGCGTGCGCAACATCCCGACCATCGTCTTCCTCAAGGGCGGCGAGCTGGTCGACAAGCAGGTCGGCGCCGCGTCGAAGGCCGCACTCGCGGAGAAGATCGAAAAACTGCTCTAAAATGCTCCGCAGTACCGACTGGCATGGGATGCGGGCCGTCGAGTTCTCGAAAGGCGACTATACGGCCCTGCTGATTCCGGGCATGGGCGCAAACCTCATCCGGCTGACCAATACGCGGCTGGGCGCCGAGATTCTGCGGGCACCGGCCGACGACGAGGTCGAAACGTTCAAGGGACGGCCGCATGTCTTCGGACTGCCGATCCTGTTTCCGCCCAACCGGATCGAGGACGGGCGCTATACGTTCGGCGGCCGGACTTACCGCTTTCCCATAACGAACGCCAAAGAGCACCATTACCACACGGCATCCTCAAGAGCCAGCCTTTCGCCGTGTCGAAGGCGTGGGAAACCGCGGACGAGGTGCTGGTCGAATGCCGCTACTATTCGAATGCGGGGAACGATGCGATATTCCGCGATTTCCCGCACGAGTTCAAGTGCAAGATCGTATACCGCCTCACGGCCCGGGGGCTGGAACAGGAGGTGATGTTCGCCAACCGCAGCAAGGAGCCGATGCCCGTCGGCGTGGGGTTCCATACACCGATGCGGATTCCCTTCGCCGGAGGTGCGGCAGGCGATTACGTGATGCGTGCGGCGGTTGGAGAACGGGTTGAGCTGAGCGAACGTAACATCCCGACGGGCCGCAAGTTGCCGTTGTCGGAGAAGTTTGCCCGACTGCGCGGTGCGGGGTTGCAGGTAACGGACTGCGATCCGATCGAGGCGGCTTTCACAGTGCGCGAGATCGAGGTGGACGGCAAGCCGTTCCGCGGCGCGTTGGTCGAGAATCTCCGTACGGGCGTCCGCACTTTCTACGAGGTCGATCGGCAGACGACCTATTGACGATCTGGAACAACGGCGGCCGGGTGCCTACTGCTGTCCCGAACCGCAGTCGTGACGACGAACGCCCGAACGCCGCGGACCCTGCGGCCGAAGGTTTTCAGGCGATCGCCCGGGCGAAAGCTGGCGCATGAAGTTCCGGCTGTATGCCAAGTGACCTGCCTTTACGAAACGGGAATCCGTACGGATTCTTCAGCGACAGCGGGCGAATTTCGGCCCGCTGTCTTTGCGCTATAGGTGATTTTGAGGATGTCCGTGCCGCGTGCCGGTTTCGGTTCCAGAGTTTCAGCGGATTGACATGTTTTAGGGCGTTGCCTTTATTTTGTTATATGTCTATTGTGAAAGAAACGACAACCGTTTTACTCCGGCATCGGGTATTGGTTTTGTAATGTTCTGTAAGGTCTTTATAGAGACAGACAAGGTCGGGTGCGGACAACGCTCCTCGATCGAGAAGAATGGGCGACAAACACATCGAATGACGGGTAATCGGTTGCATTTCCCGATTCATCTGAAAATGTCCATTCCATGAAACCTTGCACCTGTTCTTCGGGAGGAAGCAGCTTGTAGGACTCGGCATTTCTTCCGGATTTCTATTTGTGCTTTTATAATGCTGGGACCGAATAAATCGTCGTCGTCTTTTATCGCAATCCCTTTCGGGTGATTATCCTCATCGATAAAGCAAATAATGATAATCCAAGGGAAGGATGGGATTGGCTTTCAAAACTCTTCGATAAGCTCTTGTTTTCAGATTCTATTGCATATCTGTATTGAGGAAGGGGACGGTTTTCATAATACCATTTGGGAATAAAGTGCAACGGCATCTCCTCGAATCCTTTCTCTTTGGATATTACTTCAAGCCGTTCATATTCCGTCCATGCGGGTTCTCCCATGCCGTAATCCAAGTAGCTCGTTTCGCTGATTTTTATTTTGCACTCGTATTTTCTTCAAGTCAAATCCTTCGATATTGCCGAAGGAATCCATTCATCGGACAGCTCTTTTTACGGCATATACGTCTGTCAGATAATTGTGTCCGTCGGAAGTCAATACTCCCGGAACTTTTCTGGATGCAACGGTAAGAATATATTCTTTGTAATCGGTTACTTCTCGTCCTTTTTTTCGTCATTGTCGCAGCCGACGACGCAGAATATGCAAAGGAATAAAATTAGTATTCCTGATTTTTAGTCTTCATATTGCTTTGATTTGTAGTTCCGTATTTGCTTTTCCGTTGTCTTTCGCTCGTCGCGCATCCGGCGCAGTTTCCGGTGGACCTTCCTGCCTTGTAAAGTTACAAAAAGTGTCATGGACGTTCAAGATGAGCGGTATTTTTGTATTATGGTTTTCGGCTTGCAACGGGCGTGTTTTGCTGCGGATTTGTATTATTTTGATCTGATGTGCGGAAAACATGTAAGCATGATTCGGCTTGGCAGCGATAAATCGTAATAAATATCAATATTTACAAGGATTTAGCCGATCTCTCATTTTGTGCGGATTATACTTTTTGTTCGTCCGGGTTTGTTTGCGAGGAATAAAATCACTACTTTAGCCGTCCACTCATTTTTTAATTTGTACTACCCGTTGGCGGAATTAAAATAGCGCATATTTAACTCTGCCAATAGGCTTTATTTGTAATTAATATATTGGAGGATTGTAAGTGCGCTAATCTTCCCGATAATCCGGGCAAACAATCCATCTGTATCTTTCGCATAATTCCTTATAATCATAAACTGGTCACACAATTGCGAGAATAGGGTTTCAATTCTTTTCTCGCTTTGGCAAAAGCTGGGAATGTTGGCTTCCATTCTTTTTGATTACATCTGTATGGTACCTCCAATCTGATATTGGCAGTTTCAAACAGATCCAATTGCACTTGGGCACTTATATATCCTCTGTCCCCTATGACTGTACAATTACTATAATCCACTTTCACATCCTTCAGGTAATGAATGTCATGCACACTTGCCTTAGTGAGGTCAAAGGAGTGGATGACACCACTAACCCACAGACTGCATGGAGTTTATACCATAGTAATACATGCTTTGATGCGCAGTAGCCTACCCCGGTGCTTTACTAAAATCCTTCTTTCCCATACTGCAACGTTTGGAACGGGCAATGACATACTTCTATCGGTTTCGAATCAATACAGAAATAGTCTTCACCACCATCCATTTTAGCAACCATTCTTTCTCGGATTGCATTACATAGGGAGGAAGTTATTTTACGTCTGTCATTGTATTGTCGGCGGGAAATAAGGTTGGGTATTTCAACTCTATATTCCTGTAGATTTGCAAATAACAGCGACTCACTGTCAATACCAACAGCCTCTGATGCCATGTTCAAAGCCACTACTTCAAGGTCTGAGAATTTAGGACGACTCTCGTCTTGGCACATTCCCAGATTCATTGACTAAATTGCCGGCAATTTGTTTGCATATGTTCAGTAATTTTGCGAATATTGCATATAAGTTGTGCATACGATTTTGTCTATTAAATGTTTGATCTCATTTAATTTACTAAATATCAATAATATGCACAACTTTTTAAACTAAATCTTTATAATTTAATTCCGCCAATAGGTTTTGTACTATGAAGAAAAATTTACTCAAATGCTTGTGCCTTCCGTTAGGCATGTTGGTGTCGTATTGTCGGCCTGTTCGGACGACAATACGGAACCGACGAAAAACGGGTATACGGTGACCGAATTCGCATCGACGACCATTCCTGAGACGATACCTGCCGAAGGCGGTGCCTACACGATGACTTTACGACCCGCACCGAAACTCGCTCCCAGCCGGTCGTTCCCGTATTCGACCGTGGCAGTACCGTGTGACGCTCGGTGAGGCCGTCGGCGATGCGATAGCCGTGACCGAACCCAAAACGGAAGTATCGGTCGTCATCGGTTCCAACTACAGCAAGGAACCGCGGGCGGTCGTCGTGGAAATGGCTGTAACAGAGGATGCTGCTACCCCCGGTGGATTCGGATCGTCGAGGCTGAACAGGAGCCTGCCATAAAGACTATTGTGTAACCGAATACGACTCCACGACCATTCCGGAAACGGTTCCTTACAACGGCGGCAGTTACAAACTCGGTTTCACGACTAGCATCGAGACCGTGCGGCCGATCCGATTTTCGTCGAATGGCAGTACCGCGTGACGCTCGGCGACAGGTCGGCGATCCGGTGGCGGTGACGGAGCGGACCGAGCATCGACGTCGAAATCGCGGGCAACTATACCGAGAACGAACGCAATATCGTTGTGGAGATGGCCGATGCGGTGCGGAACCCCAATGGACGAAGATCGTCGAAGCCCGGCAGGAGGCCGCGCTCGTACTGACGGCCGGTTACTATTGGGCGAAGGGCAACGTTACGCTTATGGACGGTAATCGCCGTTGCCGACAAGATGTCCGACCTCGGACTCTATTTCCGTCAGGGCAGCAAATACGGCGTGCCGTCGGACGGCGGTTCGTACGCCGGAACGGCCTATACGCCGAAGCCGTGCAGGTGGCGCTGGCCGACATCCCTACCGCCAGCCGAATACCGATCCGTGCACGATGATCGATGCCGGCTGCGTACGCCGACTATATGGAGCTTTTCTGTCTTTACGACCGGGAAGACTACATGAACCAGCATGTATTGGACGGCATTACGGCATGGGGTATCTCAGCTGGACTATTTCATGCCTTTCTGCGGCGCGCTGGAACTTGCTTCGGGGCAGATCAGCGGAAAGTCTCAGTTCGGCGGATATTGGGGACTGGGCGCCAATTATGCGGGTGAAGGTGTGATTTATGTACTCAACGCCGACTATTCGATGGTGGATTACGATCTTGCGGGCACGAACATGGCTTCGCCCGCTGCGTGAAGAATATCCGCCAGCCTTCTTATGTCGCATACGCCGGCTTCGGTGACGGACAATGCTTCGTTCAAGCTACCGTCAAGACCGATCCGGTGAATTCCGGCTTACGAGGTCGATATCGAAGCCGAGGACGGAGATTCGGTCCATCGACGCATCGTCGTCCGAGACGGAGGTTACGCTGACCGTGCCCAAGAACGACGAAGTCGGAAACCGCGAATGGCGGCTGTTCATCAACCGGGTTTATTCGGGTATCTCGTTCGTACAGCCGGAAAGAAAACTATGTGGATTACATATCCCACTCTCCGTCGAAAGCCACCTACGAAGCGTTTACGCTGAGTGTAAAGTGCGAGCGACCTTGCGTCGTTCCCGTGGTCATCAAAGGCAGCGACGGGCTGGAGCTGACGCAGAACGGATCGAAGGAGAATCCGACCGTTTCGTTCTCGGTTCCCGAAAATGCGGGCGAGGAGCGCACGCTCGCCATCTGGGTCAACGGCTCCGATACCGGAAAGAGCGTCCGGCAGGAGGCCAACCCGCGACGAACGCCTTCTCGGTGACTTGAGCGAAGGCTACCTGACTGTCGTCGACGGAGCCTATACCTTGCGGAACCCAGGAGCGCGGTATGTACTTCAAGTGGAAGAGCAAGTACGGCATCAAGTTCGAAGGCACGGTTTCGAGTTCGACGAAATATCAGGGTGTGGTTTACGGACCCGACGAACAGTCGATTCGAACTATGCGGACGTTCCCTACGGCGATGTGGATCCGTGTTCGCTCGTGGCGCCTGCCGGAACGTGGCGTATGCCCACTTCGGGCAGCTTCTGAACTTGTCGCCGACGGGCGAAAAATTCGACCTATGCGTTCAGAATGTGCAGCGACGGCATGCAGAATATCTACATGGTGCCTTCCGGACAGTTGTACAAGGACGGTACGAAGACCATGCTGCCGAATATCATCTCAGTATGGACGGCAGATGAGAGCGCGACCGCCGGGACAGTATTGCTATCTGGCATGGTCTACGGCCAGCAACGAACAATCCGTCGGTTTCCGCAGGCGGGGTCGTACCTGCTACGGCCATGATGGTGCGCTGCGTGCGCAGCAAATAACGCGCTTGACCGGCGCAGATACGAAATAAGCGAGGCCCGTGAGACCTTCGCTTATTTTTGCTGTCGGTTGTAGTCGGAATCTTCCGATGTGCGTGGATGCGGAGACTCGCAAAACCGCCGCCTTTGCCGTTGGGGAATTTGGGGCTTCCGTTCCGGTCAGAAGGTTTCGTATACGACCGTCTCCGACAGCGGTTTGCGCAGCAGCTCATGGCGGCCTGGGTCGGCCGGGATGCCGGCGCCGTAGCCCACGAGCAGGATATTCACCGGTTCGACATGCTCCGGCAGGTTGAATTCCGCGCGTACGGCTTCGGGTTTGAACATGCAGATCCACAGCGTGTCGAGCCCCAGCGACGCGGCGCAAAGCATCATGTGGTCGGTGACGATCGAAGCGTCGATGTCGCCGATCACCTTGCCGTCGTATTTCCGCTCCCAGGCCTGGCCGGTATCGGCGCATACGATGATGGCGCAGGGCGCCCCGAAATCGCGCGTGCAGCGTGCCAGACGCTCCATCCTCCTGCGAGCGTACGACGATGAGCCGCTGGGGCTGGCGGTTGGCGCCTGTGGGAGCCACGCGGCCGGCTTCGAGGATCGTGTCGAGTTTTGCCTGTTCGACCTTTTGGGCCGTATATTTACGGCAGGCATACCGTTTCTTGGCTAACGAGAGGAAATCCATAGTTGGTCGTGTGTTTGAATCCGTCGTACAAATATAAGGCAAAACTCTCGCTGCGGCAACTTTTTTTCGGCATATGCTGTCATGCGCGACTGACAGTTTGGCAGGAATCGGGGGCTGGCACACGGTTTGTTGAAACTGGGGCAGAGACGAATCAAATTATAATACAACGATAAAACTATGAAAAACGGAAAAATCGGAGTGACGACGGAGAACATATTCCCCGTGATCAAAAAATTCCTTTATTCAGACCATGAGATTTTCCTGCGCGAGCTGATCTCCAATGCAGTCGACGCAACCCAGAAACTGAAGACCCTCTCGTCGATCGGCGAAATGAAGGGCGACCTGGGCGACCTGACGATCCGCGTTTCGGCGGACAAGGATGCCAAAACGCTGACCGTAACCGACCGCGGCATCGGCATGACGGCCGAAGAGGTCGACAAATACATCAACCAGATCGCTTTCTCGGGAGCCGAGGAGTTCATGGAGAAGTACAAGAACCAGGCGATCATCGGGCATTTCGGACTGGGTTTCTACTCGTCGTTCATGGTGGCCGACAAGGTGGAGATCATTACGAAATCCTGGAAGGAGGGTGCCAAGACCGTGCGCTGGAGCTGCACCGGGACGCCCGAATTCGAAATGGAGGAGACCGACGAGGCGCATGACCGCGGTACGACCATCGTCCTGCACCTGGAGGATTCGCTCGAATATGCCGAGGATTCGAAAGTCGAGGGGCTGCTGCGCAAGTACTGCCGTTTCCTGCCGATCCCGATTGCCTTCGGCAAGGTCAAGGAGTGGAAGGACGGCAAGTACGTCGACACGGACAAGGACAACGTCATCAACAACGTCGACCCGCTGTGGACGCGCAAGCCGGCCGACATTACCGAGGAGCAATACAAGGAGTTTTACCACGAGCTCTACCCCATGAGCGACGAGCCGCTGTTCTCGATCCACCTGAACATCGACTACCCGTTCCACCTGACGGGCATCCTCTATTTCCCGAAGATTCACAACAACTTCGAGATCCA
Organism: Alistipes sp.; assembly: GCA_047233565.1. Lineage (GTDB taxonomy): Bacteria > Bacteroidota > Bacteroidia > Bacteroidales > Rikenellaceae > Alistipes. The sequence goes on from JBKSUH010000070.1 coordinate 8,550, forward strand.
GAAGAACAAGATCAGCTCTATTCGAATCAGGTCTATGTGACGGATCAGGTCGAGGGCATCGTGCCGGAGTACCTGACGCTGCTGCACGGCGTGATCGACTCGCCGGACATTCCGCTCAACGTATCGCGCAGCTACCTGCAAAGCGACGCCAACGTGAAGAAGATTTCGAGCTACATCACCCGCAAGGTCGCAGACCGCTTGCAGGAGTTGTTCTCGACCATGCGTTCGGACTACGAGGCGAAGTGGGACGACCTGAAAATCTTCATCAGTACGGCATCCTCACCGACGAGAAGTTCGCCGAGAAGGCGCCGGATCATGCTCTGGAAGAACGTCGAGGCAATATTTCACCCCAAGGAGTATCTCGAGAAGGTAAAGGAGAACCAGACCGACAAGAACAAGACCGTCGTGCTGCTCTATGTGGACGACCCCGTGGAAAAACACACGTTCCTCGAAGCCGCCAGGGGCAAGGGCTACGACGTGCTGCTGATGGACGGCCAGCTGGACAACCACTATGTCAACTGGTACGAGTCGAAAAACAAGGAGACGCGTTTCGTGCGCGTGGACAGCGATGTGATCGACAAGCTCATCCAGAAGGAGGACAACATCAGGATGTCGCTCACCGAAGCGCAGCAGGAGTTGTTGCGCCCGGTATTCGAGAGCCAGATGCCCAAGGACGAAAAGATACACTACAACATTTCGTTCGAGGCGATGTCGCCCGACGAGGCGCCCGTGGTGATTACGCAGAACGAATTCATGCGCCGTATGAAGGAGATGGCCGCAGCGGGCGGCGGGGGCATGAGCCAGTTCTACGGGCAGATGCCCGACAACTTCACCATCGCGGTGAACGGCAACCACCCCATCGTCGCGGACATCCTCTCCGATGCCGAGAAGGCTTACGGCGACAAGCTGAAGTCCATCACCAAGAAGATCGACGCGGCCGTGGCCGAGGAAAACCGCTTCGAGGAGGTTACCAAGGGCAAGAAAGAGGAGGAGCTTACCCCCGAAGAGAAATCCATGCGCGAGGAGTTGTCGAAGAAGGTCGTCACGCTGCGCGATGAGCGCAACGAGCGGCTGCGCGAGATCGGCGGCGAAAACAGGCTCGTGAAACAGA
>JBKSUH010000071.1:0-508 GCA_047233565.1 Alistipes sp.
TCCGCAACAAGCGGCTGCAACGCAACTTCGGCTTCATCTTCGAATACATCGACACGTCGGCGCTCACCGGGCAGGCCTACCTGCCGGCCATGATCTCCGAGACCACGGCCGACTTTTACCACAGCAAGCGCAACCCCTCGCTGTCGCGCGAGATCATCCGCGCCAACCGCGTATCGGGGGTGGAGGACAGCTTCGCCATCGCCCAGTTCACGGGGCAGATGCACGGCAACGTCAACTTCTACGCCAACTTCATCGACATTTTCAACGTCCGTTTTGCCAGCCCGCTCTCCGACGGGGGACTCTTCTATTACGACTATTTCCTGGTGGACAGCATGCAGGTCGACGGCCGCAAGACCTACAAAATCCGGTTCCACCCCAAACGGCTCACCTCCCCGGTGCTCGACGGCGAGGTGAACATCGACTCGGCGTCGTATGCCCTGCAATCGGCCTCGGCGCGCATGCCCAAGGGCGTCAACGTAAACTGGATCAAACACCTGCGGCTCGAAAA
>JBKSUH010000071.1:518-9454 GCA_047233565.1 Alistipes sp.
GGTCTACACCGACGTGCGGATCGGCGAACCGATCCCCGCCGAGGTCATACGCATGGACAACAACGTCGTGATCGGCGACCAGGGGCAGGAGAGCAAGGACGAAGCCTTCTGGGAGAGCGTCCGCCCCTACCGGCTGAGCGACAAGGAGAAAGGCATCTATTCGATGGTCGACTCGGTGCAGAACGTCCCGCTGTACCGCAATATCTACACCCTGATCAACACGGTCATCGTCGGTTACTGGAACACCAAATACATCGGCATCGGGCCCTACTATTACAAACTGGCCAGCTTCAACAAACTCGAGGGTTCCGCATGCAGCCGGGATTCCGCACGACCACGGCCGTCAGCAAACGCATGCGTCTCTCAGGATATGCGGCCTACGGCACGCGCGACGGCATGTTCAAGGGCGGCGGCAGCGAACTGGCCTTCAACCGCCGCCTGACGCGCAAGCTCTGCGTTTCGGGCCGGCACGACGTGATGCAGCTGGGCGCGGGACCAGAACGCGCTCACGGAGAGCAGCATCCTCAGCTCGCTGCTCTCGCGCGGCGACTCCCGGCTTCGATGGTCAACCGCGGCGAGATCGGCTACGAACACGAATGGAGCCACGGCACCAGCAATTTCCTCGGCGCCCGCATCAGAAGATCTTCGGCAACCGCTACGTGCGCTGGTGCGTCGACGGCGGATCGTAAACTCCGTATCGGACGCGGCTGCACGTCGGGATGCGTATTTCGAGAACAGGCATCTACCGCCTGCCCTGACAAGCAGTACAAGGCCGGTCTACCCCGTCCTGACGCTCGGATTCACGGCCGGCGTTCCGCCATGCTGAACGACAATACGAATACTACCGCCTCGAGGGCGGCATCCACTACAAGCCCGAGCTGCCGCCGCTGGGCTACTCGAACATCACCGTGCAGGGCGGCAAGATCTTCGGCAAGGTACCCTACCCGCTGCTGAAGCTCCACGAGGGGAACGGCACCTATTTCTACGAGCCGATGGCGTTCTCGTGCATGAACTTCTACGAGTTCGCTTCGGACACCTGGGTGGCGCTGTTTTTCGAACACCACTTCAACGGTATCCTGCTGGGGCGCATCCCGCTCATCAAAAACTCAAGTGGCGCGAAGTGCTGGTCTGCAAGGGCGTGTGGGGCACGCTCTCGAAGGAGACGACGGCAGCCTCCCGCACGCAGGCACCCTGCTCTTCCCGCCCGGCATGACATCGGTGTCCGACCCTTATGTCGAGGTGGGATTCGGCGTCGAAAACATCTTCCGGCTGCTGCGCGTGGACTTCATCTGGCGCGTCACGCACCGCGACCCGAAACCCGGGCAGGAGATCCAGAATTTCGCCGTCAACCTGGGCATAAAACTCAAATTCTGAGGCCCGGAGGCCGGGAACCCGGGGATTTTGACTACCTTTGGGCTGGAAAAAAGGGGACAACTATGATAAAAGGTGCAATATTCGACATGGACGGGACACTCGTGGACAACACGCCCGTCCACATCCGTGCGTTCGAAATCTTCTGCGAACGATACGGCATCCGCGACTGGAAGGAGAAACTGGAGGCATACGGCAGGGCAACGACGACATCATGCGGCTCATCATGCCCGAAGAGGTGATCCGCGAAGGAGCGGCGCTAGCGACAGAAGGAGGCCGTCTACCGCGAAATCTACGCCCCGAAATCGAACCCATGCCGGGACTGGTCGCCCTTCTCGACAAACTCCGCGATGCGGGCATACGCTGCGCCGTAGGTTCGTCGGGGTGCAGGGCCAATGTCGATTTCGTGCTTGAAGTGCGACATCGAATCCTTTTCGACGCCAAAATCAACGGCGACATGGTGACGCGCTGCAAACCCGATCCGGAATCTACCTGACGGCGGCGGCCGCACTCGGACTCGCACTGGCCGAATGCGTCGTCTTCGAAGACGCCAAGGCGGGCATCGAGTCGCACGGCGGGCCGGCGCGGGCCGCATCGTCGCGCTGGCGTCCACGCACTCCCGCCAAATGCTGGCCGCCGAAACCGACGCCGACGTCATCATCGGCGACTTCCGCGACATCACCGACCTCGAAACATTGCTGAAATAAGCGCACGGCCCGCAAAAGCCGCCGCAATTCCGACCACAATAGGTCAGACGGTCCGGCGCCCCTTCGGCGGATCATGCGGATCGGCTGCCCTCTCAGAAGCCCGACAGAAACGCCGCTTCCTGCCCTCGCGCCCCCTTTGCAACCTCCTCAGCATTACCTTTCCTCTGTCCTCCCGGATTCGGGATTCGGCCGGCGACGCAAATATTTCCCCGAAGCGGATATCATACGGAAAAAATTGATACTTTTGCGCGGTTTTAATCCCGTACGGCATATGTTCAAAGGAATCGCCACCGTCGCCCTGCTCGTCTTGTCGAACGCTTTCATGACGCTCGCCTGGTACGGCCACATCGCATTCAAATCCAAGCTCGAGCGCTTCGGCATACTGGCCATCGTACTGCTCAGCTGGGGCATCGCCCTGTTCGAATACTGCTTCCAGGTTCCGGCCAACCGCATCGGGTCGTCGCAATTCGGCGGGCCGTTCTCGATCTGGGAGCTAAAAGTCATCCAGGAGGTCGTATCGCTTTCCGTATTCACACTCTTCGCATTGGTCTTCATGAAATCCGACACCCTGCGCTGGAACCACCTCGCCGGATTTCTCTGCCTGATTCTGGCCGTCTATTTCATCTTCCGGAAATAACCCTCGTCCGGAAACACCTCGCATACACACAAGACAGCCGCGACCCGAAATCGCGGCTGTCCTATTTTCGTGACGATTGCAGGCGGAAAAAAGCCCGGCGCCGAAGGGCGCTCAATCCGACTTCCGCTGATCGTGGCGGTAAATCTGGTAGGAATTGACGAAGTTCTGCCAGACAATATATGCCGTCGGGGCGATCGAGGAGATCGGGTCGAGGAACGACTGCGCCATCCAGACGGCCAGCACCGTGTTTTTCTGCCCGAGCGACTGCCCGCCCGCCGGAGCGTCGCCGTAACGGCGGCCGAGCGAGCGGCCGACCTTGAACTGCACCAGGCAGATTACCAGCGCCGCGAATGCCAGCCACAGCCCGGTCGCGGGCGAAGCATCGTGCAAATCGAGGATAAAGGCCGTCGTACGGCCGATGATCACCACCAGCGATACGAGCCACATGTAAAATGAAATCTGACTGTGATCCCCGATCCATTTCGCCGCTCCGGGCAGTACGAAACGGCAGAACTGCGCAGCCGCGAAGGGCATGATGAGCAGCGGCGCGATACGCGCCAGTATCTGCGTGAAGGAGCATGCCCCCGTCCCGGCCAGCGACAGAACGACGGGCGCCACGAGCGCGATCACCATGTTGCACACGAGGCTGTATGTAGCCATCGTCGGGACATTGGCCCCGAGCATCCCGGCGATCACCACCGCGGCCATCGCCACGGGCGCCAGCACACAGATCATCGCCCCCTGTGCCACGATGGGATTCAGCGGCAGCAGCAGGAAATAGACCGCCACGCTCACCACGACCTGAAACAGCAGCAGCCAGAAATGCAGCATCGAAGGCTTCATCTGCCGGGGCTTGACGCGGCAGAATGTGACGAAGAGCATCAGGAAGATCAGCGAGGGTGTAATCATCTGGTGCGTCCACCCCTCGAGGGCGGTCACGGGGCGGCAAAGCAACGCCCCGACCACCATGGCCGTCGGCATGGCGACGGTCTTGACATTGCGGTGCAGATATTCCAATACGTGCATTTATTTCATCCTTTTACCGGAACCGTCACACGGGTACCGTCCTTGCGTTCGACCGTCATCTGGGGTTTGTCGCCGCGGATCTCACCCCGGATTACGGCGCAGGGATCGACCCGCGACACATCCACCGTTCCGAGAAATACGATCCGGTCGCCCGGAGCCACCCTATCCGCAAGCGTCTCGTCCCAGACCTGCCCCACGACCAACCGTCCTCCGTCCAGCGCGACGGTGACGCCGCTTACCGACACATCGGGCGGTCCGGGCTGTTCGGCATGCGGCAGCAGCCAGAAACGGCGGCCGGGATAGTCGATCACGACCGTTCCCCAGCGGAAAACTCCGCATCCGAGCTTGCTGTGTCCGCCGTGGGTCACTTCGAGGGCATCCCGGCAAGCGTATTCCCGGCCAGTACGAATTCGGGAATCACACCCCGCACGGCTTCACCGACGACCGAGCGGTTGGTCCACCCCAGATTGCCGGAATGTCCCTCCGTGCGGCGCACCTCCTGCAAAATCCCCTTTTCGATCATCGCCCGGCACTCGTCGTAACGGCAGTCGAACAAGGCCCCGGAGCCAGTATCGAATTTCATGTAGGTTTTCATCCGGGACTTGCCGCTGCCCACACGGACGGCGATTACAGGAGCGTTTCCCGCAAAGTGAATCCGCGCACCGCCCCGGCAGCGGAACCCGCCGAGCTGGCGCAGGTCGCCCGCCAGCGTGATCGTCGAGTCGGCATTGGGCATCCGCACGACGAAGCCGCGCAGCAGATCGCTGCCCGCAATGCCGTCGAAGCCCAGACAGCGGAAGATATAGGAGCTGTCGGGCAGCACGATCACCTGCCGGTCGGAGTAGGTCGCCTCGCCCATCCGGAGATACGGCACCCGGACATAGGTGATCGCATGACGATGGCCTTCGAAATCGCCCGACGTCCCCGGCCAGACGCCGCGAGTCCCAGTTCGCGGCTGAGCCGTTCGCTGATGCAGGTCTGCGAAGCCCCCGTGTCGAAGGCGAAGCGGCGCGGTCCCGCAGCGGTCTCGACCGTCACGACATACTTGCCCCGTTCGAGCGTGTAAGGCAGGTCGAAGCGCACGGCGGGTTTGCGGGCGCAGACCGTCTGCGCCGCGGCAAGCCAGCAAACGACCAGCAGCAACCGTCTCATCCGCCGCCCCTACGCCAACAACTCCTTGACCTTGGCCGAGATATCCTTGCCGTCGGCACGGCCTGCGAGCCTCTTCGAAGCGACGCCCATCACCTTGCCCATCTCCTTCATCGACGTCGCGCCGACCTCGGCGATCACGGCCTTGACCTCGGCGGCAAGCTCCTCGGCGGTGAGCTGCTTGGGCAGGAATTCTGAAATACGGCCACCTGCGCCAGCTCTTCGGCAGCCAAGTCCGGACGGTTCTGCTCGGTGAAGATCGCCGCGGAGTCGGTCCCCTGCTTGGCCAGCTTGGAGATGATCTTCAGCACGTCGGCGTCGGGCAGTTCGGTGATTTCCGGTCCCGCCGTTTTGGCTTCGATGATGTATTTCTTGGCATTGCGCAGTGCGCCCAGACGCACGGTATCCTTGGCCTTCATGGCCTCCATGATCCCTTTCGAAATCTGTTGTTCGAGTGACATAAAATTACTATTTTTAAATAAATACACAAATCATCTATCCTTTTGCTTCAGCAGGAAGTCCAGCACGTCGCGCATCAGCCGGTCGCGCTGCACGTCGCTCTCGATGGACTCGAACGGAAATCCCATGACGAACGTTCCGCCCGCTTCGCTGGCCACGCCCGCCGTGCGGCCGTTTTCGACGTAACGCATCACCGAGAAGGCCCCGCCCCGGCGGGCCGCAGGGCGTCGGGCGACTCGACCCGGTAGCGGTCCGGACGGTATTCATTGACATAACGGTACTCGTCGCGCGAAAATCCGGGATGCGAAGTCACAACCCGCACCGTCCGCGCTGCGCCGCCCGGCCGCCGTCGTAGGTGTAGTGCAGCACCTCCTCGGCGAACCTGCGGTCGTCGTCCGAGGCCTCGCCGCCGTCCAGAGGTCGGTCGCCACATAGCTTCCCGACACGAAGAGCGCACCGCCGCCGGCCATATACCGGCGCAGAACGGCCTGCAACTCCGGGAGAAGGTTTTGAAGGCATAGCCCGTCACCCCGCGTCCGATGGTCGTCGAACGCTGTTCGCCCAGAATGAGATCGACGGCGGAATAACCGTCGGGCGACACCTCGCCGCGCTCGACGGCGCGCACCGACGCCGAGCAGAACGAATATCCGGCCCCTGCGACCGAACGTCCGTGCAGGGCGGGATAGTCGAACGTGTTGCCGCCGATCACCTCCGTTTCGTAATCGCAGGCGCAGGCACCCAAAGCGATGCTGTCTACCTCGCATTTGGCCATCTGCATGTCGAATACGTGCTGCGCGCCGATGAACGAAATATCCTGCCGGTCGGGCACGCCGCCGTCGATGTCGGTATAGAACCCCGCCAGCGAATCGGCGCGCACGCTCAGCGGCGCGCTGACGCGGTCGAAGCCGTTGACGATCAGCACCGTCCCCTTCTCGTCGGGCATGCGGCATGCGGCGACGGTCTCGCACGGAAAACTCTCGCCGCCCTCATTCACGGCCGTCACCTTGTAGCTGTAGATGCGCCCCGGCTCCTGCGCGGTCAGCAGGCAGGGTTTATCGACGTAACGGCCGTTGTCGAAGCCGCCGTCGTCGATGCGCGTATAGACCACATACCCCGTCGGAGCCGCGGTCGTTTCGAGCGAATCCATCACGGGCGACCAAGTGACCGCCGCCTTGCCACCTTCGGCGAACTGCACGGCGAGCGACTCCACGGGCAGCGGCTGCACTACATAAGGTAATTCGTACTGCGAACTGATATACTGCAAGATACCCTTGTAGATAGCACGGCTCACGAGGAACTTGAAGCGCGGGTCGCTGCCATAGCGCATGTCGGCGAAATTCTGGTGCGAGAGCAGTTCGAGAAGCATGGTCGGGGCACCCGGCACGCGCGCTTCGTAATAGGCGCGGTTCCAGAGCCCGCGGCGGTTCCATTCGGGTTCGCAGGTACGGCGGATGTCGGAGACGATCTGCGTCATGACGATGTCCGTCAGGTCGCGCGAGCGGTAGCGGTCGGCACCGCCCTCGAAACGCCCCTTGTTCTCGCGGGTATAGAAGATGCCCAGCGTGCCGATGGTCTCGTCGTTGAGCCGCACGCCCGCATCGGAATGGAAGGCCAGCGCCATGTCGACCGGAATCCGCAGTCCCGTGCTGTCGGGCATCCGCTCCGAACCGCCCATCAGGGCATTGACCCAGTGGGCGCGCGACATGTAGTCGTCCTTGTAATCGTCCCGGTTCTCCTTCGGGAGTAGACCTTTCGTCGAATCCGGCCCACTGGAGCCAGTAGCGGGCGCCCTCGCAGAAGCGGGGATAGCCGCTCGTCTCCAGATGGCATACCATGCCGGGCCGGCGCAGCGAATCGCACACCGTGCGGGCTATGTTGCCGTAACCGCCGCCGATCTTCACGGCGTCGGCCGAGACGATGCGGCCCGCCTGACGCGAGCGGTTGGTGAGCGTCACGACCTCCTGCGGACCGGCGTCGAGCAGAAAGCGGCCGAGGTAGATCCACGTTCCGCCGCCCATGGTCTGGTTTACGGCGAAGCTGCTGTCCCCTCCGAGGTGATGCACCGTATACTGCGCGTCGTCAGCGTTTTGCGGAGTCGAATCGTAGCTCACGTAACGGCGTATTCGCCCGTTCGGGAATGTCGGCCGTCCACACGGCGCGGCTCTGCACCCCCGGCAACCGTCCGCACACGGCGGGTCGTACCATCCCGGAACGGGTTTTCGCCGGTGCGGTATACCTGCCGCGTATGCGCGAACCCGACACCGCCCGGCTGCCATTTCTCGGGGCCGTCCGTCTCGGCGTATTGCCCGGCGGCATCGTTGTCGGCCAACACCTCGTATTTCTGCACATCGCGCTCGCGGGGCAACATCACGCAGGCTCCCGCATTTTCGAGCATCGGCACCAGGTAAGGCAGCACATAGCTCTGGGTATAGAGGTCTTCGCAGGTCATCCACAGCCGCGAACGCTGCCATTTCCAGCGGTTCACAGGCTGGTCGAAATAGCGTCCGTGGCTCTGCCACAGCGCGATATGGCGCCCGGAGAGCCCCTGCGTGGGAGCTGCGGGCGAGGACTGGCGGACGACGAGCGGCCGCTGCGAACGGTTGACGAAGGGCACGACCTTCTTCTTGCGCAGCAGTTTCCTGAACTCGGCATCGGTGCGGTAGGCCATCGGGATCAGCCCCCGCACTTCGCGCTTGTCGGAATAAAGCTCGATGGAGGCTTTACGGTACTCCGGCGGCAGGACGGCACGCACCGAGTCGCGCATGGCGCGCAGGTTCTCTTCGCGGAACGGATAGTACGAAAGGCCGACCGAGGTGTAGATGCGCACCCGCTTGCGCGAGGCGTCCACGCCCTCGATGCGGACAAAGCCGCCCGAAACCTCACGGGCGACGATACGCGACAATGTACGGCCGATCTCGCGGCGGGTCGCGGCGTCGACCCCGGCGGCCGGGGCTTGCTGCCAGCCGAAGCAGAGCAGCAGGAAAAACGACAGGAATTTAGTTTTCATTCTTCTTGGCAAGCAACAACATGCCGGCCATGGTGAAGGCGGCATTGTAAATCAAAAGTTCGAACCCGATCCGGTAGTCCCACGCCTCGCGCGCCCAGTATTGCACGAGGGCGCTCAGCACGGGGGCGGCGACGGCGACCACGGGCATCCAGCCGTCGCGGATTCTCAGGCGCGTGAACATCCCGAAGGCGAACATACCCAGGATCGGCCCGTAGGTATAGCTGGCAACCTTGTAGACGAGGTTGATGACGCTGTCGTCGGCCAGGTATTCGAAGCCGAGGATCACCAGCGCCATGCCGACGGCCATGCCGACGTGCACGCCCTTCCGGATGCGGGTAAGGCGTTCGTCACCGTAGCGCCTGGTGCCTTGCAGGATGTCGACCGTGAACGAAGTCGTAAGGGCCGTAAGCGCCGAACCGGCAGCTGAATAAGTACTCGAAATAAGCCCCACAACAAACAGTATGCCAACAAATACCGGCAATCCGCCCTCGACAGCCACCAGCGAGAATACCTGGTCGCCCTTTGCGGGCACGGCAAGGCCGGTGCGGCCGATGTAAATGTAGAGCAGCACACCCAGCAC
>JBKSUH010000072.1:0-9210 GCA_047233565.1 Alistipes sp.
GCACCGTAGGCTCGCAGACATACCCTACGCGACCGTCGGGCACGATCTCCGAAAGACCGCCGACGTCGGTGACGACCATCGGCACGCAGAACTGGTAGGCGATCTGCGTCACGCCGCTCTGCGTCGCGGTCTTATAGGGCTGGACGACGAAATCCACAGCCGAGAAGTAATATTTCACCTGTTCGTCGGGAATGAACCGGTCGTGGAGGATCACCTCGTCCTGCAGGCCGTTGTCGGCAATCTGCCGCAGGTAACGCTCCTTGGGGGTGTAAAATTCCCCGGCGACGATCAGCCTGCGCCCCGCGGCAAGCCCCCGGCGACGCAACCCCGCCCAGGCGTCGAGCAGCAGGTCGAGCCCTTTGTAGTCGCGGATCAGCCCGAAGAAAAGCACGTAATCGACCGTCGGATCCAGCCCCAGCCGTACACAAGCCTCGTTGCGGGCGACCCGCTCCCCGAAGTTCTCGAAAAGCGGATGCGGCGAAAGAGTGCCGGAGCCTCGCTGTAGGCTTCCAGTTCGCAGTGCACCTGCTCGGACATATAGACGAAGCCGTCCACGGCCCGCAGGTAGTAACGGTTGAAGGGCTTATCGGTCAGGTGGCGTTCATGCGGCTCGACATTGTCGATCTGGCAGAGGACCTTCGTATGGCCGTTGCCGCGCGATGCGCGCGATGGTGCCGAAAGCAGGGCGCCATGAAGGGCGTCCAGTATTTCATCAGCACGAAATCGGGACGTTCGCGGCATATCCGGCGACCGATACGCACCCAGTTGAAAGGGTTGACCGTATTGACGCACCGGCAGATGTGCAGATCGGCCGGCGGCGGCGTGGATACGGTCTGGCTCTTGCCCGGGAAGAGCAGCGAAGGGTATTGCAGCGTGAAAGTCTTTATGTCTACCTCGTTCCCACGCCGCTGAAAGGTGCGGGCCATGATCTCCATGATCGAGGCCAGCCCCGCGGTAGGGTGGGCAGGTCCTAAAATCGTATTTCATCGTACAAATTGGAATTTATGCCGTTCATCCGATCCGGCACCTGACGCCGCGCCGGGCCGCGTCAGCGAATCGCCCGCCCGCAGGCCCGGAAACTCCCCGCCGGCGGGGGACTTCCCGCTGCAGGTACAAAGATAACGAAAAACGGGACCCGGCAAAGGATCCGCGGTGCCGGTCCGGCGGACCGCTATTCGCCGCCGCCGGGGTTGAAACTCTTCGACGTGCTTCCGCCGGCGGATTGCAGCGCGAGGTACTCCTCGCCGTAGTCGATCGGTTTGCAACTCGGTGCGGAAGGTGTCGAGTGCTGCTCCTCCTCGACGATGATGTCCTGAAACATCTTGTGCGTTACGGCGTCCTTGTTCTCGAGCGATGCGCGAGGCTCGTTGTAGCTGTGATTACTCTGCTCCAGCTGCAGGCCATGCGAGCATCCTTCACGTCGGTGACCTGCCGGGTGCGGAACGAGGCGTTCATGTCCACGTCGCCCCGCAGGAACAGATGCGGTCTGAGAACTCCTCGATATGGCGCATCTCGGCGATCGAGATCTCACGCATGATCTTCGAAAGGTACTGGTAGCGGTCATCTTCGAAATGGGTGTGGAAATACATGTACTGGAGCGATGTGGCGATCTCCTTACCTACGGCATCGTTCAGCAGGTCGATGCTCACCTGATACTTGTTCTGTGTTTTGACTGCGGTTTCCATAATGAAAAAAGGTTTTGCAGCCCTACCTGCAAAACCCGTTCCACGGAGTGCCGGCAGGACATTCCCCGCAGGCCTATTTCCACTCGATAGAGGCACGTACGGCCACCGTACCGGCATCGCTGCGTATCTCGAACAGCGCCGTAAGGCCGCGTTGTTCGTAACCGACGGCAAGCGTCTGCCCGTAACGGCATTCGCGCAGGAAATGGATGTCCAACCGCACGGGCGCCTCCTGCATCAGCATTTCCAGGGGCAGCATGTCGATCATCATTTCTATATAGCGCATCGTATTGACATGGCGGTTAAAATCGATGTCGCTGTAAACGACTTTGTGCACGGCCGTCTGCGCCGGGTCGACATCGCGGATCTTTCGCGGCTTGTCGGTCGGCGAAGGGGCATCGACGATGGCGTCGGCATGGGCATCGCCCACCCACGACAGGTCGAGCGCCGAACGGCTCCTCAGGTCGATCATCGCCCACTGCGTCACCGCACGCCCGAATTCGTTGCCCGCGGCGTCGGTCAGCGTGAAATTACGCGTCGAGAGCACCCGCCCGTATTCGTTGATCCACGTGGCGATCGTATAGTCGGTATACTGCCCTGGCTGGCAGTCGAATTCCACGGCCATGCGCGAGAGCACCCACGAATGGTTGTCGGCATTGAGGGCGTCGACCCCGAAACCCTTGCCGTGGGCGTCGATGCCCGCCGTATTGAGGATCGCCGAGCCCAGCGACGGGATCGTGGCCCGGAGCGTGAAATCCACGTCCTGCGGTTCGACACGGTAATTATAATGCGATTTTTCTGCCATATTGCTGATTTTTAACGTTGTGTCCCGGCAAAGATACGTTTTTGCAGATATTTTCATATATTTGTTTGACTATTAACCCTTATTAAAAATCGTTAGTTATGGAAATGAAAAACTCGACTTCGCGGAAACGCTGAAGGATTCGATCGCCATCGGCGTGAAAAACGCCCCGTCGGTGGTCGTGGCAGTGGCCTTGTGGCTCGTGACGATCTGGATACCCTATATCAATATAGGGACGACCATCGCCATCAGCCTGCTGCCGGTCGAACTGGCCAAAGGCAGCGTAATCAACCCGCTCGGAATTTTCGACAGCAAATACCGCCGCTACATGGGCGAGTACCTCATCACGGCCGGCCTGATGGTGATTCCGATCTACATCGCCTTCGTATTCATGATCGTGCCGGGCATCGTGCTGTCCCTGTCATGGGCGCTTTCGTTCTATTTCCTGCTCGGCAAGGGCAAAAACCGATGCAGGCCATCAAGGCGTCGAACGACGCGACGTACGGCAGCAAGTGGACGATGTTTCTCGTGACGCTGGTATTCGGCATCATGGTGGGCATCGTGTTCGGCATCTTGTACGCCATTTGTCTGGCCATCAACGTCGGCTTCATCACCTTCCTCGTCATGTTCGTCCTGATCGTGCTCGCGGCTTCGGTCCGGATGGCGATCGACGCATCGTTCTGGAAACAGCTGAAAGACAACGTGGAATAAGTTTACGGCACTATTTCCCAAAGACGGCCTGCGGGTCGTCTTTTTGTCTAGGACCAAATATTTTATCGAAAAACGATAAATATTATTTGTTTTTCGAAAATAAATACTAAATTTGCACTATCGAAACTTAAAAACCGAAGCTATGCAGAACAAAAAGAGACTGCACAAACATTTGCTGATGATCTACATCATCTACTTCGCGGCGCTGATCGTCGGCTTCGCCGCGAGTTTCGTGCCCGACTTTTCGCGGGGATGGCGCAACGCGCAGAATACGCTGGAGATGGAAATTCCGCAGGGAGGCATACGCTCCTACTACGTTTCGGCTCCGGTCATCCGCTCCGCCGGCGAACCTATAGGCATCGACAACCTGCCGGAGAACATCACTCCGACGATCAGCCGTCTCGACCTGAAGGTGACCGTGGACGAAGCCTACACGCTGGGCAACGCATTCAAGGTGATGGGCAACAACAGCTTCTGCTACCTGCTGATGGTCATCACGGGCCTCTCGTACCTGACGATCCTCGTGCTGATAGCCCTGATCATCAATTCGCTCCGCAAGTCGATCCGCGACGAACAGCCGCTGCGCCACAGCAATATACTGCGTACGCGCGCCATCGGCATCCTGATCCTCGTAGCGGAACTAAGCGAGGCTCTGATGAAATACATCAGCAACACCGAGGCGGCACGACTGCTCGAAGGCACCTCTTTCGAGGTCGTGGGGACATTTCCGCTGAGCTACTGGAATGTGATCGTCGGTATTTTGTTCCTCTTCATGGCCGAGGTGCTTTCCCTCGGGACACAACTGAGCGAAGAGCAGAAACTGACTATCTAAAATAAGTAACATAGCATGGCAACGATACAGACAATTAAAGGGGGGGGGACGACATTATGGCTATAATAATCAATATAGACGTCATGATGGCCAAACGCAAGATGTCACTCGGCGAACTGGCCGAACGGGTGGATATTACGCCCGCCAACCTCTCGATACTCAAGAACGGGAAAGCGAAGGCCATCCGGTTCTCGACGCTCGAAGCGATCTGCCGCGAGCTCGACTGCCAGCCGGGGGACATCATCGAATACCGCCCCGACCTGCCCGCAGAAAAAGAATAACACAAAAACCCTAATACGATCGATTATGAAAAAATCACCATGCTCGTCATCGCGGCATTCGCAGTGACAAGCGCAGCGGCCCAGTTCAATCCGCAGCAGCCGATTCCGGCGGACAAGGACGTCCGCACGGGCAAGCTCGAAAACGGAATGACCTACTACATCCGCCACAACGAAAAGCCGAAAGGACAGGCCGACTTCTACATTCTGCACGACGTCGGCGCCATTCAGGAGAACGATTCCCAGCAGGGGCTCGCCCACTTCCTCGAACACATGGCCTTCAACGGCACCAAGAACCTCCCGGCAAGATGCTGACGGAGTATCTCGAAAAAGTAGGCGTGAAATTCGGCGCCAACCTCAATGCCGGCACCGGCTGGGACCAGACGACCTACATGATGAAGGACGTCCCCACTTCGCGCGAAGGCATCATCGACAGTGCGCTGCTGATCCTGCACGACTGGTCGCACTTCATCGCCCTCCAGCCCGAGGAGATCGACTCGGAGCGCGGCGTGATCATGGAGGAGCTCCGCACCCGCGACAACGCTTCGTGGCGTTCGACCATGAAGATGCTCCAGGCGCTGGGCAAGGGCACGAAATACGAGCACCGCAACCTGATCGGCTATCTCGACGGGCTGAAAGGCTTCCAGCACAAGGAACTGGAGGATTTCTACAACACGTGGTACCGCCCCGACTATCAGGCGGTCGTGATCGTGGGTGACATCGACGTCGACGCCGTCGAAAACAAGCTCAAAACGCTGATGAGCGATATTCCGGCCCCGGCCGCCGATGCCGCACAGAAAGAGGTGATCACGGTGCCCGACAACGAAGAGCCGATCGTCAGCATCTACACCGATCCCGAAATGCAGGGTTCGCGCGTGCAGGTCTTCGTAAAGCGCCCGGCCGTACCCGAGCAGTACAACAACCTGGTATACGGCGAGATGCTCGACGTGGTACAGGCTTACATGACCACGATGGAGAATGCCCGTCTGCAGGAGATTTCGATGCAGCCCGACGCCCCGTTCCTGGGCGCAGGCATGAACTCGGGCAGCATCGGCGTAATCCCGACGCTCGAGGCCACGACCTTCGTCGCCATGACGCAGGACGGCAAACTGACACAGGGTTTCGAAGCCCTCTACACGGAGATGGAGAAGGTGCGCCGCCACGGCTTCACGCAGGGTGAGTTCGAGCGTGCACAAAACGACCTGATGCGCCGCGCCGAGCGTTCGTACACGAACCGCAACGACCGTCGCAACGCCGAATTCGTACAGACCTATCTGGATAACTTCCAGCAAAACCGCCCCATGCCCGACGCCAAAACCGAATGGCAGCTGGACAGCATGCTGATCAAGATGATCAACGTCGAGGCGGTCAACGCATTCGCACAGCAGGCGATCTACCCCAACAACCAGGTAATCGTCATCACGGCACCTGAAAAGGAGGGTGTCGAAAATCCGACGACCGAGGAGATTCTCGCCATCCGCGACAAGGTCGCTGCAGCCGAGATCGAGGCATATGAGGACAACACGGTCAAGGAACCGCTGATCCCCGAAGGAACTACCCTGGAAGGTTCGCCCGTGAAGAAGACCGCACAGAACGCCGAGTACGGCACGACGGAATGGACGCTGGCCAACGGAGTGAAGGTTATCGTGAAGCCCACGGCCTACAAAGCCGACGAGGTTCGCATGAGCGCCCTGGCCAAGGGCGGCCTGTCGATCCTCTCGGACGAGGAGTTCTACATGGGCGAGATGATGCCCGCCTTCAACTCGATGTCGGGCGTAGGCAAATTCTCGGCCACCGACCTCAAGAAACAGCTTTCGGGCAAATCGGCGTCGGTTCAGCCCTCGGTGGAGAACTACGCCAGCGCCATGAACGGCGTATGCTCGCCCAAAGACCTGGAGACGATGTTCCAGTTGCTCTACCTCAACTTCACGCAGCCGCGTTTCGACGAGAACGACTACAACACGCTCATGAAGATGCTGCGCGCACAGTTGGAGAACGTCAAGTCGAACCCCGACTACCTGATGGAAGACAAGTTCATCGACGTGGCATACGGCAACAACCCGCGCCGCCAGATGGTTTCGACCGAGATCATCGACAAGTTCAGCTTCGAGGCGCTGCCGGCCATCTACAAGAAACTCTATCCGGATGCCAACAGCTTCGTATTCAAGTTCGTGGGCAACGTAGACCTCGAAACGCTCAAACCGCTCGTTGAAAAATATATCGGCTCAATCCCGACCTCGAAGAAACCGATGACGTTCGCGGACGACAAATGCGATCCCGTGAAGGGCGAGGTGACCGAGGACTTCACGGCCTCGATGCAACAGCCCAAGGTTTCGGTACGTTACATGTTCTCCGGCGAGATGCCCTACACGCTCAAGGACAAAGCAGCCCTGACGTTCCTCACGCAGGCGCTCAACTCGCGCTACCTGATTTCGATCCGCGAGGAGAAGGGCGGCACGTACGGCGTGCAGGTTTCGGGTTCGACCGAGTATATCCCCGACGAGACCTACAAGCTGGATATCCGCTTCGACACGAACGAAGAGATGGCCGACGAGCTGCGCGAGATCGTGATGAAGGAGATCCGGGAGATCGCCGAGAACGGCCCCAAGACCGAGGACATCGAGAAGAACCGCGAATTCATGCTCAAGAGCTGGAAAAACAGTCTGGAGCAGAACGCCGGCTGGATGAACTACATTCAGGCCAAATACGGTCCGGGACTTGAATACCTGAAAGATTACGAGCAGGTGATCAGGTCGCTCACCAACGCCGACGTACAGGCCATGGCCAAGAAGGTCCTCGGTGACAACAACCTCGTGAAGGTCGTCATGCGCCCCGCGAAGAAAAGGCCGAATAACAGACCTGAATCCGCTGAAAAAGCCAGCCGCCGCAACGGCTGGCTTTTATTTGTCAGCCCGGCGAAAAACATTAACTTTGCAGACAATTAAAACAATCAGTTATCACCTATGCGCCAAAGTCTTCGGCTGGTTTCCGGCCTGTATCTCAAACTTAGCCTGCTCACAATCGCTGTAGGCTTCCTGTTACGCATCGTGCTGCTCTTCAACGGGCAGACCAGCGACCTCGGTTTTTCACCGGGCGAGTGGTGCCAGGTATTCCTGCTGGGCGCCATGAACGACCTTTGTGCCGCAACGATCGGCTTCGGCTTCCTGTGGCTCTTCATGATGAGCGTCTCGGAGACGAAATACCGCAAACCGTGGAGCTACATCATCCTCGGAATACTCGCCGCGGCATTTTGCTACGTGACCTTCTGCAACACGATATTCGACGAATACGGCAGCGTCGCACCGCAGGTAGCCTCGGGCATCCTCGGCTTCTGGGCCGGGACGTTCGCCCTACGGCTCTTCTTCCGGGGATTCCGCAGCTACTGGACGACGGTATGGTTCGCGCTCATCATCACGCTCTACGTGGGGGCTATCGTCTTCAACGCGATCAGCGAATATTTCTTCTGGAACGAATTCGGAGTCCGCTACAACTTCATCGCCGTGGATTACCTGGTCTATACCAACGAGGTCGTGGGCAACATCATGGAATCCTACCCCGTACTGCCGATGTCGCTCGGGATAATCGTAGTGACGCTGCTCATCACCTGGTACCTTTTCCGCCGCGACCTGGGGCAGGCCGACCGGCTGATCGGATGGCGCTGGAAGGCTGTCGCCGGGCCGGCCTATATCGCAGCCATGCTACTGGCGGTTTGGCTGCTGCATTTCAATACCCGGTTCCAGGACAGCGACAACGTCTACGTGAACGAATTGCAAGCCAACGGACTCTACAAGTTCTACGACGCGTTCGTCAAGAACGAACTCGACTACGAACAGTTCTACATCACCGAGCCCGAAGCCAAGGCCGAGGAGTTCGTACACGGTGTGTACGGCAGCACGGGCGACAACCTGCATGCCGTCCGCAGCGAGGGGCCCGAGATACGGCGCAACATCGTACTGATAACGATCGAGAGCATGAGCGCCTCGTTCATGGGTCATTTCGGCAACACCAGGCAGCTGACGCCCGTGCTCGACTCGCTCTACGACCGGAGCCTGGCGTTCGACCGCGTCTATGCCACGGGTAACCGCACGGTACGCGGGCTGGAGGCCGTGACGCTTTCGCTGCCGCCCTGCCCGGGACAAAGCATCATCAAGCGCCCGAACAATGCGGGGATGCATTCGACCGGCGCCCTGCTGCGCGACAAAGGTTACACCGTGAAATATTTTTACGGCGGCAACAGCTATTTCGACAATATGGAGACCTTCTTCTCGGGCAACGGCTATGAGATCGTCGACCAACGGCAGTACGAGCCCGGGGAAATCACCTTCGCCAACATCTGGGGCGTATGCGACGAAGACGCCTACCGCAAGGTCATCCGCACGCTCAACGAAGACGCCGGCGACGGCAAGCCGTTCTTCGCACATGTCATGACGGTGAGCAACCACCGCCCGTTCACCTACCCGGCCGGGAAGGTCAGCATACCGCACGACGCCAAGTCGCGCAACGGAGGCGTGATGTATACCGACTATGCACTGGGGCGGTTCTTCGCCGAAGCGTCGAGGCAGCCGTGGTTCGACAACACGATTTTCCTCGTCACGGCGACCACTGCGCATCGAGCGCGGGCCGCACGGAAATCCCGCTCGAAAAATACCATATCCCGGCACTGATCTACGCCCCGGGCTTCGTCGAGCCGCAGCATGTCGGGGGCATCGTTTCGCAGATCGACCTGATGCCTACCCTGCTTTCGCTGCTCAACATGAGTTACGACTCGCATTTCTACGGCCGCAGCATTTACGACGAGGGCTATGTCAACCGCGCGTTCATCGCAACCTACCAGGATCTGGGCTACCTCGAAGGCGACGTGTTCACGATCCTTTCGCCCGTGCGCCGCTTCGAACAGTACCGGGT
>JBKSUH010000073.1:0-9136 GCA_047233565.1 Alistipes sp.
CTGTCGGTTTGTGCCGGCTTGGGGGGCGCCGATATTGCAGCGTACGGAAACAAGGACATAATTAGCCCTGACGCAAGGGCTTTCAGGAGAATATGATGCATGTCGGTGTCGTGAAACAATATTAAATTCGGACAAATTTATGAAAAAAATCTTTCGGGGAATTATCATTTAAAAAATAGCAAACATAAAAACAGAGACCGGTTGCAAGCCGGTCTCTTTTAACGGGACGGGTTTGAACCGTCCGGGAGTCATGCCACCCGCAGCTTTACGCCGTGCGATTTGTCCGACTCGACGACGACCGTGTCGCCTTCGTGGAGTTTGCCGTCGATGATCAGCGTCGAAAGCGGTTCCTCGACGTTGTCCATCAGCGTACGTTTGAGCGAGCGGACTCCATAGCGCGATTCGTAGCCCATGGCCGCCAGGCGACGCTTGGCTCCGTCGGTGATCTTCACCTTGTAGCCCAGGCGGCGCGTGCGTTCGAACAGCCCTTGCAATTCCAGTTCGATGATCCGCTCCACATCGCTCAGTTCCAGCGTGCGGAACAATACGATGTCGTCGATCCGGTTCAGGAACTCCGGGGCGAAGGTCTGCTCGAGTGCCTTGCGGTATTCGCACCGGGGCGTCGCGGAGGCTGTGGCACTCTTCGATACGGTGCTGTAACCTACCTGCACCGATTTCTTGACCACGTCGCGCGACCCGACGTTCGAGGTCATGATGATGATCGTGTTGCGGAAGTCCACCTTGCGGCCCGAGCCGTCGGTGAGGTGTCCCTCGTCGAAGATCTGCAACATCGTGTTGAAGACCTCGGGGTGTGCTTTCTCGATCTCGTCGAACAGGATCACGGCATAGGGCTGGCGGCGTACCGTCTCGGTGAGCTGGCCGCCCTCGCCGTAGCCGACATAACCCGGGGGCGAGCCGATCAGCCTGGCGACGTTGTGCTTCTCGCTGTATTCGCTCATGTCGATGCGGATCAGTCCGCGCTGTTCGTCGAAGAGCCATTTCGAGACCTCCTTGGCCAGCAGCGTCTTGCCTACCCCCGTGGGGCCGACGAAGAGGAATACCCCGATCGGACGGTTCTCGTCCTTGAGTCCGGCCCGCGAGCGGCGGATCGTGCGCGAGATCTTCTCGACGGCCTCCTGCTGCCCTACGACCCGCTGCGAAAGGTGCTGGCAGAGGGTTTGCAGGCGGGTCATCTCTCCGCCCGAAATGCGCTCGGCGGGGATGCCCGTCATCGAGGTGATGACCTGCTGGATATGCTCGGCCGTGATCTCCACGGGGTTGGTTTCGAGCGACCGCTGCCATTCGTTGCGGCTTTCGCCCAGTTTCGAACGGAGTGCGATTTCGCGCAGGCGTGCCGAGGCGGCCTTTTCGTAGACCAGCTCTTTGACCGCCTCGCGGCGTTCGCGCTGCGCGTCGAGTGCGCTCTCCATCTGGCGGAGTTCGGCCGGTTCGCGCGCCGATTGCAGGTGTATGCGCGAGCCTGCCTCGTCCAGCACATCGATCGCCTTGTCCGGGAAGAAGCGGTCGGTGATGTAGCGCCCGGTGAGTTCCACGCAGGCTTGCAGCGCCTCTTCCGTATAGCGTACCTTGTGGTGCTGCTCGTAGTGGGGGGCGATGTTGCGCAGGATCTGGAGCGTCTGCTCGGGCGTCGTGGGCTCGACGACGACCTTCTGGAACCGGCGCTCGAGCGCCGAGTCACTTTCGATGTTCTCGCGGTATTCGTCGAGCGTCGTGGCGCCGATGGTCTGCAGTTCGCCCCGTGCGAGTGCCGGTTTGAGGATGTTGGCCGTGTCGAGGCTGCCCTGTGTCGAACCGGCACCCACGATGGTGTGTATCTCGTCGATGAATATGATCGTGTCCTTGGCTTTGCGCAGTTCGTCGAGCAGTTGCTGCATGCGCTCCTCGAATTCGCCGCGGAACTTCGTGCCCGCCACGAGCGACGATACGTCGAGCGAGAAGAGCGTCTTGTCGGCGATGGTGTAGGGCACCTCGCCGCCTGCGATGCGCAGTGCCAGCCCTTCGATGATGGCGCTCTTGCCCACGCCCGCCTCGCCGATCAGGATCGGGTTGTTCTTCTTGCGGCGCGAGAGTATCTGGACTACGCGCTCGATCTCCTGCTCGCGCCCCACGACGGGGTCGATCTTGCCCTCGCGGGCCATCTGCGTGAGGTTTACGCCGAACTTGTCGAGCACGTGCGATGTGTTTTTCTCTTCGGGTTTGTTTTCCTCGCCGAAGTCGAGCATGTGTACCTGTATCTCCGTGCGGAAGTCGTCGCCGGCGGCGAATTTCTTGATGTCTTCGGATACGACTTCGCCCGTGATGCCGTACATTTCGAGTACGCGCGATGTCGCGGTCGAGCGGTCGCCGACGATGGCTCGCAGCGCGTGGGCCGTAGAAACGCTCCGCGTGGCGCCCGATACGGCGCACAACTCGTCGGTAAAGGCGCGGTAAAACTCTTCGGCGCCCGTGTTTTCGCGCCGCCCTGCCCCGAGTACCTCGCGTTCGATGCGCAGGCGTACCTGGTAGAGCTCCCAGTCCTTCAGACGGGAGGATAAAAGCTGGTAGGCAAGCGACCCTTCTTCGCGGAGCATCTCCAGCATGAGAAAATCCTTCAGCGAGTGGTCGATTCCTGCTTTGGTCGTATTAAACGCCGCGCGGGCAATGATGCCCTCGAGCGTCTTCGAAATTTTTACTTGCATGTTGCGTCGTCATGAAATTTAATAGTCTAACTTTTGATTCTTCGCCTATCTAACGGCATGTTATTGTTAAATATTATGTTAAGTTATTTGGCCTTCCATATTCGGCTGTCTCTGAACGTCTTGCCCTGAAAACACGGACCGTTCCTGCCTGAAACGGTCCGTATCGTGTTCTGAAAGGGTTTTACTCTTTACGCAGCGCATCGACATGCCTTGCGAACGGGCGTCCTTGCTCACTTTAAAGGTCCGTTTGCCGTTGACGATGAACATGTACTGGCCGTAGAGTTCGGGGTATTCCTCGATGTTGGCGCTGGCTTTTCCGCGGTGCCGATCCACATGCCGCCGTAGGGATTCAGCTCCTGATGGTCGAGTCCGCCCGATGCGTAGACGCGCGTGCCGGCGGCGGGGAACCACTGGCCGTTCTGCGTGGCGCCGTGGTTGGTGTCGTCCACGTCATGTCGGCGTAAACCAGCCACGCATAGGGCGTATTTCCGTCCTTGTCGCAGGTCGGCACCTTGTAGCCGACGGGACGGGGTCGTAGATGGTTTCTTGCCCGATACGCCGCCCCAGTAATCGTCGTTCGAAACGTCGGTCCAGTCTTTGGTCGGTAGTCGTTCAGCACGATTTCTGTCCGTATTCATCCGTTTCTCCGGTGAAATTGTAAGTCATGGCATAGAATACCGCCGGATTGCGGGCGACTTTGCGATCGTTCCGTGGTATTCGGCGCGGTGCGCATTTGGAAATTCTTCGTTGAGGATGTTGTAAATGGGGCGTTCGCCGTCCACTGATAGCTGTAATCCTCGTTGATTATGGTGAACGTTCCGGCCGAGGTGAAGGGGTCTTTGCGTCCCACTGGTAGATCATGCCGTGGCAGTCGAAGCTGTCGGGGCGTTGGTCGTGCGCCGACGTTGCGGTCCATGAAGGTCCATGTCGTGCCCGAAGCGTTGGCCGGGGTGGTGTAGAGCGATGCGGCGGGATCGTAGTCGGCGATCCACAGGTGCCAGCTCGATATCTCTCCGTCGCGCCGCAGGCTGCGACGACGGCGTTGCCGCTGTGCCCGGAGCGGTCACGGCGACGATTTTCTCCTTGGAGCGTAATAGATGTCCTGAATCAGATTTTTGGCGTCTTGCCAGACGAGTTCGGCAGTGACGGATCGCCGATGCTTTCGGTCGTGGAGTTGCCTTTGTACTGCGCGTCGAACACGACCGTGCCGCCCGGTTTACGTGTAGCAGTTTGCGGTTCCGGCGGCGGAGAGATCGACCGCATTTTCGGGGACCTTACCTCAGATTTCCCCTCCTTTCCGGGGTCGTCGTCGCTGCAGGCGGCAGTGATACAATGCTCAGGAGAGCTGCGAATTTGAAATAGGATTTTCTTATCATACCGATATTGGTTAAATAAATGATGATCCCCTACCCTTCGGGATCGAATCGGTGTTCCAGGGACGCGGGTATGCCGGGCGACATCTGTAATTCCCTGCGGTAGCAAGATGAATTGTACGGAATAACCCGGCCGTCCTCCATGCCTGTTTGCGCAGGATGTGGCCCAAATATAATAAATTTTTGCCGGAATATGCTTTTCGGACGTTAAAAGCGGCAAAGTATCCGATAATTATAATATATTTGTATATCCCATCAATCCCTCTTGAAAATGATAAAGTTCTTTTGCGTTCTTGTTTTTGTCTGCGGGCTGTGCGTGTATGGCTTAGGACCGGATTCACACAAAGACGGCCGTGTGATCGAATGTAAGGTTTCCGATTCGAGCAACCGGGCCGGCAACGTTTTCTTTTCCTGCGGACGACCCCGAAACGTCGCATTTTATTCCCGTGACCCAAGTCGATTATCTTGAAATCGGCGACGAGCGTGGTGCGTACGCCGAACGACAAACTGAAACCGGCCGAGACCCGTTTCGACTGAAAGCGCCGCCTTGCCGCACATGCTGGGTGCGACGTACGATTTCCTTTCGAATACATATGTGCATACGCACGGGCGACTGTTTCGTATGCCTATTTTTCGACGGCAGGAACGGCATTCATGCCGAGCTGGCCTATCGCTCTGGAGAGTGCTTCCGCTTCCGAAAGAAGAGCTGATCCGGGCACCTCAGTCGATATTTTCGCGGTGATTCCGCATTACGAGCGCCGTTTTACATTCAGCGTATGGGATCGTTCTATTTCGTGCGCGGAGGTTTGGGCGTGAATGTCTATACGGCTTCGATTCTGACGGATGCCGGGAGAGCCGCGAAGGCTTGGCGGCTCCGGTCGTCAGTCTCGCCTTGGGACTCGATTTCGGGTGTCCCGCAACCTTTATCTGGAGGTTGCTGCGCGGTATATCGGTGATTTTGCCTCTGGAATTTCGGATATGATTCTGAACCCTTGCTCGCTAACGAGGGCTTTTTCGGCGGGTTCTCTGTCGGATTGCGTTTCGATGGGGCCGTTAGGCGGCGGACTTGTCAAGTAGTAACAAATATGCGGCGTCATCACGCCGCATATTTTATTCCCGTTCTGCTATCTCCGCGCCATTCGCCGACCTCCATGTCGCGCATGTCGGCGCCGTCGATGACCAGCCGCACGGCGGTGCGGACTTTGTGAACCCGTACTCTCCGGCGGCGCGGATTGACGTGCAGCAGGTCGTAAACCGGGTCGTAGGCGACTTTGAGGATGTGCGAGTGTCCGGCGATGAAGAGTTTCGGCGCAGGGACTGGATCTTCGCCACGGCGCGCGGGTCGTAGCGGCGCGGGTAGCCGCCGATGTGGGTCATCAGGACCGGACCCTTCGCATTCGAACGAGAGGAAATCGGGTAGACGCGGCGTGTGAGCCCTCCGTCGATGTTGCCCGAGACGGCGCGCAGGGGTTTGAACGACGCGATCGTGTCGGCCAGTTCGAGCGAGCCGATGTCGCCCGCATGCCAGATTTCGTCCACGTCCTTGAGGAATTCGCGCAGCGTGTCGTCGAATGTCCCGTGGGTGTCGGATATGATGCCGATGCGTTTCATTTTATGGTCGTGATGCGGGTTGCCGGGCCGGGAATCGTGCGTATGCCGCGCGTGCCGCCGGAAATCTTCGATGTACTATTTATACTTGTCCTTCCACAACTCCTGCATGCGCTGGGCGATCTTCGCCTCGGTGGCATTCCCGGTGTTGGGTTCGTAGAATTTCGTCCCTGCGAGGCTTTCGGGCAGGAACTCCTGCTCGGCGAAATTGCCCGCGTAGTCGTGTGCATATTTATACCCTTTGCCGTAGCCTGCCTTGTCCATCAGCTTGGTCGGGGCGTTGCGCAGGTGCAGCGGCACGGGGCGGTTCGTGGTGTCGTGCTCGACCTGCGACATCGCCTTGTTGATGGCCATATAGGCCGAGTTGCTCTTGGGGCTGGTGGCCAGGTAGATCGTCGTTTCTGCCAGCGTGATCCGCGCTTCGGGCATGCCGATCTTGTGTACCGTGTCGAAACAGGCGTTGGCCAGCAGCAGTGCGTTGGGGTTCGCCAGCCCGATGTCCTCCGAGGCGAGGATCACCAGCCGCCGTGCGAGGAAGCGTGGCTCTTCGCCTCCGGCCAGCATGCGCGCCAGATAGTAGATCGCGGCATTGGGGTCGCTGCCCCGCACCGATTTGATGAAGGCCGAGATGACGTCGTAGTGCTGCTCGCCGTTCTTGTCGTAGAGGGCGATGTTCTGTTGCAGGCAGTCGGTGACGTACTGGTCGGTGATGGTCAGCTTGCCGTCGGTCGCCCCGGCGAGGATGTCGAGGATATTGAGCAGTTTGCGGCGTCGCCGCCTGAGAATTTGAAGAGCGCGCCGGTCTGCCGGACTTCGACTTCGCGGGCCTTGAGTTCCGCGTCGGTCGTGGCGACGGTCCAGCAGCGTCTGCAGGTCCTTGTCCTCCATCGGGCGGAGAATGTAGACCTGACAGCGGCTCAGCAGCGGCGAGATCACTTCGAACGAGGGTTTTCGGTCGTGGCGCCGATCAGCGTCACGGTGCCCTGCTCGACGGCGCCCAGCAGCGAATCCTGCTGCGATTTGTTGAAGCGGTGGATTTCGTCGATGAACAGGAACGGCGGCTTGGCGTCGAAGAAACGCTGTTTCTGGCCGACTCGATCACCTCGCGCACGTCCTTCACGCCCGACGTGACGGCCGAAAGGGTGAAGAAGGGGCGTTCGAGTTGCGTGGCGACGATCTTCGCCAGCGTGGTCTTGCCCACGCCCGGAGGCCCCACAGGATGAACGACGGCACGTTGCCCGTCTCGAAGAATTTGCGGAACACCCCGTTTTTGCCCACGAGATGTTCCTGACCGATGTAATCGTCGATGGTCTTCGGCGCAGGCGTTCGGCTAGGGTGCTGACATGGCGGCGGTTTTAGTTTGTTTGTCATTGCGGGAGCCGCAGGCGACGTGGCGATCTGCCGAAACCCTGCAATGACGCTTTTCGTCGGACAAAGATAGTGCTTTTTCAAAAATAATCCTATATTTGTCGAACATACTGACAAACACGGAAAGTGTAAGTCTGTTCCCGAATCGTGAACGTAGGAAATTCATTGCAGCGCGGAATAGGCAAACATCTTGCCGCGTCGTATCCGTATTCTGCGGGTATAGGCGTGGGGTTGTTGCTTATTTTGGCTGCAAAGGTATCCTACGACCTGCGATTCTGAAATGGGCTTCGGCACCACGCTTTCTTTTTGTTTATGCTGCCGGGTGCGGACAGAAAATTGGACCCAGTTATGAAATCTTTTTATTTTTATTTGTATTCCTATTTTGGAATGGTTGTTTATTTGCGCAAGAAATTCAGCGTGATTCGATTAAGGTTGATTCTAATGAGTCGCGAATGCCTTTGCAGACAACAGAGTTGGATTCTATTGCTACATCAATTATAAATTCAACATCTACTATAGATGCTGAAAAATCGATAAAAGTTCACGGAGAAGTCCTTGCAAAATCGACTAATCGATATAAAATTTATCCGACTTCAAATATGTATAATTTTTTGAAATTGGATACTAAATGGGTATATCTATAGAATCCAATGGAGCTATGATAATAATAAAGATATGAAACTTATGTAAACTATAAGTCTCTTGTTGGTGATGAAGATGATTGGGTGAATGATCGGTTTGAAATCTATCCGACCACTAATATTTATAGTTTTTTGCTTTTGGATAAAATAGATGGCCGGGTTTGGCATTGTTATTGGAGTTTTGAATCTGGGGGAAATGGGATTCAGCGAATTTATTAATATTGATAAGATATGTGGGCTGTTTAATGTATCGTGTAATGAAAAAATATTATAGATGCTTATTTTGGCTATGATAGATTAGAACATAGTCTCTCAGATTGATAGGTTTGTAATAACGAGAAGCGCCGATAATGTAATTTATCGGCGCTTCTCGTTGTTCAGAAAATGAAAACGTAATTTTGCTTTACTCCTCCGGCTTCCGCAGCTCCAGATACAGTTCGTCGAGCTGCGACTGGTCGATGCATCCCGGTGCGTCGAGCATCACGTCGCGGCCGGCGTTGTTCTTCGGGAAGGCGATGTAGTCGCGGATCGAATCCGAGCCGCCGAACAGCGAACACAACCGGTCGAAGCCGAAGGCGAGACCGCCGTGGGGCGGCGCGCCATATTTGAAGGCGTCCATCAGGAACCCGAAGCGCAGCTGTGCCTGTTCGGCCGTGAAGCCCAGCACTTCGAACATCTTGGCCTGCAGCTTCGAGTCGTGGATACGGATCGAACCGCCGCCGATTTCGGTGCCGTTGCACACGAAGTCGTAGGCGTTGGCACGTACGCGGCCGGGGTCGCTGTCGATATACTGTACGTCCTCCGGCTTGGGCGAGGTGAACGGGTGGTGCATGGCGTAGTAGCGCTG
Source organism: Alistipes sp. (assembly GCA_047233565.1). Lineage (GTDB taxonomy): Bacteria > Bacteroidota > Bacteroidia > Bacteroidales > Rikenellaceae > Alistipes. Next base: position 8,537 of record JBKSUH010000073.1, read on the forward strand.
CGTTTCGTCATCCCACTCGAAGAGCGGGAAGTCCACGATCCAGAGCGGCGCGAACTTCTTCGGGTCGCGCAGTCCCAACTGCTGAGCCACTTCCAGACGCAGGGCGCAGAGCTGCGTCAGCGTCTTGAACTTCTTGCGCAGAGGATGAAGACCATGTCCCCGGCCTTGGCGCCGCAGCGGCCGGCCATCTTCCGGATCTCGTCGGGCGTGTAGAACTTGTCGACCGACGATTTTACGCCCTCCTGTTCGACGCGGATCCAGATCAGCCCCTTGGCGCCGATCTGCTGGCGCTTGACGAACTCCGTGAGGGCGTCGATCTGCTTGCGCGTGTAGGCGGCGCAGCCCGTGGCGGCGAATCCCGTGACGTATTCTGCGTCGTCGAAGACCTGGAAGCCGTGGCCTTTCGCAAGGTCGGTGAGGTCGGCGAACTCCATGCCGAAGCGCAGGTCGGGTTTGTCCGAACCGTATTTCTCCATCGCCTCGATCCACGGCATACGGCGCAGCGGTTCAGTCAGTTCGATGCCCATTACCTCCCTGAACATGTGCTTGGCCCAGCGCTCGAAAATCTCCAGCACGTCTTCCTGCTCGACGAACGACATC
>JBKSUH010000074.1:0-9132 GCA_047233565.1 Alistipes sp.
GCCTTATAACGAAAAAAGGTCGCCGTATGGCGACCTTTCCGAGCCGAAACCGGGACTTGAACCCGGGACCTCTTCATTACGAGTGAAACGCTCTACCAACTGAGCTATTTCGGCTTGCCGAGAACATTAAGCTCTCTTTGGGATTGCAAATATCTGAAAAAAATATTTTTCTCGCAACAATTTTCGGAAAATTCTCGCATTTCTTGCTATATTCGCGTCAAAACTAACCGAAAACAGACCGGGTTATGATTACTTTCCTGGGGTGCCTGGGGCTCCTCGTGGCAGCATATTTCACCTACGGACGCTATCTCGAACGCCTGTGCGGCGTGGATGCTGCGCGGCCTGTGCCTTCGGCCACGTCGTTCGACGGAGTGGATTATATCCCGATGCCGATGTGGAGGACTTTCCTCATACAGCTGCTCAATATCGCGGGGCTGGGGCCGATTTTCGGTGCCGTGCTGGGGGCGGCATACGGCCCCGTGGCATTCCTGTGGATTACCTTCGGCGGTATCTTCATGGGGGCGGCGCACGACTTCATCGCCGGGATCGTCTCGCTGCGCAGCAACGGTGCGAGTTTGCCCGAGACCGTCGGCACCTACCTCGGGCCGGGGATAAAACAACTTATGCGCATCTTTTCCGTGGGGCTGATGGTGCTCGTCGGCGCTGTCTTCCTGTCGCAGCCCGCTTCGCTGATCGCCAACCGCATCGAGGCCCCGGCGCTGTCGGGTATTGCCTTCGGCAGTTTCTCGTGGTTGCTGCTCATCATTCTGGGCGTCATTCTCGTTTATTATATCGTGGCGACGTTGCTGCCCGTGGACAAGATCATCGGCCGTATCTATCCGGTTTTCGGCTGCGCACTGCTTTTCATGGCGCTGGGAATCCTCGCCGTATTGCTTTTCAGCGGCAAATATACGATCCCCGAGTTTACCTCCCTGGAAAATTGCATTGCCGACCCGGAGCGGTTCCCGATCCTGCCGATGCTCTTTACGACCATCGCCTGCGGCGCTATTTCGGGCTTCCATGCGACCCAGTCGCCGCTGATGGCACGCTGCCTGCGTTCCGAACGGCAGGCCCGCCCCGTGTTTTACGGCGCCATGATATCCGAGAGCATCATAGCGCTGATATGGGCGGCCATCGCCATGGCCTTCTGGAACGGTGCCTCCGGGCTGAATGCCGCGATTGCGGAGTATGGCGGGCAGGCGGCCGTGATGGTCGATGTCATCGCCCGCACTACGCTGGGCGAAGTGCTGGCCGGACTGGTGATCTTCGGGGTTGTGGCCTGCGCCATCACCTCGGGCGATACGGCGTTCCGTTCGGCACGGCTGATCGTGGCCGATTTCATGGGGCTCGAACAGCGCAGCCTGCGCAAGCGAATCTATATCAGCATCCCGCTCTTCGCTGCGGGGCTGGTCATTATTTTCTGCCTGCCGTTCGAGGCCATGTGGAGCTATTTCGCATGGATGAACCAGACACTGGCGATGGTCACGCTGTGGATGATTACGGCCTACCTGAACAAACGGGGCCGCAACCGCTGGGTGGGGCTCCTGCCGGCGCTGGTCATGACCTACGTCTGCATGTCCTATGTCTTTATATCGCCGCTTATGTGCGGCATGCGCGACCGGGCAGCGGCCTACCTGCTGGGCGGCGCGCTGACACTCGCTATACTGATAACCATGATTTTTAAAATGCGCCGCGATGCAAAAAGCATATCTTAACCCCACGCCCGACCAGACTTTCGAAATCGTCGGCGACGGGCCGTATAATTTCACCAGGGTTTTGGCACACACCCGTGAGCTGGAGGCCGCGGGGAATGTCGAAGATGCCTGCAATGAACGTTACCAGGCATTCCAGCGGCTTGCGGGGTTGCTGCCCGAAGACGAAGAGATCAACCTAGAATGGAGCCACCGCAATTCGCAGTCTGCGCTCGAACTGATCCGTGCCTCGGCCATCGACCACTTTCTGATCAACGATTTCGAGATGTCTGCGGCGCTGCTGGAGATGCTCCTGGAGCTGGATCCCGAAGACCACCTCGAGGGGAGCGAACTCTTGGCGTTCGATTACCTGGCGATGGACGAGCAGGAACTGTTCGACGAAGTGATAAACGACGTTTCGGACAAATGTGCCAGCCGCGGGATATTGCTGCTCTGGTCGGCATTCCGTCGTGAAGGGACGCTTCCCGAAGGGGAGTTGCTGCATTTCAAGACGCGGTTTGCGCCTTTCTTCCGGGAATTTACGGCCGCCGAGCACCCTGCCGACGATGCTTACCTGCGGGATATCGAGGGCGAACGTCCCTCCGTGCAGGCGCAGGCGCGCGAACTTTGGTTGCAGACCGAGAACCTATGGTGTCTCTGGCCCGGATTCATCGGGGCGTTCGCGCGGCGCGCTGACGGACGTCAGGAGCTGAGGCGTCGCAGGGGTGACGGCGGGTGACGGCATTGCAGGGACGGAGACGTCGCAGGCCCGCCCCTCCGGCCGCATGATCTCCGGCGCTATTTCTTGTGGCGTTCCAGATAGATCGAATAGAGCCTGAAATGCTCTTCGATCGCGTTTTTGTACCCTTTCAGGTCGCGGTTTTCGATGTATTTCAGCAGGTCGCGGTGCGTCACCAACGCACCGGCCCGCTCCAGCTCCTTTTCGATCGGTTCCAGAAAGTCGCGGTACTTCTCCTGACGAAATCCAGCACGGGATAGATGATGTTCTGAAATTCGGTGATGATCTTGTTTCCCGTGATTTCATAGAGTTTGGTGTGAAGCGGTGTTCGCTGACCGGAGCGTATTTGTTGTTGCCGATGACCTGACTCATCTCGACGATCTCCTTCAGCTCGGCGACGTCGGCGTCGGTGAGGTTGCGGAAGATGTTGTCGCTGATGCCGATTTCGAGCGCCACGCGGAATTCGAGGATGTCGCAGAGCGTCGATTCGTTCATCAGCAGCGGATTGATGCACCGTTTCATGCCGCCGAGCAGCGACGGCTCGCCCAGCACCATGCCTTTCTTGGTGCGCGAGACGATCATGCCGGTCATCTTGAAGCGGCTCAGCGCTTCGCGCAGTACGGCCCGGCCGACACCCAGCGACGCCGCGAGTTCCATCTCGTTCGAATGCTGCATCCGGGGCGCAGACCCTGTTCCTTGAAGTAGGAGATCAGACTCTCCTCGACGCTGTCTACGAGCGTGGTGTTGTGGTTGGCTAACTTCAGTTCTTCCATGCGCGGGTGTCTCTTTGCCGGCGGGGCTTGTGCGGCTATTCGGTCTCTTTCCGGTTTCGACCAGCTCCTTGAAGCAGTGGCGGCAGATCGCTCGTAGGAGTCGGTTTCGCCCAGCATGACCAGCTTCTCGTCTTGCGTAAGGCGGTGCGAATGGTGCGCGAGGTTGCCGCAGCGGACGCAGATGGCGTGGACCTTGGTGACATATTCGGCCGTGGCCATCAGCGCTGGCATCGGCCCGAAGGGTTTGCCGGTGTAGTCCATGTCCAGCCCTGCGACGATGACCCGCACGCCGCTGTCGGCCAGTTCGCGGCAGACCTCGACGATGCTGTCGTCGAAGAATTGCGCTTCGTCGATGCCCACGACGTCGACCTCCGAGGTCATCAGCAGGATGTTGCGCGGCGAGTCGACCGGCGTGGAGCGGATGGCGTTGGCGTCGTGCGAAACGACCTCCTCCTCCGAGTAGCGCACGTCGATGCGGGGTTTGAATATCTCGAGTTTCTGGTTTGCGTACCTGGCGCGTTTGAGGCGGCGTATCAGCTCCTCGGTCTTACCCGAGAACATCGAGCCGCAGATCACTTCGATCCAGCCCTTGCGGCTGGCATTTTCCAAAAACATAAGTTCCCAATCGTGTTTCTTAATCTTGTTTCAGTCTTGTTCCCCGCTGCGGCGCTGCCGTTTGCCCTTCCCTCTTATTCGCAGTCGTCGATGCGGGTAATCCGTGCGCCGAGGGCGTTCAGACGCCCGTCGATGTCTTTGTAGCCGCGGTCGATCTGGTCGATATTCTGGATCGTCGAAACCCCTTCGGCCGACATGGCAGCGATCAGCAGCGCCACACCCGCACGTATGTCGGGTGAGGTCATGCGCGTAGCGCGCAGGCGGATGCGGTGGTCGTGGCCGATGACCGTGGCGCGGTGCGGGTCGCAGAGGATGATCTGCGCCCCCATGTCGATCAGCTTGTCGACGAAGAACAAGCGGCTTTCGAACATCTTCTGGTGGATAAGCACGGCACCCTTGGCCTGCGTCGCCACCACGAGGAAGATCGACAGCAGGTCGGGGGTAAGCCCCGGCCACGGGGCGTCGGCGATCGTCATGATCGACCCGTCGAGGAAGGTGTCGATGCTGTAATGTTCCTGCTGCGGGATATGATGTCGTCGTCACGCTGCTCGAAACGGATGCCCATGCGGGCGAACTGCGCCGGGATGATGCCCAGGTTCTCGAACGATACGTTGCGGATCGTCAGTTCCGACTGGTTCATGGCGGCCATGCCGATGAAGCTGCCCACCTCGATCATGTCGGGCAGCAGCGTGTGCTCCGTGCCGCCGAGCGACTCGACGCCCTCGATGGTCAGCAGGTTCGAGGCGATGCCCGAGATGCGTGCGCCCATGCGGTTGAGCATCTTGCACAACTGCTGCAGGTAGGGTTCGCAGGCGCGTTGTAGATCGTCGTCGAGCCTTTGGCCAAGACTGCGGCCATAACGATGTTGGCGGTACCCGTCACCGAAGCCTCGTCCAGCAGCATGTAGGTGCCCTTCAGCTCTTTGCCTTCGACCATGAAGAACTCGTCGGCGATGTCGAAGTTGAATTTCGCGCCGAGCTTCTGGAATCCGATGAAGTGGGTGTCGAGCCTGCGGCGGCCGATCTTGTCGCCGCCCGGCTTGGGTATGTAACCCACGCCGAAGCGCGCCAGCATGGGGCCGATGAGCATCACCGAGCCGCGCAGGCGCGTGCAGCGTTGCCGGTAGTCCTCCGTGCGGAGGTAGTCGAAATCTATTTCGCGGGCGCAAAAACTGTATGTATCCTCCGCGAGTTGTTCGACCTCGACGCCCATGCGCCGCAGCAGTTCGATGAGCTGCATGACGTCGAGGATCTGGGGAATGTTGTGCACCGTGACCCGTTCGGGGGTCAGCAGCGTGGCGCAGAGTATCTGCAACGCTTCGTTCTTGGCGCCCTGGGGCGTGATGCTGCCGTGGAGCCGGTGGCCTCCTTCGACTTTGAAAATCGCCATAATCCGTGAAAATTAACGGCAGGAACCGTTTCCCGCCGTAAGCCGCCCCTTGCCGTGCGGACATGCCCCGTACGGGCATGCTGCTTTGCCGGCGGCCACTCTCTCGTTGACAAAGATAAAAAGATTTCATGCTTTTTACCAGGCTTTTTGAAATATTTTCTTGAAAAATTTTTGCGGATAACTTTTTTGTTGTACTTTTGCAATCCGTAAAAATGTCTGAAACAACAAAAATTATATAGCTATGGCAATGAAGAGAACTTACCAGCCCTCGCGCCGGAAGAGAATCAACAAGCACGGTTTCCGCAGCCGTATGGCTACGGCGAACGGCCGCAAGGTGCTGGCTGCACGTCGCGCAAAAGGTCGCAAGAAGCTGACCGTATCGGACGAGTCGACGTTCAAGTACGCTTAGTTCCCCGTTAGGAAAGAGTGAAAGCCGACGCAAAGTCGGCTTTTTTGTTTATCTTTACCGCCGGCCGCCGGCCTGATGCCGGAAACTCGTTGCGGGTCTCTCCGCGGGAAACTGCGGGCGGCGCAAACCGTAAAACCGTTGAAGATGCTTACTATCAGACGAGCTGTGGAGACCGACTGCGGACTGATCCGCAGTCTGGCCGACGAGGTGTTTCCGGCGACTTACCGCGAAATTATCACCCCGTCGCAGATGGAGTATATGATGGAGTGGATGTACGGGGCGGAGGTGCTTGCGCGCGAGATGTGCGGGGAGTTCGCCTGGTTCATCGCCTCGGCCGATGGCGAACCGTGCGGTTACCTTTCGGTGCAGCACGAGGCCGAAGACCTTTTCCATTTGCAGAAAATCTATGTCCTTCCCCGCTTCCAGGGAATCGGCGCCGGGGAATTCCTGTTCCGCCATGCCGTGGAATATATCCGTTCGGTGCATCCTGCGCCTTGCCGCATGGAGCTGAACGTCAACCGCAACAACCGGGCGCTGCACTTTTACGAGCGGATGGGGATGCGCAAACTGCGCGAAGGCGATTTCCCGATCGGTGACGGATATTATATGAACGACTATATCATGGGGCTGGAGATCGAATAGCCGCTCCGTATGTGTCGGAGGGGGGTTTTCGCCGGATGATATAAAAGGATGTCTGAAAAGACATCCTTTTAAGATCGGTGCCGGTGCTTGTTTCGGTCGCCGTATGTCGCCATGGCGACATACGGCAGCCGCGGGAAAGTCGGCCTATTTCGCCGTGTCGGTCTTGAACAGGTCGATTTCTCCGCGTTCGACTTTGCCGTACATGTCTGCCAGCTCGGCGATGACGGGCGAGATGTATTCGAGCGTGTCGGTGACGGCCTGCTTGTCACCCTCGCCCTTGATGCGGTAAAGCATCGCCGCGTAGAGTGCCCGGAAACAGAGTTCCGTGTCGTTCATGCCGGGATTGCCCACGACGGCGCGCAGACGAGGCAACTCGGGCTCCAGTTTCGCGTAGGTCTGGCGGTAATGTTCGCCGACGGACAGCTTCATCAATTGCAGGTGCAGGTCGTGCAGGTCGCCGATCAGGTGGAGCGTATGCTCCAGGTGCCCTTTCTCGTCCTTGCCTTCCTGGTGCAGGAGGTTGGCGATGTCCATGTACCACAGCAGGTAGACGTGCTTCTGCTCGTCGGCGATGTCCTTGCGGGGGCTATGAGCGTCGAGAAGATCGCTTCGGGGCTGAATTGCAGCGCCCGCAGCAGGTCCTCCAGCTGCCAGAGGTAGAGGATGTATTCGGCGATGTTTTCCCGGCGTTTGGCTTGTGCTATGTCCATGCTGATCCGCGCTTATTTGGTCGGTTTGATCCACCGCTGCGGCCCCGTGCGGTGCTTGAGAAAGTATTGTTGTGATTTGAGCAGGTTGCGCGATTGCAGCACCATGTTCTTGGTTTCGGTGAGGATCGTCAGGTACAACATGCTGGCCTTGGTATTCGAGCGGGCTTCGTTGATGCGCGAGAGCTCCGATTTAATGGCTTCGGCGATCGACTCGAACAACTGGTCGCGCAGCGTGAGCACCATCTCGATTTCGGAGAAATCGCCGTCGCGCAGCATCTGGTTGATATGGCGGTAGATCGACTCCACGTCGTCGTTGATCGACATGAGGTCTTTGGCCTGCTCCTTCGAAAGCCCTTCGTGGTTGTTGTCGATGTGTTCGAACGCCGGGCGCGTGATGTGCATCAGCGCCTTGGTCATTTCGTTGAGGTAGTCGACCACCTGTACGTAGTAGTGGGCCGTGTTGACATCGCTGCTCTGGAGTTTCTTGAGGGTGGGGAGCAGCGTGTATTTGCGCTCGCGCGACTGGTAGAAGAGGTCGTTCGACTCTTTGACCATGTCGCGCAGCACCTTGCGGTTCTCCTTGAATACGGCGATCAGCGTACGGTCATAGATCTTTGTCGCCGACTCCATCGTACGGCATACTTCGTCGCGCAGGTTGATGATGATGTCTTCCGTGCTCTGGGATTTCACCCCGGCTGCGGCTGGGGCGGCGGATGTCTTGCCTTTCTTGAGGAAATTGCTGTGGATGAGCATGTATCCGCAGAGTACCGTGACGATAACGAAGGCCATCGTGCCGCCATAGATCAGGGTAAGTCCGACGACGAAGGCGATCAGGAATCCGCCCAGCGCCGTGATGAACCACCCGGCGATGACGGTCATGACGCCAGAGATGCGGTACACGGCGCTTTCGCGGCCCCATGCGCGGTCTGCGAGCGACGAACCCATGGCTACCATGAAGCAGACATAGGTGGTCGAAAGGGGGAGTTTGAGCGAGGTGGCTATGGCGATCAGCATGGCCGAGGTCGTGAGGTTGACCGTAGCGCGTATCATGTCGTAGGGGGCGCCGCTATGTTCGATGTCCTCGTATTCGAAACGGTGTGAGACGGCTGCCCGTACGCGTGCGGGGATGATCCGTTCGATGCCGGCGTTGATGTTGAGTGCCGCGCGGACGATCGTGCGCGAGAGGACCGACGAACCGTACTGTTCGGGGCCTTCGTCTTCCTGCGCTGCGGAGAGCGACAACTCGGTTTCGGAGACGTGCATGGCCTTTTTCGAAGTCCAGAGCGTGAGGATCATCATCGCCCCTGCGGCAAGCAGAATCAGGAAATTGGCCGGGACGTTTTCCGAGAGTGCCCCCATCATCATCTGCGGGTCACCCGAATGCTTGGCGATCGAGAAGGCGTCGAATCCGGCGACGGGTACGCCGATGAAATTCACCAGGTCGTTGCCCGCGAAAGCCAGTGCCAGGGCGAACGTCCCCGACAGGATCGTGATGCGCAGGATGTTGATCTTGAACCGCTGGATGAAGAACAGCAGCACGGAGCAGACGACCCAGCAGATCAGGAGCGACAGCAGCAGGTGATTGTCCACCATCGTGACGAAATCGTGTCCCGCCAGAATGGATTTAAGCCCTTTGAAGACGGCGAAGTAGACGATCGCCGTCAGCGAGGCGCCGCACCACATCGACCCGAAGCGGCGGAACGGAAGCGTGTAGCGGAACGAGAAGATCGTGCGCGAGACGTACATGACGAAGGTTCCGCAGGTGAAGGCGATGACCACCGACAGGAGGATCGCCGAGACGATGCCCATGGCGCGAGGTGTTGATGAACTGTCCCAGCGCGCCGACGCCGAGGTCGGGGTGTTCGAGATTTTGTAGATCGACACGGCGATGGCCGAGCCCAGCAGGCAGAAGATCAGCGAGACGGTGGTCGAGGTGGGCAGTCCCCACGAGTTGTAGAGATCCAGCAGGATAATGTTGGCGAACATCACGCCCAGGTATAACATCATGACCTCGTGGAATGTGAACAGTCCGGGATTGAACATGCCGCTTCGGGCCACTTCCATCATGCCGCTCGAGGTGACTACGCCGACGATAATGCCGACAGAGGCGACGGTGAGGATGACCCGCATCGAAGCGGCCTTGGAGCCGATGGCAGAGTTGAGG
>JBKSUH010000075.1:0-8802 GCA_047233565.1 Alistipes sp.
ACTGGGATCTCGTGGGCAACAACACCCCCGTATTCTTCCTGCGCGACCCGCTGAAATTCCCCGACCTGAACCATGCCGTGAAGCGCGACCCGCGCACCAACCTGCGTTCGGCCAACAACAACTGGGATTTCTGGACGCTGCTGCCCGAAGCGCTGCACCAGGTGACGATCACCATGTCACCGCGGGGCATTCCGGCATCGTACCGCCACATGCACGGATTCGGCAGCCACACATACAGTTTCTATGACAAGGACAACAAGCGCACGTGGGTGAAGTTCCACCTCACGACCCAGCAGGGGATCAGGAACCTGACGGACGCCGAGGCCGAAGCCCTTGTGGGCAAAGACCGCGAGTCGCACCAGAGGGATCTCTACGAGTCCATCGAACGCGGCGATTTCCCGCGCTGGACGATGTACGTGCAGCTGATGACCGAGGAAGAGGCGCGCAACTACAAGCTCAACCCGTTCGACCTGACGAAGGTGTGGTACCACAAGGATTTCCCGCTGCACGAGGTGGGCGTGCTGGAATTGAACCGCAACCCCGAGAATTACTATGCCGATGTCGAGCAAGCGGCGTTCAACCCGATGAACATCGTCGAAGGCATCGGCTTCTCGCCCGACAAGATGTTGCAGGGGCGCCTGTTCTCCTACGGCGACGCACAGCGCTACCGCCTGGGCGTGAACCACACGGAAATCCCCGTGAACAGGCCCCGCTGCCCGATCCACGCCTTCCACCGCGACGGGCAGATGCGCACCGACGGCAACTACGGATCGGCAAAGGGTTACGAACCCAACAGCTACGGCGAATGGCAGGACACCCCCGCCCTCAAAGAGCCGCCCCTGGCCGTGAACGGCGACGTTTACAACTACGACGAGCGCGAACTGGACAGCGACTATTTCACGCAGCCCGGCCTGCTGTGGCGCGTGATGTCGGCAGAAGACCAGAAAGCCACCTGCGAGAATACGGCGCGCGCCATGGGCGATGCCGAGCTGTTCATCAAGCAGCGCCACACGCGCCACTGCTACTATGCCGACCCGGCATACGGCAAGGGAGTGGCCGAGGCGCTGGGCATCTCGCTCGAAGAGGCCCTCAGGGCCGAAGACCCGGCGCATCCCGTGGGATAAAAGATAAATCCGACCCCACCCCAGCCCTCCTTCAGGGAGGGAGATGGCATACGCTCCGGACGGCGGTACATTAGAGTATGTGATCACGCCCGGTAAAACGGAGGTAAACAAAAATTCCCGTCGTTGGTTCGACGGGAATTTTGGTATTTATGCCTGCGGCGTCGGTTCGCCGCCCTGCGGCTTGTTGCCGCGGCCCCGATTGCGGCCTCCGCGGTGACGGCGGCGGTCGCGGGTCCGCGGTTGCCTTCGCCACGGCCCGAAGCGTGGTCGCTGTCCGGCGAAGCGGGTTGTGCCGCGGCAGGTTCCGCAGCCGCAGCCGCAGTCGCAGCCGCCGGGCGTTCGCTGCGGCGGTCCCGGTCGTTACGACCCGAACGGTCGCCCCGTCCGCCGCGTCCGCGGCCCGAACCGGAACGCCCTCCCCGCTGCGCCCCCGCGCCCCCGGCCGAAGCGGCCGCGGTTCTCGTCGGGAGCGTATTTCGGGCCTTCGCCCACGCTCTCGGGCAGTTCGGCCTTGCGGATGTCCCGCTCGATGAATTTCTCGATCTGGTGGAACTTGCCCTGCTCCTCCTCGCTGACGAACGTCATGGCGGCGCCGAAGCCGCCGCGCGGTGCCGTACGGCCGATGCGGTGGATGTAGTCCTCGGGGTCGTGCGGCACGTCGTAGTTGAGCACCAGGCCGATGTCCTCGATGTCGATACCGCGCGCGACGATGTCCGTGGCGACGAGGATTTTCACCTTGTTGTTCTTGAAGTTGAGCATCACCTCCTCGCGCTGCGCCTGCTCCAGGTCGGAGTGCATGGCCGCAACGTCGAGTCCCATGCGCTTGAGCGTGTGCGCCAGCTCCTTGACCTTGAGCTTCGACGACGAGAAGATGATCGTCTTCGAATCGGTCGGCTCGGCGAACATCTCGCGGATGATGCCCAGCTTCTGGTTCTCGTAGCAGACATAGGCCGACTGGTCGATCGCCTCGTTGGGTTTCGAAATGGCGATGTTCACCTCGGCGGGATTGCGCAGGATCGTCCTGGCCATCTCACGTATCTTCGGGGGCAGCGTCGCCGAGAACATGATCGTCTGCCGATCCTTGGGCATATAGGAGACGATCTTCATGATGTCCTCGCTGAAACCCATGTCGAGCATACGGTCGGCCTCGTCGAGGATCAGGCACTCGACGTGCGAAAGGTCGATGCCGCTGTTCTGGATGTGCGAGATCATGCGCCCGGGGGTGGCGATCACCACGTCCGAACCCATCAGCATACCGCGCTTCTGCACATCCCAGCCCTTGCCGTCGCCACCGCCGTATACGACCGTGGTCGACACGGGCAGGTAGTACGAAAATCCCTGGAACTGCTGGTCGATCTGCTGCGCCAGCTCGCGCGTCGGCACGATGATCACCGACTTTATCACATTGTCTTCGTTGCCTTCGATCAACAGCCTGTTGAGCAGTGGCAGCGTGTAGGCCGCCGTCTTGCCGGTTCCGGTCTGGGCGCAACCGATGATGTCGCGGCCCTCCAGGATCACCGGGATGGTGTGTTCCTGAACAGGAGTCATCTCCTGGAAATTCATATCGTCGAGTCCGTCGAGGATCTCATCCTCCAAATCGAGTTCGTCAAATCGCATCTTACGTTTCAGTTTATTATATCCTTAAATGATTTCTTCTCCGAACAGCGTCGCCGGGGTGCACCCCGTAATGCGCACGCGCACATAGTCGCCGACGTCGTGCCGGCCGCGGTCGAAGACCACGACCTTGTTCTGCGACGTCCGGCCCGAGAGCTGCTTTTCGTCGCGCTTCGAGCGCCCCTCGACCAGCACTTCGAACTCGCGCCCCACGTCGCGCAGGTTGCTCGCATGCCCCAGTTCGTTTTGCAGGGCGATGATCTCCGAAAGCCGCCGCGACTTCACCTCGTCGGGCACGTCGTCCGGCAGGTGCTCGTGCGCGAAAGTCCCGGGACGCTCCGAGTATTTGAACATGTAGGCGAACTCGTACCCCACCTCGCGCATGAGCGAAAGCGTCGCTTCGTGCTCCTTCTCGGTCTCGCCCGAGAAGCCGGCGATCAGGTCGGTCGTGACGGCGCAATCGGGCAGGTAGCGGCGGATGGCCGCGACCCGGTCGAGTACCATTCGCGGTATATTTGCGGTTCATGCGCGCGAGCATCGACGAGGCACCCGACTGGGCGGGCAGATGGATCGCCGGCAGATATTGGGCATTTCGGCCATGACCTCCAGCAGGCTGTCGCTGATGTCCTTGGGATGCGACGTGGCGAAACGCACGCGCAGCAGCGGCGAGACGGAGGCCACGCGGCGCATCAGGCCGGGAAAGTCCACCTCGCCGGCCTTGTACGAATTGACGTTCTGCCCCAGCAGCGTCACTTCGCGGTATCCGTTCCCGAAGAGCGAGCGGGCCTCCGCAACGATCGTTTGCGGGTCGCGGCTCCGTTCGCGGCCGCGGGTGTAGGGCACCACACAGTAGGAACAGAAATTATTGCATCCGCGCATGATGGCCACATAGGCGCTCACGCCGTTGCGGTCGAGCCGCACGGGGGCGATCTCGGCATAGGTCTCCTCCGTGGAGAGCAGGACGTTCACCCCCTTGCCGCCCGCCTCGGCCTCGCGCACCAGGCGCGGCAGGTCGCGGTAGGCATCCGGCCCGGCCACGACGTCGACGCCGTAAGGGCCCTCGACCAATTTCTCCTTGAGGCGTTCGGCCATGCAGCCGATGATGCCCACGACGAGCCCCGGTTTGGCCCGGCGGTAGCGTTTCATCTCGGCCAGACGCCCCCAGATACGCTGCTCGGCATTGTCGCGGATCGAGCAGGTGTTGATCAGGATGACATCGGCCAGGCCGATATCCTCGGTGTAGACGTATCCCTCCCGCTGCATCAGGGCAACCACGACTTCCGTGTCGCCGACATTCATCTGGCAGCCGTAGGTTTCGACGAAAAGTTTGCGTCCGGCGCCCGACAGGGGGCGCAATGTATTCGTATTGAGTTTAAATTCCACGTTTTCGTTTCTGTTATTCGGCATGTATCTCGTTCTTGTCGGGGAACTGTTTGAACCCTTCGCCGAACGTCTCGTAGGCATCGGTCACGACTACGAACGCCGCCGGGTCGATCTCTTTGATCTTATGTTGCACGAGGTGCACCTCCTTGCGGCTCACGACCAGGAAGATCATGTCCCGCGAAGCGTCCGTATACATCCCCTTCGACTTGATGTAGGTCGCACTGCGGTCGAGGTCTTCGATGATGAAGCGTTTGAGCGCCTGATGGTGGTCGCTGATGATGAAGAGCAGCTTGTCGTACGACGCACCGTTGAGCAGGTAGGCGATCACACGCGAGGTGATATAAATCGTGATGAGCGAATAGAGCGTCAGCATCCAGCCGTTCGAGGCGGCTTCGCCCGTCCCCAGCCCGAAGCCGATGACGGCCAGGCCGGACAGCACGACGAAACCGTCGGCCAGGAAGATGCCCGACGAGAACTTGATACCCGCGAATTTCTGCAACAGCATCGCCACGATGTCGGTGCCGCCCGTGGTCGCCTGCTGGCGCACGACGATGCCCTGCCCCACGCCGATGACGACGGCGCCGATGACGCACGTCAGCAGCAAGTCGTTCGACAGGTCGAGCCGCCCGCCCAGCAACAGCGACGGGTCGAGGCTCTCGACCGCCGCGGCGTCGGGATAGACCAGCCGTGTGAGCACGTTCATAAAGCCGGGCGTATAGAGCGCGGCCAGCACCGTACGCGTTCCGAACTGCCCGCCGAAAACCAGCATCGCAACGAGCATCAGCGGCACGTCGAACATATAGCCGAACGTACCCACCTGGATCGACGGAAAAATGTTGTGCAGCACGATACCCATACCGTACACGCCTCCCGGCACGAAATTGTAAGGGTTCACAAACAGCACGAAGCCGGCACCCATGACCGAACACCCGAAAAAGATCAGGAACCACGAGCGCCACCACGCCCACGAGCCCATAGGTTCCAGTAATGCTTTCGTATTCATACCCTGTTATACATTTAAAGTATGCAAAGATACGAAATTCTCCGAAATCCGCGGGATACGGCGCGGATTTTTCACCGGGCTCCAATACGGATTTTTTATTATATTTGCATTAACAAACCCCGGAAAAGTCGCTATGATTCTGACATATTACACCGCTACCACCATGATTATCATCGCCTATCTGCTGGGCTCGATTCCGAGCGCCGTGTGGATCGGCAAGAAATATTACGGCATCGACATCCGCGAATACGGCAGCAAGAACGCCGGCACGACCAACATGCTGCGCGTGCTGGGCAGGCGGGCCGCACTGCCCGTATTCGGGCTCGATTTTCTGAAGGGGTTTGTGGCGGTGACGATCATCGACCTGATGAAATACGACAGCGTATTCGCCGACGGGGCCAATGAAAACTGGTTCTACATCCTGCGTTTCATCGCCGTGTTCGCCGCCGTGGTGGGACACATCTTCCCGATCTTCGCCAATTTCCGGGGCGGCAAGGGCGTGGCGACGCTCGTCGGCGCCATCATGGGCGTAAACGCCCCGCTGGTGCTGCTCTGCTTCGGCGTCTGGTTCCTCGTGCTGATGATTACGCACTACGTATCGCTGGCCTCGATGGTCGCAGGGTGCAGCTTCCCCATTTTCACGCTCATTTCGCCGAAAGTGAACCATCTGGTTCCGTTTGTCGTGTTCTCGTTCATCATCGCCGTGCTGCTGATCTACACGCACCGCAAGAACATCGAAAGGCTCAAGGCGGGCACGGAATCGAAAATCTACATCTGGAAACCCCGCCACGTGAAACAGCAGCCCCCAGCCGGAAAAAAGGAGGAATAAAAACGGCACAAAAGCTCTGCGGCAGGGCCTATGGTTCAAAACATCGGCAATAGGATAAAAATGCGGCGATTTGCGGAAAATCGTTTTTTTGTCTATCTTTGCACCGGACATTAGGACGCAATCATGTTAGAGGAAAACCTGATAAAAATATACGAGACGAGTTTCCGCGAGAACCGTGAAATGCCGGCACTGACCGACTATTTCAAGGGCGAAACATTCTCGTATTACGAGATGGCCAAGGAGATCGCCAAGCTGCACCTCCTGTTCAAAAAGGCCGGCGTAAAGAAGGGCGACAAGATAGCGCTGATCGGGCGCAACAATCCCCGGTGGTGCATCACCTACATCGCCACGATCTCCTACGGCGCCGTAATCGTCCCGATATTGCAGGATTTCGCCCCGGCCGACATCATCCACATCATCAACCACTCGGAAAGCAAGCTGCTCTTTCTGGGCGACAACTTCTGGGACATCATCGAAGAAGACCAGATACGCCAGATCGAGGCCGTGTTTTCGCTCACCGATTTCCACGCCATCTACGAACGCAACGGCAAGGCGCTCACCAAGTTCCAGCGCGATATCCTGAAAAACTACCGTTCGAAATATCCGCGCGGGTTCAGCGTAAACGACATCAAGTACCCCGAGATCCCCAACGACGAGGTCATCCTGCTCTACTACACGTCGGGCACCACGGGCTATTCGAAGGGAGTGATGCTCACGGTGAACAACCTCACGGGCAACGTAAGTTTCGCCCGCGGCATGGTCAACACGCAGACCGGCACCCACTATTTCCGCAAGGGCGGACGCACGCTGTCGTTCCTGCCGCTGGCCCACGCCTACGGCTGCGCCTTCGACTTCCTCTCGCCGCTGGCCGTCGGCGGGCACATCACCCTGCTGGGTAAAATCCCGTCGCCCAAGATCCTGCTGGAAGCCATGTCCGTGGTCAAGCCGACGATCATCTGCTGCGTACCGATGATCCTCGAAAAGGTCTACCGCAAGCAGGTGATGCCGATGCTCGAAAAAGGCCCCATGTCGATCGCCGTGAAGATTCCGCTGCTCAACACGGCCATCTACTCGGTGATCCGCAAAAACTGCTGGAGGCCTTCGGCAACAACGTAGACATATTCATCGTCGGCGGCGCACCGATGAATCAGGAGACCGAAGCGTTCCTGATGAAGATCAAGTTCCCGATCACCATCGGTTACGGCATGACCGAATGCGCGCCGCTCATCAGTTTCACACCCGACAACGAATTCAAGGCGGGCTCCTGCGGCCGCTACCTGAAAGGTCTGCTCGACGTCCGGATCGACTCCCCCGACCCGGAACACGTGGCCGGCGAAATCGTCGTGCGCGGCGAGCATGTGATGAAAGGCTACTACAAGAACGAAAAAGATACGGAGAAGGTACTCGAACCCGACGGCTGGCTCCACACGGGCGACATGGGCACGATGGATCCGGACGGGACGCTCTACATCCGCGGACGCTCGAAGACGATGATCCTCTCCGGAAGCGGGCAAAACATCTATCCCGAGGAGATCGAGGACAAGCTCAATAACATGTACCTCGTACTCGAATCCCTGATACTCGACTCGGGCAACGGCAAGCTCAAAGCGATGGTCGTCCCCGACTACGAACAGGCCGAGGCGGAAGGCGTGGACAAGAACGACCTGCCGCAGATCATGCAGAACAACCTCACGGAGCTGAACTCGCTCCTGGCGGCATACGAACGGGTGTCGGAAATAATAATTTATCCGACGGAGTTCGAAAAGACACCAAAACGGAGTATCAAACGTTATTTATACAGTCCGTCGCTACTGAACAAATAAACACACACATAAAGGCTCAGCAGGTAACCACTTGGATTCTCTATCCCAAATTCTTCATAGTCACTGAATCCATTCCAACAATGAGGCGTCACTAATAGTTCGGTTACCTGCTTTTTTTACGAAAGCTACCCGGGAGCACCGGGTAACTTTTTTTATTATCTTTACGGCATGAAAATGACCCGCAAACAAACCGTCGGAGAAAACCTGCTCTACGTAATGGTGTGGGCAGCCATCATCCTGGTGCCGGTGCTCAATTCGCAGATGATGTCGGAACTGCACATCAGTTTCGAAAACGTACTCATCGCATGGCGGCAGATAGCCCCCTATTTCATTATCTTCATCATCCATAATTCCGTCCTCGCCCCGCGGCTCATGCTCAAGCACAAGTATTGGAAGTATCTGATAACCAATCTGACGCTGATCATCGGCACGTTCTGGTTCGTGGACTTCTACGAACAGCACATCACCGACAGCCTGCTCTTCTCGGACCTCTCCGAAGACCAGTTCATCGAGCACCGCAAGGCGTCGTTCACCGATCTGGAAATGTACTGGAACGTGATTCTGGGATTTTTCATGTCGGGGGCCAATACGGGCATCAAGCTCATGTACCAGTCGATACGCGACGAACAGCAGATGGAGGAGCTCAAACAGCAGAACATGCAGGCCGAAATGGATTATCTGAAGTACCAGATCAATCCCCACTTCTTCATGAACACGCTCAACAACATCCACGCCCTGATAGACATCGACACCGAATACGCCAAGAACGCCGTGATCGAGCTTTCGAAGATGATGCGCTACGTGCTCTATGAATCGGGACACGAGATCATCTCCCTGAACAGGGACATCCAGTTCGTACAGAATTACATCGGGCTGATGCGCATCCGCTACACCGACGCCGTGGACATTCGCGTGGAATACCCGCACGACCTGCCGCCCCAGGTTTCCATCCCGCCGCTGTTGCTGATCGTTTTCGTGGAAAACGCCTTCAAGCACGGCGTGAGTTACAGCAAACCGTCGTTCATC
>JBKSUH010000076.1:0-8656 GCA_047233565.1 Alistipes sp.
ATCCTTCATGATGGCGAAGGCTTCGGGCAGTATCTCGTCGAGTTTCTCCTCGATCTTCTCGTCGATGCGTTTGGTCGTCTCGTCGATCTGCTTCGAGATACGCTCCTTCTCCTCCAGCGAGGTTTCGGGCAGTTCAAGCTTGGCCTTCAGTTCCACGATGTCGGCCTCGTCCCGGGCGATGAAATCGGCGATCTGTTTCTTCAGCGCTTCGCTCCTGTCACGCAGTTCGTCGTTCGAAAGGGCTTCTATCGAAGGGTACACCGCTTTGATCTTCTGGAGGTAAGGCTCGATCTGCTTGCGGTCTTTGTCGGCTTTCGAGCCGAAGAAAAGTTTGATTAAACTTGCAACTATTTCCATATGTGATTTCAGTTATTTCGGGGTTGTGTACGTAAATCCTACAAAGATACTTATTTTTCCCGAATGCACAAAAAAATAGGTCCCTATAAAGGGACCCGAAGCGGGTTTTCCGCGATTCGGAGCCGCATTCCGGCCGACGGGTCACCGTCTTTTGTGAAGCCGGTAGTAGAGGACGAAAGCGCGGGCGCGCGGTTTATCAGGAAATGGCGGAAGTTGTATCTGCGGAATGCGAGCGGCAGGACTCCTGCTGCCGGGCGTCGCGCAGCATTTCGCGGGCGTTGCCCTGTCTGCCGAGTATCGTCTGTTTGCAGGCGAAAAACATCGTTTTGCCCACGTGCAGCCGCATCAGGCGTGCGCCTTCCGGATCGCTTTCTTCGATACGGGCCGCGAAGTCGGTCAGGCTTTTCATCGCCCGGACAAAGTCCGAGCGGCGCTTCGATCGTAGCTTCCCATGAACGATCCGTTGTGCTGCAGGTAGTTGTACACCCGGATCGGGACATATCGGATCCGTTTTGCGAAGTAAATGGCGCGCGGGGTGAACTCTTCGTCCTCGTGCCGCATCGGGAGCATGCCGAGTCCATGCCGTTCGAGCATCGTCCGGTCGTAGACGTAGGCGCAGGCCATGGGCAGGAAGCAGTCCGACGCAGGAAATCGCGTCCGCTCTGCACCTCCCGCCGCCGCGTGCGAAAAGCCCGTCGCTCCAGAGCGGAAGGTCGCCGCCGTGTTCGTCGACGCCCGCCATGTCGAAACAGAGCATGTCGAGCCGCTCCCGGTCCATGATCTGCGTCAGCCGTCCGAGAACGCCGGGCGAAAGGTAGTCGTCTGCATCCACGTACATGACATATCTGCCCGCGGCGCGCTCCGTGCCGTAATTCCGGGCCATGCTTACGCCTTCGTTGGGTTTGGCGTGCACTTGGACGTTCGCATGCCCGCAGGCCGCCCGCTGCGCTGCGGCCAACGAACCGTCGGTCGATCCGTCGTCCACCACGATCACTTCGTACTCTTCGGGCGGCAGGTCCTGATCGAGGGCCGAAGCGATACACTTGCCGATCAGCCCTTCGAGGTTGTACAGCGGAATTATGATGCTGATTTTTTCATGACGCGAGAAGTCGGACGAGGAACAGACGCTTGTGAATCCAGACTCTCCACGACGGATAGAAGAGTCCGCAGGCCATTTTGTACCGGCGCATAAGCTGCCGTTTGAGCAGCTTGGGATCGTGTGAATGCCGGATGCCGGCCTTGTAGAGACGTGTGAGAATGCGGCGGTACGAGGCGAGTTCCCTTTCTTTACCTCCCCGGTCCGCAGGGAGAAACGGGTGAAGATGCGGGCTTCGTCATCCGAGAGCCGGACGCCCAGTTTGCGCGCGAGTTGTTCCTGCTGGGTAAGCTGGGCGCTGAGGGTCTGGCGGTCCAGTTGGCGTGTCGAGATTTGGTCTTCCCATCGGCGGTAGAAGGTCAGGTACTCCGGAATGTTGGCCATGCGGAGGTGTTCCGAAAGATCGACCCATAGCTGATAGTCTTCGGCCATACACTCCCGGAAGCGTATGCCGGTCCGTTTGAAAGGTTCGCTGCGCAGCATGACGGACGACATGCCGAACGGGCACCCGAAAAACAGTTGGTACTGGATTTCCTCGTGGGTGAGCGGCACTTGGATTTTCAGTTCGTCATTTTCCCCCTTGTGCCGAACATCGTGTAGTAACTGCCGCAGATGTCGGTTTGCGGGTGTCGTTCGAAGAAGGCGAGCTGTTTGGCGAAGCGTTCCGGAGAGCAGAGGTCGTCCGCATCCATGAAGGTGATGAATTTTCCGCGGGCGGCGTCCAGCGCCCGATTGCGGTGCGTGCGGCTCCCGAATTGAGTTCGTTGTGCATCAGTACGATGCGGTTGTCCTTTGCGGCGTAGGCGCGTGCGATCTCGGCCGAAGCGTCGGTCGATGCGTCGTCGATGACGATCAGTTCGAAGTCGCCGACCGTTTGCCGGAGGACGTTCTCGATGCTTTCGCCGACGAATCGCTCCGCATTGTAGAGCGGCATGATGACGCTGATCAGTGGTGTTTGTTTTTGCATGGTGGTAGAGTTAGTTGTTTCCGATTTTCAGATTGTTCAGGATGCGCCGCCCGACGGGGCACTCCGCGCACCGTTTGGCGGCGCAGTATTCCGTCGCCAGCTGCAACAGGGCCTGCGACTCGAAGGCGCTGCGGGGCGTCACCCCGCGTCGTGCCAGCCGCGCATGTAACGGTTGTCCTCCGCGGGCAGGCGTTCGAGCAGCGTCAGGGCGCTGTCGCGCAGGGCTTCGCGTCCGGTGTAGCTGCCGTAGGCGAATTGCAGCACCGAGACGAGGTTGATGCCGATGATGTTGGCCTTGAAAGTCCCCAGACGCTTGGGCCTGTCGTCGCCTGCGATTCCCGGAATATGGTGCGTCCGCCAGTAATCCGAGGCCTCGACGCAGAAGAGCCGCCGGATCTCCTCTTCCGTGCGGCAGGCCATGGCGCGCTCCATGACGAACTCGTCCTGAGCGAAGAATTCCGCGGCTTGCGCCAGCCGCAGACGGGGTGGTTGGCCGGGCGTATGTCGCCCAGCTGCCAAGCTCCGGCCTGCATCGGTTCGATGTCGTATTTGGCCGCCAGATATTCGAAATTGCGGGCGAGGTTGAGCGTGTAGGTGTCGTGCGGATAGAGCGCCAGCAGTCCCGACGCTCCGAAAAGCAGCGATTCGACGGCATGCGGCGCCAGCCGTTCGCGCAGAACGGTTTTGTAGGATACGCGCCGCGCCAGCGTGAGGTAGGCTTCCTGATTCTGACGGTCGCCCAGCGTGCGGAAGTAGAGCAGGTAGAAGGTCTGGTTCCAGTTCTCCGCCGCTTCGTGCCGCAGCGCCTCCACCATGCGCATTTTGCGTTCGAGCCGGTCGAAGAGCAGCGACGTGCATATCTCGCTGCGCTGCAAGGCTGACTGTCCCGCGAGGAATCCGCCGCAGGCGTAAGCCCCGGCCCCGGCCTGCAGCCGGTTCAGCATCCGATGCTCCTGTTCCGCGCCCATGTCAGAACATGTTGAGTTCGAGCAGCGCCTCCTCCGACATCATGCTCTTGTCCCATACGGGGTCGAACGTGAGGATGACGTTCACCGCCTTTACGCCGTCGACCTTGGCAACCTGCTGGTTGACATCCTCCACGAGCATGTCGGCCATGGGGCAGTTGGGCGCCGTGAGGGTCATGCGGATGTTCGCCACGCCGTCGGGCGTGTAGTCTATTTCGTAGATCAATCCCAGGTCGTAGATGTTGACCGGGATTTCGGGATCGTATATGTTCTTGAGCGTAAGGACTATGTCCTTCTCTATCTTCAGTATGTCTTCGGGTGTCATGGCTGTCTGTTATTTTTCGCTTTTGCTTGCGAACGCGAGCGCATAGAGCCGCATCTGTTTGACCATCGACAACAGGCCGTTCGAGCGCGTGGGCGAGAGGTTGGCGCTCAGGCCGATGGCGTCGATGAAATAGAGGTCGGTGTCGAGGATCTCCTGCGGCGTGCGCCCGTTCAGCACGCGTATCAATAACGCGATGATGCCCTTGGTTATTATGGCGTCACTGTCGGCGGCATAGTAGACCTTGCCGTCCTCCAGGCGTGCGTCTACCCACACGCGCGACTGGCAGCCGTCGATCAGGTATTGTTCCGTGCGGTGCTCGGCTGCGATGGCCGGGAGCGAGTCGCTCAGGCCGATGAGGTAGTCGTATTTGTCGAGCCAGTCGTCGAATACCGAGAACTCCCCGATGATCTCCTCCTGTATCTTGTCCATATCTTTTGCTTTAAATCCTTACAAATCTATTATTTCCGGGAGCACTTCGCCCTCCGACGCCGCAGGTTCGGTGATCTCCAGCACCCGCGCCACGGTCGGCGCCACGGCCGTCATGTCACACGGCGCTTCACGCGCAGGGGACCGGCTCCGAAGCCGTAAAATACCAGCGGCACCTGCGTGTCGTAGCCGTACATCGAACCCGACGACGATGCGCAGCGGTCGTTCTCCTCGATCCAGCCGGGCATCAGGTTCAGGATGACGTCGCCCGAACGGCGGGGGTAGAAGCTGTTCTGCATCTTGCGGGCATAGCCGCTCCCGAAGTAGCTCGTCCGCATGGCCGTCGCCGAGAGGGCGTGCGACACGCCCCGGAACTGCATGGCGAAGATCGCCACCTCGTTCTGCACCTCGGCCAGGTCGAGTCCCCGCTCGTAGATCAGGTTGTGGTTCAGGTAGACGCATTTGTCCTCGTACTCCAGCACCCAGTCGCCCATGCCGTAGCGGACGTTGAGGAAGCCGTTGACGATCACCTCGAACTGCCGGGCGTTGAACCGGTCGGCCTCTTCGCGGCCCGCGTCGTACGAGGGGCTGGTTCCGTGGTCCGACGTGAATACGACGAGCACTTCGCCGTTCTTGACCTGCGCGAATACGAACGTCAAAAAGTCGGCCAGATCGCGGTCGAGCCGGTAATACATGTCCTCCGCCTCGACCGATTCGGGACCGTAGGCTTCGCTGATGCGGCGCGACGAATCGAGACAGATGTTCAGCAGGTCGGGCGTCGCGTCGTCGCCGAGTTTGAACTGGGCGATGGCCTGCTTGGCGAAGCCCAGCACGGCGGTGTTGCCCGCCGGGGTGTAGAGCATTTTGTCGTAGTCCGACGTGAGTTTCAGGCGCCCTTCCCCCGGCTCGTCCTTGTCTTTCCTGCTTTTGCCTGTGAGAACGATGTCCCAGTTGCGGGTGTTGAGGTAGCGTCCCTTTTCGTAGAGCGTGCGCCACTCGGGGGTGATGTATGAGAGGTTGTAGCGTTCGCGGTTGCTGCGCGCCACCCATTCGGGAACGTCGGCGGCGTAGTAGGGCGAGGTGGTCCAGCCGCAGCGCGCCGAGTCGAGCCAGAAGACCTCGCCGCCGCGTCCACCCAAGACGATCGCCGACGTGGCTTCAGCCGCCACGGTGACAGCCCTGCTTCCGGGTTCGTGCTGCAGGAGCGCTTCGAGAGCGTCGGGGCGATCAGGTTGTAGGGGCCTGCGCCGTTGCGTCCGGCGATCAGCTCCACGGCCTCGTTGGCGACGTAGTCGCGCCACCGCGAGCCGATGACCCCGTGCGTCGAGGGCATCGCGCCCGTCGATAACGTGGCCAGCGACACGGGCGTGGTGGTCTGCTGGTAGTCGTAACGGCTGTCGGCGAAGACCGTGCCGCCGTCGATCAGGCGCCGGAGTCCTCCTTCGCCGTAATTGTCGGCGTAACGCAGAGATCCTCGGCGCGCATCGAGCCGACGACGATATTGACGACCAGCCGGGGCCGTGCGGCCGAGACTTCGAGGGCCGCGAAGGCGGCTATGGCGAGTAAAATGATTTTGTGCTTCATGGTGTGCGAATGATAGACCGCAAATTTACGAATTTATTTCGATACATCGGCGGAAATATTCCGCTTCGGTCCGAAAATCGATCTGCGGCAGCGCCGCGATCTCTTCGAGCCTGCGGCGGCAGAACTCGCGGTAGGTTGCGCTCTGCGGGTTGCGGGGCCGGTGCGCCGCGGCCACGACGATATGGCGGACGTCGGGCAGCAGACGCCGGGCCTGCTCCGAGAGAACCGTCGCCGAGAACTTCTCCCAGACGTATTCCACGGCCTGCGGAGACGGATGCACCAGATCGTCGGCGTAGAACCGGTAGTCGCGCAGGTCGTCGTTGAGGATTTCGTATGCGGGGAAATAGTGAACGTCGGGAAAACGCTCCGCCAGCTCTTCGGCGGCCAGACGGAGCGCGGCTTTGCTCACGGCGTTGCCCGCCAGTGAGTCGCCGAGATGCCGCACGGGGCTGACCGTAAGGATCACCTCCCTGCCGCCGAGCGGACCTGCCATGAGGTCTGCGAAAGCGGTGACGATCTCCGCGACGCCCAGCCTGCGCCGTACGAATTCGGTCGCGGGCTGCCGGTGGCAGTTGGCCACCACCTGCCCGTTGTGTTCGTAGACCCATGCCGTGCCCAGGGTCAGCAATACCCGGTCGGCACGGCGCAGGGCTTCGGCGCCTGCCTTGCGGGCGGCGTTCATCGCAGCCAGCGCCTCGTCGGGCGACGCGGCCGAGAGAGAGCCGTGGAACCCGTAGTGGAACCACAGTTCGCCGTCGAAGTCCAGCTCGGAATGCTGTACGGGCGCCTCGTCCGCATAGCTGCGCAGCGCGGCGGCGATGGAGAGCGGGTTGAACAGGATGCCCGTGGGGTTTGTGACGATGCGGAACCGGGCTTCGGCGAGCCGTCCCGCGATGTGTTCGGCGAAGCAGGAACCGAGGGCCAGGATGCGGTTCCCGTATCCGATTTTCACCCCGAGGGGCGCAATGTCGATTTCGGTGCGGAATTTCATAGGGCAAAAGTACAAATTTTATATCTTTGCCGTATGATCTTACGGGCAAACTGCAAAATAAATCTGGGGCTGGATATCCTGCGCCGCCGTGCGGACGGTTATCACGACCTCGAAACGGTGATGTTGCCCGTGCGCGGACTTTACGACGAAGTCGAGGTCGTGCGCATGGCCGGGGCGGGCGTGGATTTCCGTGCCGAAGGGCTGGCGGTGGACTGCGAACCCGAACAGAATATCTGTATCAAGGCTTTCCGGCTGATGCACGACCGTTACGGCGTGGACGGCGTCTCGATCCGGCTCGACAAGCGGGTGCCGTTCGGCGCCGGGCTGGGCGGCGGTTCGTCCGACGGCACGGCGGTCCTGCTGGCTCTCGACCGGCTTTTCGACCTGCACCTGTCCGAAGCGGAGCTGATCGCCCGCGCCGCCGAGCTGGGCAGTGATACGCCGTTCTTCGTGCGCAACACCCGCAGTTCTGCACCGGACGGGGCGAGATCATGTCGCCCTTTCCGCTCAGCCTCTGGGGGCTGACCCTCGTGATCGTAAAGCCGGACGAGGGGTCTCTACGCGCGAAGCCTATGCCGGCGTGCGCCCCCAGTGCCCTCAGTGCCGCTTGCCGAGCGCCTGCGGCGTCCCGTCGCGGAGTGGCAGGAGGTCGTGACCAACGATTTCGAACCGCATATCTTCGCCGCGCATCCCGCCATCCGCGCATCCAAGCGGAACTTACTCGATGCTGGTGCCCTTTACGCTTCGATGTCGGGCAGCGGCTCTGCGGTTTTCGGACTGTTCGACCGTCCCGAAAAAGCAGAGAGCCTGCGGTCGCAGACTCCCTTCATCTTTTCGTTGTAGGCGTTGCCCGGTCTTGGGCGGATGTGATTCCGGCGCTTGCCGGTGCGTTGCCCGGCTGGCCGTGCGCGCAGGCGGCGTCCGGTTTTCACCCTGCTTTTGCCGGAACGTTTGCCGCGTTTGCGGATCGTTGTATCCGTCGATCCGTACCTGCTGCATTCGCTGTCCGCGCATCGCATCTGTTCTGTCTGCGTGGCCTTTGCCCTATCGCATCCGCTGTCCAGCGCGCCTGTCCGGATTGCATCTATGGTTGCGCGCATGGCACTTGTCCGCATCGCATCTGTGCTGCCCGCATTCGTTTCTGATCCGCAGGCGTTTCCCGATCGGCTATTTTTCAGCCGCGCCGCCGCAGGGTACGGCCATCTTCTCGATGCGGTGCTGGTGGCGTCCGCCTTCGAACTGCGCCGCGAAGTAGGCGTCGAGCATCGCCACGGCCTCGTCGTTGGTGATGAAGCGGGCCGGGAAGACGATAATGTTGGCGTTGTTGTGACGGCGGATGAGCGATGCGATCTCCGGTTCCCACGCCAGTCCGGCGCGGATGCCCTGATGCTTGTTGAGGGTCATCGTCATCCCTTCGCCCGAGCCGCAGAGGGCGATGCCGCGTTCGAGTTCGCCGTTTTCGATCGCCTCGGCCAGCGGATGCGCGAAGTCTGCATAGTCGACGCGGTCGGGTGAATGCGTACCGAAATCGAGCACCTCGTAACCCATGGCGTCGAGGTAACCTACCAGAAATTCTTTCATTTCATAGCCTGCGTGGTCGCTGGCAATACCTATTTTAATCATCGTATTTTGGTTTTGTATCGTATTCCGTTTCTATTCTACAAATATAAGGAAAAATAACCGTCGCCGTGCTTCCGGCTCCCGAATTTGTGCTATTTTTGCCCCATGAAAATTCTTCTCGTCGTATTGGGATGCATCTCGTGCGTGCTGGGCATCGTCGGCATATTCGTCCCCCTGCTGCCTACCACGCCGTTCCTGTTGCTATCGGCGGCCTTTTGGGTGCGTTCTTCGCCCCGGCTTTACGGCTGGCTGCTCGAACACCCCTGTTTCGGCGAGTATGTACGGAACTTCCGCGAAAATCGCGCCATACCGCTCCGTGCCAAGA
>JBKSUH010000077.1:0-8554 GCA_047233565.1 Alistipes sp.
TCGCGGGGCGCGGGGCGCTGATGGCTTTTTTCGCATTTCTGCCCACGATCGGCGAGGCCATCGCCATCGTGCTGAGGCTGATGCGCAGCAACGTCTGGCTCACGGGCGGTTCGATGCTCGCGGGCAAGGCCCTGCGTTACATCGTCGTACTGGCGACCTTCGAAGGCGCCGCATCGCTTTTCTGACATGGATCTCGAAATTGTAAAGACAGACACACCGCGGCGCGACCTGCTGCTGCTGGCCGACGAATCGGAAGAGTCCGTAGCCGACTATGCCGGCCGCGGCACAACCTATGTCGCACGTCGTGACGGGGAAATCCTCGGCCAGTATGTATTCCTGCACACGCGGCCGTTCACGGCCGAAGTGGTCAATATCGCCGTCGTCCCCGAACACCAGCGCAAGGGCATCGCCACGGCGTTATTGCAGCATGCCGTACGAACGGCCCGCGATGCGGGGTTCCGACTGCTCGAAATCGGCACGGGAGACATCGGCGCGGGACAGATCGCCCTGTACGAACGGTGCGGTTTCGTCCGCTGCGGCATCGACGAAGACTACTTCCGGAAGCACTACCCCGCTCCGATTTTCGAAAACGGCGTAGAGTGCCGCCACATGGTGCGCCTGCGCATGGAGCTGAGATAACGGATCATGTCGGTCGGATGGAACCCGTGGCACGGATGCCGCAAGATCAGCGAAGGCTGCCGCCACTGCTACGTATACCGGCAGGACGAACGGCACGACAAGGACAGCAGCGAGGTGCGTAAAACCTCGGCGTTCAACCTGCCCGTGCGCCGGAGCCGCGACGGACGGTTCAAGGTTCCTGCCGGAGAGATGGTCTACACCTGCTTCACATCTGATTTCCTCGTCGAGGAGGCCGACGCCTGGCGCGCCGAAGCGTGGGAGATGATCCGCATACGCAGCGACCTGCGTTTTTTCTTCATCACCAAGCGTATCGACCGGCTCATGCAGGTATTGCCGCCCGACTGGGGTGGGGGCTACGAAAACCTCGCCGTGGGCTGCACGGTCGAGAACCAGGCGATGGCCGACTCCCGGCTGCCTTTGCTGCTGGACGCCCCCCTGCGCCACAAGCTGGTCATCTGCGCCCCGCTGCTCGGGCCGCTCGACATCGCACGATACCTCATCCCCGGGATCGAAGAGGTATCCGTCGGGGGCGAATCGGGCAACGAAGCCCGCCCCTGCAATTACGACTGGGTGCTTTCGATCCGCCGCCAGTGCGTCGCGGCAGACATTCCCTTCGCTTTCCACCAAACCGGCGCGCGGCTTGTCAAGGACGGACGCCTTTACCGCATCCGCCGCCCGTACCAGCATTCGCAGGCCCGCAAGGCCGGGATCGACTACAAGGTAAAACGATAGCCGCCCCGGTTCCCGGAGCGGCTTGCTCAATACTACGGCATGTGATGCGGTCAGGCGTTGTTCGCGGCCAGCGGCGAAGCCTGCTGGTAGACACGGGCCGCCAGCTCCTTGTCGAGCGTATAAAGCCCGAACTTGTTGCCCTCGACAGCCTCGCAGGCGGTAATCATGTCGCGTGCCGACTCCTCCTCCTCGACCTGCTCGTCGACGAACCACACGAGCATGTTCGACGATGCGAAATCCTTATCTTCGGCAGCGATGGCTGCCAGGTTGTTGATCATCGAAGTCACCACCTTCTCATGCTCCAGCGTGTCCTTGAACATATCAAGCGGCGACGTCCACTCGGTACGCACCTCCTCGATCGGCTTCAGCACGACCTTGGCATCGCGCGAATTGATGTAGTTCATCAGGATGCGGGCATGATCCTGCTCCTCGCGGAACTGGACGAAAAACCAGTTGGCCACACCTTTCAGCCCCTTGTTCTCGGCGTCCATCGACATCGAAAGATAAAGATAGGCCGACCACAATTCGGCGTTGATCTGCGCATTCAGTGCGTCATGTAATCTTTTGCTTAACATAGTAATATTGTTTTAAGTTTGTGTTTGTATTTTCTCTTCCTGATACAAATATACAATAGTTTCTACTAATTTGTACGAAAAACACATCATATTATTTTATAACGATATAGCTCTATGTTATAACAAAAAAAAACGGAGCCCGCACCTCCGGGATGCAGGCTCCGCAAAAGCATACGGGACGATCAGAGCAGGGTGCCGTCCTCGAGGATACGCACCGTCGCCTCCCGTTCGGACTGCGGGTCTTCCACCTCGATGGCGTACCACACGCGGTCGGGGCTTTCGTAGAGGTCAACATCGTCGATCCCCCACGTACCGTACTGCGATGACTGCAAAGTCCGCCTCACCACGTCCGGAACCTCCGAAAGGCGCACTCCGGTTTTCGTCCACAGCCAGGCGTCGCCCGTACCGAAGCACACCTCGAGCGCTTTCCCGGCGAAGATGATATCGACCTCGGTATTTCCCTTCTCCCGCTCCGCATCAACGATACGGGCACCGGGGTATTTCCGGGCGATGAAGTCGCTGATCGCCTTCGACAGTTCCTGCGGAAGCATATCGCCGTGATCGTCATTGCCGTCCCTGTCGGGCACTTCGCGCAACAGCACGCCGTCCTCAGAATAATAGAGGTCGAATTCCTGCTCGGCACGTTCGACTTCGAGCACATAGACCGTCTCCTGGCCGTTGCGCAGCAGCTTATCCACGTCGTCCACATGCCAAGCGGCATAATCGCCGGCTTCGTAGGCAGTACGCACCGCCCGGGGCAACTCGGCATAGGAGATATCCTCCTCGGTCATGTACCATTTGCCGGCGGCATCGAACCATGCCTGCATGACCGTGCCCGCGCTGCGGAAATCGGCGACCATATACCCGCCCTTGTCTTCCCATTCGACATGGCTTGCAGCGGGGAACATCTCCCCGAAAGCGGCCTGCACGGCGGCCGGTACCTTTACCGAATCGTCGTCGTCATCGCAGCCCGTCATCGCACCCAGCGACGCGAGGGCCAGCATCAACACTGCGAACTTTTTCATAATACCTCGCATAAAGGGCTGTCCACTAATTGTCGATATCGATCAGACGGAACTTGAGGTCGAACTTCAGGTCGAGTCCGTTGTCCAGCTCCACCTCGTAATCGCGGCGGTCGCGGTCGATGGCGACGATCTTGTTTTTGGGGTAATTCTTGGTCACATAATCGCGGATCTGCTGCGGAACGATTGCCGCCGGCACCTCGCCGTATTTGCATTCGACGTCTTTCCATTCGCCGTTCTTCGTGAATTCGACCTTCGCGCCGTTGACGAACACGACCTTGTAATCCTTGTCGAAAAGTTCCTCGTCCACCTTGGATAAGGAGACTTCTACGCCGGCAAAATGCGCCTTGATAAATTGCTGTGCCGTAGCCGGAAGTTCGCCGACTGCGATCGGACGGTCGTTGCCCGCGAATGCGGGGGCGGAAGTTACCATCAGGGCTGTGCCTGCGAGAATCATCATGAGCTTTTTCATAATCGTTTCAATATTAGGTTTGACTTGTGTTCACAGTGCAAAGTTGCGACCTAAAGCTGAAATGAAGTTGAAATAATCGGCCCCGATCCGTTTTTTTCGTTTTTTATATCCGGAAATGTACCGAGAAACAGTGGCACCTATTTATATAAGAGTATCCCACGCGCAGCCCGTAAAGGCGGCACACGGCGTCGACGATCGAGAGGCCGAGCCCCGTCGAGCCCTCCTTCTTCGTCCCCTGGTAAAAGCGCTCGAAGATATGCTCCGCGTCGAGTGCGCCCCCGCCGCCGCTGTTGCAGACGCGCAGTTCATGCGGGGCAACAGTGACCGACACCGTCCCGCCCCTGTCACCGTGGACATAGGCGTTTTTCAGCAGGTTCGACACCAGGCTGGCCGCCAGCGACGGATTCATCCGCACAAACAGATGTCCCTGCTCATGCAGTTCGAAACGCATTTCGCGCCCGGCGTAGATCTCCTCCATATCCTCGGCCATACGTCGCACCTGGGCGTTGAAGTCGACCTGTTCCGTCTCGGGGAATTGTCCGTTCTCGATCTTCGAAAGCAGCAGCAGCGAGCGGTTGAGCCGCACGAGGTAGTCCAGCGTCCCCTGCACCTTCAGTATCTCGCCGAGCTGCGCCTCGGTCAACGCCGAACCGTCGTCCACGAGCATCTCCAGCCGGTTGCGGCAAATGGCCAGCGGGGTCTGCATCTCATGCGAGGCATTGCCGATAAATTGTTTCTGGCGTTCGAACAGGGACTCCGCCCGCTCGGCATAACGGTTCGCCGCCTCGTTCAGCCGCCGGAATTCGACGACCTTCGTATCGTTCACCAGCGGGGCGTTCTTCCCGCCCACGGTATAACTGTCGAACCATCGCAACAGGGCATAGAGTGGCCGCAGGGTACGGTGAAGCACCAGCACGTTGACCAGCAGGATCGCCAGCAACAGGAACAGATAGAGGTAGACGATCCACCAGAGGATCGCTTCCTGCAAGTCGTCCTTTTCGATGGTCGGGGTCATCACGGTCAGTTCCTTGTAACGTCCTCCGCTGTCGCGGAATATCGTCCGCAGCACCCGCGCCGGTTCCTCTTCGTCTTTCTCAGGAATAAATATCTCCTCGTCGCTGAAAACCATATGCTGCCGCCCTTCGGCATACTCCGCCGACACGTCGTGCAGGTAATAGCCGTTGTTGCTGCCCGAATAGGCGGCAGGCAGTTCCCTCCCCGCGAGGCTCCGCGTGACCAGCATCTCGGCATAGTTCTCCAGCGAATCGTCCACCTCGTCGTTGATCTCGTCGATCATCGTCAGGTAGAACAACACGGCCCTCCCCGCCAGCATCAGCGTGAGGGCCCAGGACATGTGCAACACGATGCGATAGACCAACCTCATGGGGCAACGAGTTTATAGCCGAATCCATAGACGGCCCGGATCTCGATGTCGGCCTGCGCGTCGTGGAGCCGGCGGCGCAGGTTCTTCATCTGGGCGTATACGAAATCGAAATTATCCGCCTGGTCGATATGGTCGCCCCACACGGCTTCTGCCAGCGTGGCCTTATCGACCATATGGTTCGGGCGGCTCATAAAATAGTAGAGGATGTCGTACTCCTTGCGCAGCAGTTCCACCTCGCACCCGGCCACCTCCACACGGCGGCTGTCGGGGTAGAGGCGGACATTCCCCACGTCGAGGCTCTGCTGCCCGTCGCGCTGGTGACGGCGCACGACGCTGCGGATACGGGCGCTCAGTTCCGCCAGGTGGAACGGCTTGGGCAGGTAGTCGTCGGCCCCCAGTTCGAGGCCCTCGATCTTGTCGTCGAGCGAGTCGCGGGCCGAAATGATGATGATTCCCGCCTGCCTGCGCTGCCGCCTGAGCTCTTCGAGTATCCGCAGGCCGCTGCCGTCGGGCAGCATGATGTCCAGCAGGATACAGTCGTAGTCGTATCCGGCGATCTTTTCGAGCGCCGATGCGTAATCGGACGCCTGCTCGACCACATACTGTTCGCGGCGCAGCGTCTGCACCATGATCTCCCGCAGGGAGGGTTCGTCTTCCACGATCAGGATTTTCATAAACAGCAAATATTCTTCGGGGCAAAGATACACCACGAATCCGAAAGGAATCTGAAACCGCACATGTTCCGCGAAAGCCAAATATACGAAAATTCCGGTTCCCGAAACGCAAGGCGCCCCGGAATATGCAGAAAGACGGAAACCATCACTGGTTTCCGTCTCTCTGTAGTCTATTTCTTCGGCGGGCTCTCGCCCGCACCGGATTATTTCTCGGCAGGATCGACCTGGCAGGCTTTCGAACCGTCATATGCCCACTTCACATAGATGGCACCCCACGTATACCCGCCGCCGAATGCCGACAGGATCAGGTTGTCGCCCGGCTTCAGCTCCTTCTCGTAGTCGTAGAGGCACGAGGGGATCGTCGCCGCCGTGGTATTGCCGTTGCGGTCGATATTGATCATGCACTTGTCATGGTCGAGCCCCATGCGGCGGGCCGTAGCGTCGATGATGCGCAGGTTGGCCTGATGGGGAACCAGATAACGGATGTCGTCCGAGGTAAGGTTGTTGCGCTCCATGATCTCCACCGACACGTCGGCCATCTTCGAAACGGCGGCCTTGAATACGGCGTGTCCGTCCCACATGATCGTGTGCCAGTTATTCTGCACGGTCTCGATCGAAGCCGGATAGCGCGATCCGCCGGCCTTCATGTAAAGCTGCAACTCGCCCGAGCCGTCCGAACGCAGGATTTCGTCCAGCACACCGTAACCCTCCGTATTGGGTTCCAGCAGCACGGCTGCGGCGCCGTCACCGAAGATCGGACAGGTCGAACGGTCGGTATAGTCGACGATGGTCGACATCTTGTCGGCACCGACCACGACCACCTTCTTGCACGATCCCGACTCGATGAACTTGGCACCTGTCGTCAGTGCGAAGAGAAAACCGCTGCAAGCCGCCGAAACATCGTACGCGAAAGCGTTTTTGCAACCCGCCTGGTCGGCGATCAGATTACCCGTCGAAGGGAAGAACATATCGGGGGTCACCGTGGCGCAGATCACCAGATCCACCTCCATCGGGTCTACGCCCGCCTTGTCCAGCAGGTTGATGACCGCGCGGGCACCCATATAGGAAGTGCCGACGCCTTCGCCCTTGAGGATATGGCGCGTCTTGACGCCGATATGCGACATGATCCACTCGTCGGACGTGTCGACCATGGTGCTTAATTCTTCGTTGGTGAGGATATAATCGGGGAGATATAGACCCACACCGGTAATTGCTGCTGTTATCTTGCCCATTAACTTTTCTTTACCTAATGATTATTAATTTTTGAAAGCGCGCTGCAACTTGGCGGTCAGATCCGCCGTAATGCACCGCTCGGCCGAAAGGATCATGCTCCTGATCGCCTTGGGCGATGAGATACCATGGCCGATGACCACAGGCGCATTGACGCCGAGCACGGGCGTACCGCCCACGTTCTCGTAATTCATCGCGTCCCAGAAAGCGTTTCCGCCGCCGAGTTTCTTGTTGATGTGGTAGAGGCCCTCGGCCATCTTCAGTACCGTATTGCCCACGAAACCGTCGCAGACGACCACGTCTGCGACCTTGCCCGTGAAGAGGTACGAACCTTCGACATTGCCCACGAAATTGATGCGTCCGTCCTCCTTCAGCAGTTCGTAGGTCGCCTTGGTCTGGGCGTTGCCCTTGGTCTCCTCCTCGCCGATGTTGAGTACGGCGACGCGGGGTTTCCGATTCCGAGCACGGCTTCGGCGTAGATCGAACCTATCAGTCCGTACTGCGCCAGCACTTCGGGCTTGCAGTCCACGTTCAGCCCCACGTCCAGCAGAAGCGCGGGACGCCCCGCAATCGTGGGAACGATGGACGAGATCGCGGGACGGATGACCCCTTCGATCGGTTTTACCGCATACATCGAGCCGACCATCATGGCGCCCGTACTGCCGGCGCTGGCAAAACCGTCGATGGCGCCTTTGGCCAGATAGCCGAAGCCTACCGTAATGCTCGAATCGGCCTTGGCCTGGAACGCCTTGGCGGGATGGTCGCCCAATTCGATCACCTCGGTGGTAGCAACGATATCGAACCGGTCGGCAGGACAGCCTTCGCCCGCGAGCACGGCCCTGACCCTCGCCTCGTCGCC
Source organism: Alistipes sp. (assembly GCA_047233565.1). Lineage (GTDB taxonomy): Bacteria > Bacteroidota > Bacteroidia > Bacteroidales > Rikenellaceae > Alistipes. The sequence continues at coordinate 7,588 of JBKSUH010000077.1, forward strand.
GAACAATACGATACGGCTGTCAGGCCCGATCGCATCGAGTGCCATGACAGCCCCTTTGACCGCAGCCTCGGGCGCATAATCACCACCCATGGCATCTACACCAATCTTTAACATAATCGTGCGATTTGGTTAAACTTCACGTCCCGCCCCTCCCTGCCGGCATCCGGTCACAGGCCGGACGGCCGCACACACAAAGACAGGTGCTTGCATAAATTAAAAAGAGGGCAGCCTCGCGGATGCACTCTTTAACCCTGCCGATTTATTCGGCAGCCTTTTTCTCGATCGCCAGCTTTCCGCGATAGAACCCGCATTCGGGGCATACACGGTGGTACAGCGTGGCTGCGCCGCAGTTCGAGCAGATGACCACCGTCGGAACGACAGCCTTGTAATGAGTTCTTCTCTTATCGCGTCGCGTCGACGAGACTTTGTGTTTAGGATGTGCCATTTTACAATATAAATTATAAGTTTAACGTATTTCCTGTCCTAAATATTTCCCGGCCCGGAACAAAAGCGCCTCCCGGCCGGAAATAGCTTATTCCTTTTGTTCTGTTTGCGTCCCGTCGGCCTCCATCTGTTCCTTGAGCGCGGCCAGCTTGGCCCATTCGCCCTCGTTGCGGCCCTCGGCCTCGATCCTGTCTTCGAGACGGCCGAACTCCTCGTCGGAAACGATGCGGAAACGTTCCAGCATGTCGGGATTGCACTCCCCGTCGGGATGCACCCGCTGGTAAGGCAGCGCCAGCACGATACTTTCGTAGATGTACTGCGTCAGGTCGACTTCGTCCTCCATCGGCAGCAGCCATATGACTTCGCCGTCGTACTCATGCACCTCGTCCGAGAATTTCACCAGCAACTGCCCCTCGTAATGGATTGGCACATTGCAGTCTTCCAGGCAGCGGTCGCACTCCACGACGACACTCCCGTCCACGTTAACATCGAGCGTAAGCATCGACTCGCCGCGCTCCAGGGC
>JBKSUH010000078.1:0-8516 GCA_047233565.1 Alistipes sp.
AAGGCGATGTTCTCGGCTTCGGGAAAAAGCGAACGAACCAGCTCGATATTGCGGCGGACGTCATACTTGTTGAGCATACCGCCCACATTGTTCAGGCTGTCCGTCATGTTCATGTAATTGATCGAAGGGGGCAGCCACATGCCGAGACTGTCCTCCGGCGGCGGGAGCACGATGCCGTTGGAACTGACATAGCAGCAGAAGCACATTACATCCTTGGGGATATGCCCCAGCGAGACGAACGATGCCCATGCCTCCTGCCCCAGCAGGACGATGGCGCGAAGCCCCTTGTTCTCATACCGGGAAATCATGTTCTCGGTCTGCGACATCCAGATGGGTGCGTCGTTGATGCTCTTGCATTCGAGCGTTTCGACATAGATATCGCACGGGATGCCCGAAGCCATGATGTTGCGTTCGAACTCGGCGATGAAGCCCGACATGCGGCGCGTATCCGGATTATACGAGGAAATAATCAGGATACTCTCCCTCTCCTGCGGCGCTTGAGCCCGAAGCAATGCGGGCAACAGGGCGCAACACAGAAGAAGAAATATCCGATTTTTTTTCATTGGGTTCCTGGTCATAGTTTCCCTTTCTATCGCGAAAGCAGCGCCGCAATCCGCGTACGGAGTTCATCCGCCCGCAGAGGTTTGGCAAGACATTCGTTGAAACCGGCCTGGAACATGCGGTAGCGGTCGGTTTCGAACGCATAGGCCGTGAGTGCGATAACGGGGACGTCGGGCGAAATCTCCCGCACGCCCCGAAGCGCCTCATAGCCGTCCATGACGGGCATGTTGATATCCATCAGCACCAAGTCGGGGCGGCAGTCGGCGAACAAGGCGACGGCCTCCTCTCCGTTCCAGGCGTGCAACAGGTCGTAATCACGGCGCAGCAACACCTCGACGAGCTTATAATTACTCGGATTATCCTCGGCAACCAGCAAGCGGGGACGGTTGCCGACCGGATTTACACTATTGTCACACTCCATCGCTTCATCGGTTTAACAAAATCGCCCGACAGCGGCAAAGACCGGACAATTGCACAAAAATACCATTTTTTTGATTAACACCATAGTATTTCCGGAAAAATTAATATCATCGCAGTCCGGGAGCATGGAAATCCGGGCGTTTTGCGTTATAAATTACCTCAAAAGTTCATAATGACAAATATTTTTCCGATATTTGCAACGGAAAAAAGTGACTCATAGCGAATATTTACTACATTTACTGTCGAAACTCAGGCCAGACCCTCCGCAGGCGGCCCGCATGCCCCTGCGGCACGCACCGGAAGCGGAGAGACATAGCTGCGACACACCCACGGCAACGAACGAACCGACATGAACAAGAAACAAATACTGATCGTAGACGACAAGGAGCAGATCGCCAAAATTCTTTACGCATACCTCCAAGCGGATTACGACTGCCATTACGTGCAGAATCCGCTGCACGCCATCAAACGGCTGCTCGCCGGCCACATGCCGGACCTGATCATCTCGGACATCCGCATGCCCGAAATGCGCGGCGACGAATTTCTGGAATACCTCAAACACAACGAATTGTTCAAGCAGATCCCGGTCGTGATGCTTTCGAGCGAGGACAGCACCTCGGAACGCATCCGCCTGCTGGAAGAGGGCGCGGAGGACTATATCGTCAAACCGTTCAACCCGCAGGAACTCAAAATAAGGATTAAAAAGATTTTGGATTGAAGTACCCCGTCATCTACATCAAAGGCAGAGGCAACCACACGGCCCGTTTCACGGAGCTGACCGAGGGACAGATGCGTATCGCAGGGGATATCGGCGCAGCCATGGGCAAGCTCATGCCGCTCAAGGACGACCACGCCTTCATCCTCTACGAACAGCAGGGCGAGGAGGACATCCGCAGCATCCGCTTCCTGCGTTCCTGGTTCCCGGGCGCCGGCATCGTCCTCATCACCTCGGGGCGGCTGACCGGGGAGGAGCGGCGTGCGTACCTCGGAGCCGGCGTGAACAGCGCCGTGCCGGGCGACATATCGCGCGCAGATTTCCTCCGCACACTGCAATTCATGACCGACTATACATTCGTCCGCAAACCCGTCGCAGGCGCCGGGAACGAAGTACGGTTGTTCCGCATGCCGCTCTGGAAACGGGCGTTCGACATCGCGGCATCGCTCGCGGCGATCCTCCTGCTCTCGCCCCTGCTCATAGCCGTGGCCGTGGCCGTCAGACTCGACAGCCCGGGGCCGGTCATCTACAAGTCGAAACGCGTGGGAAGCAACTACCGGATCTTCGATTTCCTGAAGTTCCGCTCGATGCGCTCCGACGCCGACCGGCGGCTCAAGGAGCTGGAGGATCTGAACCAGTATGCCTCGGCACCCGCCGCGGAAGACGACGCGAAAATGGTGCTCGACGACGAAGAGATCCGCAAACTGCTGGCGGACACCGAAAACGGCATGCTCTATGCAGACGATTTCGTGATCCCCGAGGAGGCTCATCAGCACCAGCTGGAAACCGAACAGGAAAACGCGTTCGTGAAGATCGAGAACGACCCCCGCATCACGCGCCTGGGGCGTTTCCTGCGTAAATACAGCATCGACGAACTCCCGCAGCTCTTCAACATCCTGCGGGGCGACATGTCGGTGGTGGGCAACGCCCGCTGCCGCTCTACGAAGCCGAACGCCTCACGAGCGACGAATATATCGAACGTTTCATGTGCCCCTCTGGCCTCACGGGCCTGTGGCAGGTCGAGAAACGCGGACAGGCGGGCAAGGCTCGCCCGAACAGCGCAAGCAGCTCGACATCGAGTACGCCCGCAAAATGTCGCCGTGGTTCGACCTGAAGATAATTCTGCGCACACTCACGGCGTTCATACAGAAAGAAAACGTATAAAAACAGCAACTATGAAAAGAGCGGTCTTCACACTATGGCTGCTGCTGGCTGCCGTCGCCGCGACGGCACAGGGCAACTCCCCCGACTTCGAATTCGAATACAGCGACCTGCAGCTTTCGCCTGACGACTACATCGGCCTGCAACTGCCGCCGCTGCACCAGCTGCTCGAAAACGCACGCAATACGCCGCAGGTGGAGTATTACAACAAAGCCGTCGAGATACAAGAGCGCGAACTGAAGAACGTGCGCCGCAACTGGCAGCACTACTTCAAGATCAACGCCAACTACAATTACGGCTCGTCGGACATCTACAACCAGAACTATCAGGACAACAGCAACCAGATCTGGACCACGACCACCACGGGCCGCGAGCAGAGCTGGTGGAACGTCGGAGCGTCGTTCTCGCTGCCGATCGACGAGATATTCAACCGCCGCAACAAGATCAAGCAGCAGAAACGGCGCATCGAACAGGTCGAGCTGGACACGGAACGCTGGCTCGAAGAGCAGCGCATCAAGGTCATCCAGCAATACACGCTGGCCGTCCAGCAGCTTTCGGTCCTGCGGAGCGCCGTCGAAGCCATGGTCACGGCGCAGGCGCAGTACCGCCTGAGCGAAGCCGACTTCATCAACGGCAAGCTCGACGCGCAGACGCTGAGCCGCCAGAAGAGCCTCGAAAATTCGGCGACCCGCGAATACGAGCAGGTGCGGCGCAACCTCAACGACGCCCTGCTGCGGCTCGAGATACTCACGCACACGCCGATCATCAACAAACCCATATCAATGCCCGGGGTGTCGAAAGAAGCGCCCGAAACCGAATAGCATATGAATTACATCGCCTATACCGCGCGGTTTCTTTACCGCATCAAGTGGTGGCTGATACTCTGTCCGCTGCTGGTCGCACTGCTCGTCTACCTGAAGATGGGTACCAAGCCGCGCAACTATAAATCCACGACGACGATCTACACGGGCATCGTCTCGGGATACGACATCACGACCACCGAAGGCTCGCGCCAGGACTGGAACGTCATCAACAACGCGATGGACAACCTGATCAACATCATCCTGTCGCAGTCCACGCTCAAGAACGTCTCGCTGCGCCTCTACGCACAGGGGCTTACGCATCTCGACCCGGACAACGACAACCAGTACCTCTCGGCACGTACTTCACGGTACCTGCTGAGCAAAACCCCGCCGGACGTCATGGAGCTCGTCGACCACACTTCGGAAAAGAACACTTACGAGAATCTGCGCAAATACGAAGAGATAGACCATAACAACCACGTCTACGGCATGTTCCACTGGAACCCGCCCTACTACAGCTATCAGGCGCTGAGCCAGATCAAGGTCAAGCGCATCACCAGCAGCGACATGCTCGAAATCAGCTACGAGAACGACGACCCGTATATCGTCTACAACACGCTGATTATCCTCAACGACGAATTCGTCAAGCAGTACCGCGACCTGCGGTTCGGCGAGACGAACAACGTCATCGCCTATTTCGAATCCGAGCTGGAGCGGGTGGGCAACAACCTGCGCAACCTGGAGGATTCGCTGCGCGACTACAACGTCCAGCACCGTGTCATCAACTACGACGAGCAGACCAAGCACATCGCCGCCCTCTCGCGCGACTACGAATTGCGCTACGAGGAGATCCTGCTGAACTTCGAGAGCGCCGAGAAACTGCGTGCCTCGATCGAGGGGCAGCTCGAAGGGTTGCAGGAGACTTTCCGCAACAACGCCGAGTTCATCGAGAAACTCCATAAGATCGGGAGCATCTATTCGCGCCTGTCGGCCGCCGAGGCCTTCCAGCCCGAAACCGACGGCACGGAAGGTATTTCCGACCGGACGGCCATGCCCGCCAGCCGCAACGACACGGGGCAGTTACGCAGGAAACTGAGCGAGGAGACCCGCAGCCTGCAGGAGCTCACGACGAACATCGCCAACCAGCAGTATACGAAGGAGGGACTCTCGGCAAATTCGATCGTGACGGAGTGGCTCGCCGCCGTGCTGCTGGCCGAGAAATCCCGCGCCGAACTGGCGGTGATGAAGCTCCGCAAGCAGGAACTCGACCAGAAATATACGCAGTTCTCGCCCGTGGGCTCGACCCTGAAACGCAAGGGACGCGAAATCAACTTCTCGGAACAGTCTTACCTCTCGATCCTCACGGCGCTCAATACGGCCCGCCTGCGCCAGAAGAACCTGCAGATGACTTCGGCGACGCTGAAGATCATCAACGCCCCGGTGCTTCCCCTGGAGGCTGAACCGAGCAAACGCAAGATGATGGTTGCCGCAGCAGGCCTCGCCACGCTCCTGTTCGTACTGGGATTCTTCATCCTGCTCGAACTGCTCGACCGCACGCTGCGTGACAAAGTCCGCGCCGAGCGCATCACCAAGGGGCGGGTCATCGGGGCCTTTCCCGGCAAAGCCTATTTCGGGCAACGGAGGTTTACCAAGCAATACCGCGAGATCGCATCCCGCTATATCGGCAATGCGGCAGTCAACTATTTCGACCCGGCCAAACAGCCCAACGTACTCAATATCCTGAGCACCGAGCGCGGGGACGGAAAGAGCCTGATCGCCGAACACTTGGCGGCATTCTTCCGCGAAGCGAACATGAAAGTCCGCATCGTATCGTGGAACAAGGATTTCGACATCGAACGCAAAGAGTACCTGCTGGCCGAGAAACTCGGGGATTTCGTGCGCGACAGACCGGGTGACCTTCCGCTCTGCGAAGCCGACGTCGTACTGGTGGAATACCCGCCCTTCGCCACGAGCTCCGTCCCGAAGGAGTTGCTGCGCCATGCGGCGCTGAGCATCGTCATCGCCCCGGCGAACCGCACGTGGAAAGATACCGACCAGCTGCTTTTCGAAAAGGCAGAAAAACTCTCGGGGCGCACCCCCGTCGTACTCTGCCTCAACTGCGCGGGCCGCGACGTGGTGCAAACCTTCACGGGCCTGATGCCTCCGTACAGCCGCCTCCGCAGGCTGGGGTATCAGATCAGCCAGTTCGGGTTCACGGCCGTCAAATAAACAGCGACACGTCATGGAACGCTACGGCAGCATAACCACCCCGGTCAGCGTGCCCCGGCTCATCGTCGGGGCAATGCTGGCCGCCGGTGTGGCCGTGCTCATCCTGGCGTTCACCCAATACGGGTTGCTCGCCGGACTGGCCGTCTCGGTGATCCCGGCGGCACTGTGCATCCTGTGGGTCACGCTGCGCAACCCCGCCATTTCGATGCTCGGGCTGTTCGTGGTCAACTATTTCATCATGGCGCTCACGCGTTACGCCCACGACCTGCCGTTCGGGATGATCCTCGACGCGCTGATCTTCTACAACTTTCTGATTATCACGCTGCAAGCCCTGATACGCCCCATCGAATGGAAACGCGCCAGTTCGGGACTGACCGTCGTGGCGGCGATCTGGATGGCCTACTGCATCCTCGAAATAGTGAACCCCGAGTCGGTATCGGTCGCGGGATGGTTCTCGTCCGTGAGGTCCGTGGCGTTCTACTTCTTCTTTATCGTGGTGCTCACCCAGCTCACGATGACCGAGTACAAATACCTGAAATACATGCTCGCCGTTTGGTCGGTGCTGACGCTGATCGCCGTCGGGAAAGCCTGCATGCAGAAATTCTTCGGCTTCAATGCCGCGGAGAACTACTGGCTGTTCGTGCTGGGCGGCCGTTCGACACACATCATCCACAGCGGCGTGCGCTACTTCTCGTTCTTCAGCGACGCGGCCAATTTCGGCGGCTCGATGGGGCTGTCGATGGTCGTATTCTCGATTTCGGCGCTCTACTACCGCAACTCGTGGATGAAGATATACCTGCTGCTGGTCGCCGCCGCGGCCTGCTGGCATGCTGATCTCGGGAACCCGCAGCGCACTGGCCGTACCGTTCGTGGGCTACTCGGCCTTCATCATGATGTCGCGCAACATCAAAATGATCGGCGCGGGTGTTTTCCTGATCATCGCAGCCTTCATCTTCCTGAAATTCACCACCATCGGGCAGGGAAACAGCATTATCCGGCGTGCCCGCAGCGCCTTCAACACAAACGACCCCTCGTTCCAGGTGCGCCTGGCAAACCAGGCCAAACTGCGCGAACTGATGGCTGACAAGCCTTTCGGCGCCGGACTGGGACACGGCGGCGGCAAGGCCAAGACCTTCGCCCCGAATGCGGCATTGTCGCAGATTCCGACCGACTCGTGGTTCGTGATGGTCTGGGTCGAAACGGGTGTCGTCGGCATCCTGCTGCACATCGGCATCCTGCTCTACATCCTGGCGCGGGGCGCCTACCTGGTGGTCTTCAAACTGAGGAACACCCAGCTGAGGGGATTCACGGCGGCGCTTACGGCGGGAATCTCGGGCATCGTGGTCATGGCCTATGCCAACGAGATCCTGGGGCAGATCCCCACGGGCGCCATCCTCTACATGAGCATGGGTTTCATCTTCCTCGCACCGCGTTTCGACCGTGAACTGGCGCGCAAGGAGATACTGGACAGGGCGATGTCCGCACAACGGCCGCACGCAAGGGAAAATTACGAATAGCATGAAACCGCTGATTTCGGTCATATCGGTCAATTACAATGGCTACTGGCTCACCTGCGCCATGGTCGAATCGCTGCGGCGGCACGTCACCGCGCCGCTGGAGATCATCGTGGTGGACAACGGTTCCGCCCGCGACGAGGCGGCCATGCTGCGCGAACGCTACCCGGGGATCAAGGCACTGCGCAGCGAGCGCAACCTGGGGTTCGCCGGAGGCAACAACCTGGGGTTCGCAGCCGCGGCAGGCGATTACCTGCTGTTGCTCAACAACGACACCGAGGTCGAAGACGATACGCTGCATTACCTCTGCGAAACCCTCGACAACGACCGCTCGATCGGCGCGGTCTGTCCGAAAATCCGGTTTTCGCTCCTCCGCAGCATATCCAGTTCGCCGGATATACGCCCCTGACACACGTCACGTTGCGCAACGCGCTCATCGGCTTCGGGATGCCCGACGACGGGTCGTTCGACACGCCGCGCGACACGCCCTACGCCCACGGCGCGGCGATGATGGTACGGCGCGAAGTACCCCGAAAAGCCGGGCCGATGCCCGACATCTATTTCCTCTACTACGAAGACTCGACTGGTCGGTGCGTATCCGTGAACAAGGCTGGAAAATAGCCTACGACCCCCGTTGCACGGTATTCCACAAGGAGAGCGCGACGAGCGGACAGCAAAGTCCCCTGAGAAGTTACTACCTGACCCGCAACCGGTTGCTGTTCGCATGGCGGAACCTGCACGGCACCGCCCGGATGCTTTCCGTCGCCTACCAGCTCTGCATCGCCGTACCCAAAAGCATCGCCGCGGCGCTGGCACACGGGCGCCGCGACCTGGCAAAGGCCATACGGCACGGTGCCGGAGGCTTCTTCACCCTGAAAAACAAAACGGCATGACGCTACTGCTCGACATCCTCGACTGGATATTCATCTTCGTACTGGGACTCCCGGTACTCTACCTCTTCGTCTTTGCGGCCGCCTCGACGCGCGCACGCAAGGACACCTATCCCCCGGCACGGCTGCAACGCCGGTTCGTGACGCTGATCCCGGCCTACAAAAGCGACGCGGTGATCGTCCACGCAGCGCAGTCCGCGCTGCAACAGGACTATCCGCAGGA
>JBKSUH010000079.1:0-8506 GCA_047233565.1 Alistipes sp.
GTGCAGAACTTCGAGGGCGATGCCCTCGCCGCAGAGCGTGGCGAGAATGACACGGCCGCTCGTGGCACCGAGATCGACACCGACGAAATAACGGTTCATCACGGAAAGTTTTAGGTTACTGATGCAAAACTATACAATCTTTTCCCTACCTTTGTTGATGGTTTTGACAAACTATATATAGATTTGACACTATGGACGACCGGCCGCTGAGCATCCTTCACTACCTGCCAGTCTCCCCGCGCGACGAGCAGTGGGGCATCGTCTGCACCACGGCCGGGCACCAGCACGTCCCGCCCGGAACGCCCTACCCCGTCTCGGAACACCCCGAGCACTACCTGTTTTACAAAGGCAGCGGCCGCACGCTCGACGAATACCAGCTGGTCTACATCACCGCCGGACGGGGACGTTTCGAGTCGGCATCCTGCCCGTCGCAGACGGTCGAGGCGGGCACCATGCTCCTGCTCTTCCCCAACGAATGGCACTCCTATTCGCCCGACCCCGGCACCGGATGGACGGAGTGGTGGGTCGGCTTCCGCGGCGCCAATATCGACCGCCTGGAGCAGCAGGGGTTCCTCTGCCGCCGGCGCCCCCTGCTGCGGATCGGGTGCAGCGGCGGCATCGAGCGGTGCTACCGCGAGATCATCGGCACGGTCGAGGAGGAGCGCGTGGGATTCCAGCCGCTCATTTCGAGCATCGTGCTCCACATCCTGGGGTCGGTGCTCTTCAAGCACAGCAACCTGCTCTACTCCGACAACCCCGTCGTCGAGAAGATCAACCGCGCGAAAGCCATCATGCGCACAGACTTCGGCCGCAACCGCTCGCCCGAACAGATCGCCCGCGAAGTGGGCATGGGCTACACGTGGTTCCGCCGCGTCTTCCGCGAATACGTGGGGATGGCGCCGGCGCAATACCAGCACACGATGCGGCTCAACAAGGCCCGGGAACTGCTCGCGACGACAGCCCACAGCATCTCGGAAATAGCCTATGCGCTCGGCTTCGAAAGCGTGAGCGCCTTCTCGCTCTTTTTCCGCCTCCGCGAACGGCTCAGTCCCAGTCAGTACCGCGCCCGCTTCCGGGGCGGGAAGGGGCAGTGACCCGCCGGGGCAGGCCAAGGCAGCAACCCGCCGGGACAGGCCAAAGCCGTGACGCACCGCGGGCAGCCCAAGGCAGCGATACACGGGGGCTACAACCCGCCGCCGACCAAAGCATTGACCCGCGGGCGCAAATAGGGGTTGATGTTATGTATTAAACTGAAATCACGGCATATCACTTACAATCTGCAAGCATAATACACCAAAAAACTGCGCATCCTTTACTTTACTTCCCGTTTCAGCCTAATCGCCCCCGATAAAATCCCCTTTGAGAACTCTTTACGGGGTTTCGCGTATTTCCTCCGTACATCACCGATCGCCGGAAAATTGTTATCTCCTCAGGTTTTCGGGGAAGTTCGTCCCCTCCGGCGAAAAATATTTTTATATTTTTTATATTTTTTTCAAAAATCCACCCCGCAGGTTGGCACATATTAAATATTATTAAAAAAATAAGGTATCCAGAAACACCTACGACCGGAAACCCACCGCATATCAAACCGTACCGGAGGGTATTTTTTCGCCCGAAAACCCCAAAATATTCAAAACACATTGAATTTTATTTTCGTTTTTATAAAAATATTTTAACCCGCATTCAACAATAGTTCGCCGGGTTAAAATAAAATGTTAAGTTATTTATATTTAGCCTTATAACACCTGTTTTCATCCGGAAAAGAGGGCCGGAAAGACCCTTTCCGAACACTCCTGCTTACATTTCATCTATTTTGAACATTTGGCAAATTCGTTTTAATTATTTTTCTTTGTCGAGTAAGAAAGTATCATTTACTTATGCAAAAAACGAAACTTCTACTCAACATTCTTGCATTTTTCCTATGTGCCCTGCCGGCGATAGCCGTAGCGCAGGGGGGGGGAAATGTGACCGTCAGAGGCATCGTCACCTCGGCGGATGACAAGCAACCCCTCATCGGGGTCAACGTGATTTCCGGGGCCACCAGCGGGGTGAGCACCCTTGCGGACGGAAGCTACTCGATCAGCGTCGCCGCAGGGTCGACGCTCACCTTCCAGTACATCGGCTACAAGCCCGCCACCTTCACGGTTCCGGGCGGCAGCGCCTCGCTGACCTACAACGTCTCCCTCGAGAGCGAGGCACAGGCGCTCGACGACGTGGTGGTCATCGCTTACGGTGTCCGCAAGAAGGGCACCATTGCCGGATCGGTATCGACCGTCAAGGCCGAAAAGGTCGAGAACACCCCTACGGCGGCGTTCGACCAGGCCATCCAAGGACAGGTTCCCGGCCTGACGGTACTTTCCAATTCGGGTGAGCCGAGCACGTCGGCAACGATGATGATCCGGGGCATGAACTCGATCAACTCGGGTACCTCGCCGCTCTACATCCTCGACGGGGTCGCCATCGCCAGTTCCGACTTCAACACCATCAACCCGGCCGACATCGAGAGCATCTCGGTGCTCAAGGACGCCTCCTCCACCTCTATATATGGTGCGCGCGCGGCCAACGGCGTGATCGTCATCACGACCAAACGCGGGCGCATGGCCGAGCGGGCGAAGATCAACTACCGCATGCAGCTCGGTTTCTCGCAGATCGCCTACGGCAACTGGGATCTGATGAACACTTCGGAGCGCATCAGTATGAGAAAGAGCTGGGGCTGACCGACGGCAGAACTACAACGTGCTGGCCAAGACCGACGTCAACTGGCTCGACGAGTGTTCCAGCAACGCCGCGCTGCTCCAGAACTACGAGCTTTCCGTCTCAGGAGCCAGCGAAAAGACCAACTACTACGTTTCGGGCGGCTACTACAGTCAGGACGGTACGGCCGTGGGTTCGTCGTTCGAACGCTACTCGATCCGCGCCAACGCGAGCAGCGGGCCGCCAAGTGGCTCAAACTCGGCACCAACACGATGATGAACTACCAGACCATCGAGAAGGCCGACGACGGGGAATACACCTGACCACACCGATTTCGGCCGCACGCTTCATGCTTCCCTACTGGAACCCGCACCGCGCCGGCGGTTCGCTGGCGTCGGTGAACGACGGTTCGTGGAAGGGCCAGGGCAGAACCCGCTCGAATGGCTCAAGAACAACCCGTAGACTACAAGAGTACAAGATCATATCCACGGTCTTCGCCGAGGCGACCCCGATCGAAGGGCTTACGCTCCGTTCGCAGTTCGGCGTCGATTATTCACTCGACGGGCCGCGGCATCTCTATCGAGCTACGCCCCCAACCTCGGTTCGGGTGCCGTACAGCGCAACTCCTCCGACGGAATGAGCCTTTCGGTCACCAATACGATCACCTACCGGTTCGACATCGACAACAAGCACATGTTCACCTTCCTCGCGGGGCAGGAGGGACTCGACTACCGGTACGAGGCCTTCTCCTTGCAGACCAAGGACCAGAACAACGACAAACTGGTGAACATCTCGTCGAGTCCGCGCGCCACCCGCTGGAGCGACACCACCGACGACAACTACGCCTATCTGTCGTTCTTCGGACGCGCCAGTACAGCTATTCGGACCGTTACTACGCCGACTTCTCGCTGCGTACCGACGGCTCCTCGCGCTTCGGCGCCCTCGAACCGCTGGGCCGGCTTCTGGTCGGTGGGCTTCCATGGAACCTGCGCAGCGAAATTCATGGAGAACTCGCGCCGCTGGCTCACCAACGCGCAGATCGCCTTCAGCACGGGTACCTCGGGTAACTCGTCGATCCCCAACTACGAACATATGGCGCTCGTGAGCGGCGGCCTGAACTACTACGGCGACGCCGGCATCGCCCCCTCGCAGCCGGGCAACGAAGACCTGCAGTGGGAGAAGCTGTGGATCACCAACCTGGCCGTGCACCTGGGCTTCTGGAACCGCCTGAACGTGGACGTCGAACTCTACCACAAGAAGAACAGCGCCATGCTCATGGAGGTTCCCGTTTCCTACACCACCTCCAACGGCTTCGGCTTCCGCTGGGACAACGTGGGCGACATGACCAACCGCGGCGTCGAGGTGAGCCTGACCGCCGACGTCATCCAGCACAAGGATTTCGTATGGAGCGTGAACGCCAACGTCTCCTACAACAGGAACAAGATGACCAAGCTCTACAGCGGGGTCAGCGAATACGAGCTTTCGAGCACCAACACCAAACTGGTCGTGGGGCACTCCTTCGGCGAGTTCTACCTCAACCGGTTCGCAGGCGTCAACCCCGCCAACGGCGACGCGCTGTGGTACACCAAGGAGGGCGAGCTGACCACCGAGCTCCGCGACGAGGACAAGGTCATGGTCGGCAAGAGCTACGTGGCGCCCTGGCAGGGCGGCTTCGGCACGACGCTGGCCTGGAAGGGACTTTCGCTGTCGGCACAGTTCAGCTGGGTCGCCGACCGCTGGATGATCAACAACGACCGTTATTTCGACGAGTCGAACGGCCGATTCGCCTCCTACAACCAGTCCAAGCGCCTGCTCAACCGCTGGAAGAAACCCGGCGACATCACCGACATCCCGCGCCACGGCGTCTACACCGAGTTCGACGACCGCCTGCTGGAGGACGCTTCGTTCCTGCGCCTGAAAAACCTCATGCTGAGTTATTCCTTCCCGCAGGAGTGGCTGCGCAAGACACGCTTCATCAGCGGTGTGAAGATCTACGCCCAGGCCCAGAACCTCTTCACCTTCACCAAATTCACGGGCCTCGATCCCGAAGGGTCGAGCAATATGTACCAGGCACAGTACCCGATGGCACGCCAATTCACCTTCGGACTCGACTTAACATTCTAATCAGGGACTATGAACATGTTACGCAATATAAAATTCTATCTTTCGGCCCTCGCGATACTTGTCGGCGCCACCTCGTGCCTGGACAAGTACCCCGGTTCGTCCATCCCGGAGAAGGAGGCCATGCGCACCTTCGCCGACGCCGAGCAGACGCTCACCGGCATCTACGCCTCGCTCAAGAGCAACGCGCTTTACAGCGGCTACCTCACCCTGCTGCCCGACATCCAGGCCGACCTGGTCTATGCCGTCGAAGGCAACACCAACACCTACGGCTCGTTCTGGCGCTGGGACATACGCCCGACCGACCTGCAGCTCGAAGCGGTTTATGCCGCCCTCTACAAGGTGATCGGCAACTGCAACTTCTACCTCGACCGCATCGACGAGGTGGTGGCGAACGAGATCAGCGACACCAACATCGAGAAGCTCGAACAGTACACGGGCGAGGTCTACGCCGTGCGTGCGCTCTGCTATACCGAGCTGCTCAAGACCTTCTGCAAGGCCTATGAGCCGGACACGGCCCAATCGGAACTGGGCGTCGTGCTGCGCACGAAATACTTTACGCCCGAGGCGGCACGCCGCGCATCGCTCTACGACTCGTACCAGTTCGTACTCGACGACCTGGCCGAGGCCGAGAAACGCCTCGACAAGGAGAACGACGCCTACGGCAACGTCTACATGACCTCGGCCTCGGCCGAGGCGCTGCACGCCCGCGTGGCGCTCTACATGCAGGACTGGGACACGGCGATCGAATATTCGAGCACCCTGATCGACGAAAAAAAGGCCACCTTCCAGCTCTCCGATGCCAAGACCAACTACACCTCCGACTACACCTATTTCGACTACATGTGGGCGTACGACCTGGGATACGAGGTCATCTGGCGCATCGGCTTCACCGACACCTCCTACGGCGGGGCGCTCGGCACGGTGTTCCTCAACTTCAACAAGGACTACACCTATTTCTATCCCGACTATGTCCCCGGCCAGGCCGCCCTGGATCTCTACGACGATGCCGACCTGCGCTATTCGGGCTACTTCTACCAGACCGAGACCGGTTATGCCCACGGGCTGAGCTGGCCGCTGCTGGTCAAATACTACGGCAACCGCAACCTGATCGCCAACCAGATCTACCATGTCTCGATGCCCAAGCCGTTCCGCCTGGCGGAGCAGTACCTGATCCGCGCCGAAGCCTACTGCCGCAAGAACGACTTCACGAAGGCCGGCAACGACCTCACGGCGCTGCGCAAGATGCGCTACGCTTCGGGCGGCACGCTGAACGTCTCGAAAAACAACTGGCTGCAGACCATCTCCGACGAGCGCGTGCGCGAACTCTACATGGAGGGTTTCCGCCTGCACGACCTCAAGCGCTGGGGCAAGGAGTACGCCGACCTGAACGGCGGCTACAGCATCCGCCGCACGCCGCAGTCGTGCTCGCAGCCCGAAGGCAGCTCGCTCAAGATCACTCCGGACAATCCGCTCTTCGTATGGCCGATTCCCCAGCACGAACTGGAGTCTCCCGGCTCGGAGATTCTGCCCAACGAAAGCAACCGATAGCAACAACGAACAGACCATAAACAATGAAACAAATTATCACGGTTTTATTTGCAACGGGACTCCTCGCCGCCCTCTTCACCGGCTGCAAGGAGGAGTACAAGACCTATTCGGACCGGGAGTTCGTCATGTTCGCCGACACTGCGGCGACCTACATGGTGCTTCAGGACAAGGAATACTTCTCGGTTCCCGTCACTTCGACCGTCGCGTGCGATTACGACCGCACGTTCGGCGTGGAGATCATCGACAAGGGCAGCAACGCCATCGAAGGGCTGCACTACCGCCTCCTGTCGAACACCATCACCATAAAGGCCGGTTCGCGCAAGGCCGACGTACAGGTGCGCGGGTTGTACGACAACATCGAAGATACCGACTCGCTGGGCTTCATCCTCAAACTGGTCATGCCCGAGCAGCTGAAATGGGATCTCTACCACGACCGGACGAAGGTCGTCATGCAGAAAAGCTGCCCCTACGACATCAACGAATTCACGGGCTGGTGCGTGGTGACCTCGACGTTCCTCAACAGCTACCCCGGCGTGGAAAACAAGAGCATCCAGCGCCTCATCCGCACCGAGAAGCACCCCACCGAAGAGAACATGATCATCCTGCACGACTGGCTCTTCTCGGGCTACGACGTCACGATCCGCCTCGACCCGGGCGACCCCATCGAACCGCTGGTGACCATGGACAAGAACCAGGTGCTGGCCGACGAGGCTTCGGTCTTCGGACAGATCCTCGGCGACAACAAGATCCTCGTCACCAACAGCCCGCTCTACGACTCCTATTTCAACAGCTGCCAGCATTTCGTGGCCCTGTGGATCAAGGTGCATGTCGAGGACATGGGCGTGAATATGGGTCTGGTAGGCCATTTCTACAACATCATCGAATGGGTCAGCGACGAGGAGGCCGAACGGCTCCAGCGGGAAGAAGGCATGCTCCCGGGAGGCGTCACGGCGTCCGGATCGCTCTAAATCATAACGTAAATAAAGAAACGAAATATGAAAAGACATTATTTACACTTGGTGATGTCGCTGCTCGCCGGAGCATGTCTGGCGGCCGCTTCGTGTTCCGATTCGGATGAGGATACGAAGCTCCCCAGCCCCAACTTCCCCGAGGCGGTTTCGGCGACCATCGAAGCCGGCGGCACCTACACGCTCGAGATAGAGCCCAACCAGAACTGGGAGGTGAGTGTCCCGACGGCTACCGCCGCATGGTTCTGGATACAGGACGAAACACAGAAAGTCTGGACGCTGCGCGGCGGTGCGGGCGCATCGCGGATCGTAATCGGCGTGGCCGAACTCGATGAGTTCGACGACACGCGTGTCTGCGAGGTAACCCTCAAGATGGGCGGCCAGAGCAAGGTCATCGCCACGATCACACGCGGTACGCTCGAACGCGGCTTCAGCCTCCGCACATGCAAGCTCGACCAGTACGGCGACTTCGAATACGGCGGCAGCGAAACCGGCCTCACCTACTCCTATAACGAAGGGGAGGCCGAAAGCATCGACCTGACCTGGCCCGAGGGACGCACCGATTTCTCGATGCCGATCCTGGTCGAGGCCAACTACGACTGGGCGATCAACCAGTTGCCGGAGTGGGTATCCACCCCGTCGGTGACGGTCGGGAAACCCGGCACGAAAGTCGAGATCCGCATCCAGGGCAACCCGTCGGCCTACCCGCTCGACGGGGCGCAGGACAAGCTGGTGTTCATCGACAAGAACAACCTCGACGCGAAGGTCGAGATTCCGGTCACGATCCCCTCCTGCCGCGACATTTTCGATGTCACGCTCGATAAGGAACTCAAGTTCAACGCCGCAGCCGAGATCTACAACAGCATGAACGGCGACTGGTCGCCCGGCACCGCACGCGGTTCGGTCAAGGGCATCAGGGGTGCGAGGATCTATGTCATCGCCGAAGTCACGGATCGCTGGGGCAATACCGGCCTGAGCGGCGACGAAGCCGACACCAAATGGGTCATCGTCGAGGAAAGCGCCTGGGACGAGGAGCTGGTCATCATGGATCGGGGCTTCACCGTCGGCACGGAGGTCAACCAGGGCGATGCCCGCACGGCCAGGATCATCGTGCTCCCGGCTTCGATGGCGGTCTCCGACCCCAACGAACTCTTCGACTACGACATCAAGGA
>JBKSUH010000080.1:0-8467 GCA_047233565.1 Alistipes sp.
ATTCGTGGATCATGCGCTCGATCCTCGACATCCTGCTCCCGCTGGGCGACGAGGTGCACGTCTACCCCGGCCACGGGCCTGAGTCGACCATCGGCCACGAAGTGCTCTACAACCCCTTCATCGTCGAAGTGTTGAACGAGGAAGTGAACTATAAGGATTAGCCCGCCATGAAACTGCGTATTGCGATCACCTGTCTTTCAGCCTGCCTGCTCCCCGCCCCGGCACTCCGGGCGCAGGATTCCCCGCGCGTGGCCTGCTACGACCTGACCGTGCGGATCGACGTGCCGGAGAGGCGGGTCACGGTCGGCGGGTCGTTCGATGTCAATTTCCTCGGCAGCGACTCGATCGCACTGGTGCTGTGGCGCCACGCCCGTATCGACACGATGCGCTGCGACGGCCATGAAGCGGCCTACCGTTTCGATACGCTCGCCCCCGCACCCACCCGGTTCATTCCCGACGGACGCGCCCTGACCCTTTACCGGCCGGCCGGGAGCCCCGACCGTTGCCGCATCGGCACCCGCTACACGCTCGACATGCACGAGGTGCAGGGCCCCGCAAAATCGTTCAACGACCGCTGGATCGAGATCGGTTACTATACGGGATGGTATCCCGTCTGCAACGGCACCTCGGCGGATCGCTCGCACCTGCGGATCGGCATTACCGACGGCTATACGGTGAGCGGATCGGGTATTATTTCCCGCACGGACGACGGCATGTGGGAGATGGATCAGCCCTGGGAGGGTTTCGACAATGTCATCCTGGCCTCGCCCGTGCTGAAAACCCGCCGCATGAGCGACAACGGCACCACCATAGAATTCATCTACACGGATTTTCCGGATGCCGACGCCGAATCGGCGCTGAACTGCAGCTACGACGCCTTGAAATTCTTCCGGCGGCTTTACAAGATCGCGGGAGAGGAAAATACCTATATAAAGTTCTCGCTTTCAGCCTCCGGCACTTCGGGCGGTTACAGCCGCAAAAACTTCATTACGCTCAATTCCGGGTCTTTCAACGAATATATACTCAGAAATACCGCCCATGAAATCAGCCATTTCTGGTGGAACAAAGCCCCTGTCGAGTCCTGGCATGACTGGCTGAACGAATCTTTCGCCGAATTCAGCGCCCTGCAATACCTGCGGCACGCCCGCGGCGAAGAGGCCTACGCCGAGCGCGTCGAAATGTACCGCGAAAAGACGCGCCGCATCCGTCCGATCTGGGGGATCGACCGGGCCGACCGCGAAGCGCACACCGCACTTTACGAGAAGGGATCTGTCCTGTTGGCCGACCTGCTCGTCCGGGTGGGCGAGGAACCCTTCTTCGACTTCCTGGCGGCTGTGATCCGGGCCCGCATCGCAGACACCCCGGCTTTCCTCGACCTCGCCGAAACCCGATTGGGCCTCGAAAACCGCAACTGGATCGAACAACGATTAAAACAATAAAACCCGGAACCGACCTTGAAGACACTGATCCATAAAATCCTCTATAAAACCCTGCCGCTCGAAGGATACCTGCGCGCCGTGAGCCGCATGTTCTTCCTCTGGCAGCGGCTCGGCATCGGGCGCTACGCCCCTGCCACGGAATACGTCTACCACCTGCCGCAGCTCGTGCACGCGGGCGACACGGCCATCGACATCGGCGCCAACCTCGGCTACTACGCCCGCACGCTCTCCCGCCAGGCGGGCGGCGCGGGCAGGGTCTACGCCGTGGAGCCCGTGCCGCCGATCCTCTCCGTGCTGCGCCGCAACCTGCGCCGCTGTCGCAACGTCGAGATCCTCCCCTACGCCCTCGGCACCGAGGACAAGGCCGTTACGATGGCCAACGATTCGGCGCGCGCGACGGGCTACTTCGGCACGGGGCAGAACTTCGTGAACGACGGCGGCACATCCGCCGCCGCGGAGTTCCCGGCCCGGATGCGCCGGGGCAGCGAACTCTTCGCCGGCCTGGAACGCCTCGATTTCATCAAGTGCGACATCGAGGGGTACGAGGTCGTGGTGATGAACGAACTGCGCCCGCTGCTCGAACGCTTCCGCCCCACGGTGCTGATCGAGACCGGCGGTGAAAACCGCCCGCAGATCTCGCGCTCTTCACCGGACTGGGCTACACGGGTTACACGCTCGACCGCGGACGGGAGATCCCGCTGACGGACGACTCGTCGAAAGGCATCATCTTCCGCCCGGAAACTGACTATGAATGGTAATTATATTTTGCTCCGAGGTCGGAAGCTCCGTTTTGCCGCACAGCGGCACCATTCCCCGAGGGAAGGGTTTGGGATGGGTCAGACTTACCAAACGGCGTCGAAGACGGCAATACGGCAGTCGGGAACCAGAATCAGAGCAGAATAACAACTTGATTACTTTTGAATTATGAATCGCCATGCGCATTGACATCATCACCTCGGTTCCCGGACTCCTGGCCTCGCCGCTCACGAGTCGATTCTCAAAGGGCGCAGGACAAAGGGCTGGTCGAAATCGTCGTCCACAACCTGCACGACTACGCCCGACCGCCGCAAGACCACCGACGACTATCCGTTCGGCGGCGAGGCGGGCATGGTCATGAAGTGCGAACCAGTGTTCGAACTGGTCGAAAGCTCCAGTCGGAACGGCCGTACGACGAAATCATCTACACCTCGCCCGACGGCATACGCTACGACCAGCACGAGGCCAACCGCCTCTCGACGCTCGAAAACATCATCATCCTCTGCGGCCACTACAAGGGCATCGACCACCGCATCCGCGAACACCTCGTCACGCGCGAAATCTCGATCGGCGACTACGTGCTCACGGGCGGCGAACTGGCGGCCTGCATCATCGCCGACTCGGTCGTGCGGATCATCCCGGGCGCCATCGGCGACGAAGCCTCGGCGCTCACCGACTCGTTCCAGGACAACCGCTGGCTCCCCGGTCTACGCGGCCGGTGGGTTCGCGGCTGGCGGGTCCCCGACGTCATTTGTCGGGCAACTTCGCCAGATCGCCAAATGGCAGGACGACGAGGCTTGAGCGCACGAAGCGCCTGCGCCCTGACCTGCTCAACGAATAGCAGCCCCCTTACGCTCCCGCACTTTTGATTTTAAGGAGCGGATTTTGACATAACGAAGGCCGACGCAGAAGGATATACCAGTGTATTTCCCTTGCGAAGGACAGGCAGGCAAGGCGCCCTATAAAATCGAATGGCTCTACCTCATCGCCGGGAGCCTTCGGGCGACCTGCACGGCGCAAACCTGATCCGAGGGCTGCAAAAGCCGATCCCGGGGCGGAATTCCGCTTCTGGGGCGGGGACTGCATGGCCGCGGCGGGCGGCGCGAGAACCTGCGCAAACACTACCGGGAGACCTCGTTCTTCGGCATCGTGCAGTGCTGAAGAACCTCGGACCATCCGCAGATGCGGAGTGTCAGGCCGACGTGACGGAGTTCGCCCCGACGTGCTGATTCTGGTGGACTATCCGGGTTCAACATAAAGATGGCGCGCTGGGCCAAAGAGCACGGCATCCGCACCTTCTATTACATCGCCCCGAAGGTCTGGGCATGGCGCGAGTGGCGCGTGAAGGCCATCCGCCGCTATGTCGACAGGCTGTTCGTCATCTTCCCCTTCGAATGCGGCTACTTCCCCAGGCACGGCGTCGAACCGATTTTCGAAGGCAACCCGCTCGTAGACGCCATCGAGGCCCGGCGCACCTCGCTCCCCTCGCCCGACGAGTTCCGCCGCCGGCACGGGCTCGACCGCAGGCCGATCATCGCCCTGCTGGCCGGCAGCCGCCGGGGCGAGATCCGCGACAACCTGCCGCTGATGGCCGACCTGTCGCGCAAATTCCCGGAGCACCAGTTCGTCGTGGCGGGCGTAGCATGGCTCGACCGCGCGCTCTACGAACAGTATATGGCCGGCAGCGGCATCCGTTACGTCTGCGACCAGACCTACGAGACGCTCGCCGCGGCCGAAGCCGCCGTGGTAACGTCCGGGACGGCAACGCTCGAAACGGCGCTGCTCGGCATCCCCGAAGTGGTGGTCTACCGCACGCTCTGGTTCCAGGTCAGGCTCCGGCCCTATGTACTGAAAGTACCCTGGGTGTCGCTCGTGAACCTCAACCTCGGGCGCGAGGCGGTCGCCGAGGTCATTCAGTCCGACCTCGACACCACGCGCGCCGAACGCGAGCTGCGGGCGATCGTCGAAGGCGGCTCCAAGCGCGAAAAGATGCTCGCCGACTTCGCCGAATTACGTACGGTTATCGGGGGCCCGGGCGCCAGCGACCGTTTCGCCGCCCGGATGGTCGCGGAATTGCGCGCACCGGAAACGAAATAACCAAAAGTTATGGACGATTTCACGATACTCCTGCTCGGCGGCGTACTGCTGATCGTCGTCGGCCTGCTGGTAAAGCGGTTCCCGATGCTGATCGCGGGCTACAACACCATGCCGCCCGCAAAGAAGAAAAACGTCGACATCGGGGGCTTATCTTCGTTCATGCGGCGCCACCTCGTGATTATGGGAGCTTTATGGATCCTATTTACGGTCGTCCTGGAACTGACCGGCCAGACGGACACGCTGGCAGTGATTTACGTAATTTACCTGCTGCCTTACGTCGTTTGGATGCTGGTCCGGGCCAACGGTACGATCACAACAAACAGTAACGTGAAACCATGAAAATCATCTGCATAGGACGCAATTACGCCGCACACGCCGAGGAGCTGAACCACCTGATAAGGGGCGGGGCGGAAGACCCGGCCGAACGGTCTCGGCAAGCCGGGGCGGAGCGGAGTATCCGTCAGGACTGAGACAAATCGGCAGTGCCACGGAGTGCACGGCAGAACAGCCCCGGCTAAACAGGAACGCCACGGGATGCACGGCAGCACAGTCTTGGCTGGACGGGGGCAATACGGGATGCACGGCAGAACCGTCGTCGCAAGCCGGGGACGGAGCGGAGACTCTGCCGGAACGGAACCGGCCGGGCTGCGGGGAGTATTCCCCGGAGCCGATCTGGTTCCTGAAACCCGACACGGCGCTGCTGCGCAACAACGACCCGTTCTACATTCCCGCCTTCTCGCAGGAGGTGCACTACGAATGCGAGCTGGTCGTACGCATCAACCGCGTAGGCAAGGGCATCGCCGAACGTTTCGCGCACCGCTATTACGACCAGGTGGGGCTGGGCATCGACTTCACGGCCCGCGACCTGCAACGGCAGGCCATCGCCGAAGGGCTGCCGTGGGAGCGCTGCAAGGCATTCGACCGCTCGGCGGCCCTCTCGCCCCAATTCGTATCTTTGCAGGAGCTGGGCGGCGACGTGCAGTCCCTGCATTTCACGCTGGAGGTGAACGGCCAGACGCGCCAGCGGGGCGACACGCGGCAGATGCTCTTTACGGTGGACCGCATCATCGCCGCCGTGTCGCGGTACATGACCTTGCGCATGGGCGATTTGATCTACACCGGAACCCCGGCCGGCGTGGGACCGGTCAGCCCCGGCGACAACCTGCGGGCCGTGCTCGAAGGGCGCGAACTGCTGAGTTTCGACATACGCTGACAGCGCGGAGACAGACTCCGCACCGATAAAAAGACGATTATGCGCCCTTCGTTCCGACGCTCCGCATCGCCGGTTTCGCCGCACGGCGGCAGGAAGCCCTTACGGGGCGGACCGGATTTGCAAACGCCGCCAAAGGCGGCGGCCGGGAAGGCGATACGGCAAAAACCGCATATAACATTAAATAATAAGACCCTAAAAACAAGACCATGCTGCTGAAAGATAAACTCGAACCCTACCGCCTGCTGCTGGCGTCGCAGTCGCCGCGGCGGAGGGAGCTGATGACGGGCTGCGGCCTGCCCTACGAACCGGCTCCGAAATACGAGTGCGAGGAGATTTACCCCGACTCCTGCCCGCCGAAGAGGTGCCGCTCTACCTCTCGCGGCTCAAGAGCGAAGCCTACCCGGCGGCGCTGGCCCCGAACGAAATCCTGCTGACGGCCGACACGGTAGTGGTCTCCGACGGCGAGGTGCTCGGCAAACCTCTCGGCCGCGAAGAGGCCGTGCAGATGCTCCGCCGCCTCTCGGGGCGCCGGCACACGGTGGTCTCGGGCGTCACGCTGCGTACCCCCGGGCGGACGCACACCTTCGCCGCCAAGAGCAGCGTATGGTTCCGGCCGCTCGCGGACG
Source organism: Alistipes sp. (assembly GCA_047233565.1). Classification (GTDB taxonomy): domain Bacteria; phylum Bacteroidota; class Bacteroidia; order Bacteroidales; family Rikenellaceae; genus Alistipes. The sequence goes on from JBKSUH010000080.1 coordinate 6,132, forward strand.
AGGAGATCGCCTATTACCTCGACGCCTGCCGTCCCTACGACAAGGCCGGCTCGTACGGCATCCAGGAGTGGATCGGCTACGCCGCCATCGAAAAGATCAACGGCTCGTTCTACAATGTCATGGGGCTCCCGATTCAGAAAGTTTACGTCGAATTGGAAAAATTTCTGCAATAATGAAACGCACACTGCTTACCCTCATCTGTTCGCTTTTCGCACTCGCGGCCTCCGCCGACGAGGGCATGTGGCTCCCGAGCCTCATCTCGCAGCGCATCGACGACATGAGCGCCAAAGGATTCCGCCTCACGGCCGAAGACATCTACTCGATCAACAAAGCCTCGATGAAGGATGCCGTGGTGCTGTTCAACGGCGGCTGCACGGGCGAACTGATTTCGTCCGAAGGGATGCTGTTCACCAACCACCACTGCGGCTACGACGCCATACAGGCGCATTCGAGCGTCGAACACGACTACCTGACCAACGGCTTCTGGGCCATGTCGCGCCGGGAGGAACTGCCCAACAAGGAGCTCAACGTACGCTTCCTCGTCCGCATGGAAGAGGTCACCGACCGTATCGCTGCGGGCGAAACGAAGGCCGAAATCATCCGCCGGGCCGAGGCCGAAAGCAAGGGCTACAAGGCCTCGGTCGAGCAGATGTATTACGGCAACCAGCAGTTCCTGTTCGTCTACGAGCAGTTCGACGACGTACGCCTGGTCGGCGCGCCGCCCTCGTCGATCGGCAAGTTCGGCGGCGACACCGACAACTGGATATGGCCCCGCCACACGGGCGACTTCTCGCTCTTCCGCATCTACGCCGGCAAGGACAACAAGCCCGCCGCCTACTCGCCCGAGAATGTTCCCTACCGCCCCAAGCGGCATTTCACCATCTCGACCGCCGGGGTCGAAGAGGGGGATTTCACGATGATCTACGGCTTCCCCGGCAATACGCAGGAGTACATCCTCTCGGACGCCGTGGCTTACATCGCCGAACGTTCGGACCCGGCGAAAATCGCCGTCCGCACGGGCCGTCTCGACATCATCTCGGCGGCGCAGCAGAGCGATCCGGCGCTGCGCATCCACTACGCCGCCAAACACGCCTCGATCGCCAACGCATGGAAGAAATGGCAGGGCGAGGCGCTGGGCATCGGCCGCCTGGGCACCGTGGCCTCGAAACGCGCCTATGAGCAGGAATTCGCCGCCTGGGCGCAGGACAAACCCGAATACCGCAGCGTCGTCGCCGACCTCAAGGCCGAATACGCCCGCATCGCGGACGCCTATTTCGCCCGCGAGATCACACGCGAAACGCTCGGCGCGCTGCCCGAGCGCTACACCCCCGAGGAGCGTGCCGAAGCCGCCTTCGCACGGCGCGAGCAGACGGAACGGGCGCTCTTCGAATGGCTTTTCGGCCAGTATGCCCGCCGCTGCCCCGTGCAGTACCAGATTCCGGCATTCCTGGCCGGCGTCGCCGCCAGCGGGTCGCCCGAAGCCTATGCCGGCGAGGTATTCGACACGCTGTGGCGGGAGGGCGCCGACACCACGGCGGTGCACGCCCTACACAAGGACACCGAACGCATGCTCGGCCACATCGGCTGGATGCTGGAAACCAAGTCGCTGCGCAACCTCAACAGCGGCCGCCTCAACGAACTCTACACGACCTACATCAAGGGGCTGCGCGAGTGGGACACCCTGCGGGCCTTCTACCCCGACGCCAACCTGACCCTGCGCGTGGCTTACGGACACGTGGCGGGGTACGAATACGCCGACGGCGAGTATCACAAGCCCCGGACCACGATCGACGGCATCATCGCCAAGGACAACCCCGAAATCTACGACTACGACATCCCGCAGGCGCTGCGCGAGCTCTATGCCACGAAGGACTACGGACGCTGGGCGACGACGATCGACGGCCGCAGGACGGTACCCGTCTGCTTCCTGGCCACCAACCACACGACGGGCGGCAACTCCGGTTCGCCGATCATCAACGGCCGGGGCGAACTGGTGGGGCTGAATTTCGACCGCACATGGCGCTCGACGATGAGCGACGTGGCGTTCGACGAAACGATCTGCCGCAACATCGCCGTAGACGTCCGCTACGTGCTGTTCGTCATCGACCGCATCGGCGGGGCGGGATACCTGTTCGGCGAAATGGATTTCAGCCGCCGCAAATAGAAGCGGTTCACGAAAAAAACACTATATTTAGCCCGCATAACAAAATCAGCCTCTATGAAAACAATCCTTTACACATGGTTCGACGTCCTCCTGTTCGGCATGGCGGCAGTATCCTGCTGCGATGACGACACGAAGAACAACGACACGACAGGCATAACCGGCTCGTCGTGGA
>JBKSUH010000081.1:0-8335 GCA_047233565.1 Alistipes sp.
TGATCTGGATCGGGGCCCGCACGACGGCGAACCCGTTCGCCATGCAGGAGATCGCCGATGCGCTGCGCGGGCACGATATCCCGGTGCTGGTGAAAAACCCCGTGAGTCCCGACCTCGAATTGTGGATCGGCGGCGTGGAACGCATCTACAACGCCGGCATCCGCCGCCTGGGTGTCATCCACCGCGGGTTCACGTCGATCGACAAAAGCCTCTACCGCAACCACCCGATGTGGTCGATCCCCATCGAGCTGCACCGCCGCCTCCCGGGGCTGCAGATATTCTGCGACCCGAGCCATATCGGCGGGCGCCGCGAGCTGATCGCCCCCCTCTCGCAGCAGGCCATGGATCTGGGGCTCGACGGGCTGATCATCGAGGCCCACTGCTCGCCCGACTGCGCATGGAGCGACAAGGCGCAGCAGGTGACGCCGCAGGGACTGGCCTACATCTGCCGCAACCTCGTGATCCGCGAAACCAACGCCACGACCGAAAGCCTGACCGAACTGCGGTCGCAGATCGACAAGCTGGACGACGAACTGCTCGAACTGCTCTCGCGGCGCATGCGCGTCTCGCGCGATATCGGGCAGTACAAGAAGGAGCACAACATGCCCGTGTTGCAGGCGCAGCGCTACGAGGAACTGCTGGCCCGGCGGGCGGATCAGGCCATCCGGATGGGTATGGATCGGGAATTCATGCGTTCCGTCCTGCAGGCCATCCACGAGGAGTCGATCCGGCAGCAGATGGCCGTGCTGGGTGAGTGAGAGTCTGTTACATTTCGGTTAAATATGCGGCACGGGAGGTGCAAAAAGCGGTTTGTTACGTACTTTTGAGCCGGATTCCAATCCGTAACAGTTATGACAAAGTACAAAATCCTGGTAGTCGACGACGAAGAATCGCTGTGTGAGATTCTGCAGTTCAACCTCGAGGTCGAGGGCTATGAGGTCGACGTGGCTTACAGCGCCGAACAGGCGCTCGACATGCATCCCGAACGTTATTCGCTGATTCTGCTCGACGTCATGATGGGCGAAACGAGCGGATTCAAGATGGCGCGGCAGCTCAAGTCCCGCCCCGAGACGGCAGGCGTGCCGATCATTTTCTGCACGGCCAGGGACACCGAGGACGATACGGTGGCAGGACTCAACATCGGGGCCGACGACTACATCGCCAAGCCCTTTTCCATCCGCGAAGTGCTGGCACGCGTACGCAGCGTGCTGCGCCGCACGGCACAGCCGGCCGCCGAAGAGAAGGCCGTGGCGTTCGAAGGGCTGCGGATGGATCTCACGCGCAAGGTCTGCACCGTGGACGGAACGCCGCTGGCCCCGACAAAAGGAGTTCGAAATACTCGCCCTGCTGCTTTCGAACCGCGGCAGAATCTTTCGCGCGAGGAGATACTGCATCAGGTCTGGAGCGACGAGGTGATCGTGTGGACCGCACCATCGACGTCAATATCACGCGCTGCGCCGCAAAATCGGCGTCTACGGAACACATCGTAACACGCCTGGGCTATGGCTACGGTTTTGAGGAATAGGTTTTCCTACCACAGGCGGCTGTTCCTGCTGCTGTTCGCCTTCTCGTGGGCGCTGGTGGCCTGCTTCGTCACCTTCCAGTACAGCCGCGAGAAGCGCTTCAAGGCCGAGCGGCTCGATGCCCGGCTGCAACTCTTCAACCTGCGCCTGCTCGACGCACTCGGCGAGGGCACCGCACCCGGGGCATTCCTCACCGGCCATCCCCTTCCTTACGGCGACCTGCGCGTAACGGTCATCGACGACGACGGGCGCGTCCTGTTCGACAACTCGGCCGACTCGCTGCCCGCAGCCAACCACCTCGGGCGCCCCGAAGTCACCGAAGCGATCGCCCATGGCACCGGTTACACCATCCACCGCCACTCGGAAAGCACCGACCAATACTATTTCTATTCGGCCATGAAGGGCGACGGGATCATCGTCCGCTCGGCTGTGCCCTATTCGACAACGCTCCGCGAAATGCTGGCCGCGACCGCGAATTTCTGTGTTCATGCTGGGCGTCACGCTGCTGATGAGCGTGGCGCCGCCGCGACCCGCCGGCTGGGACACAACATCACGCGGCTGAGAGATTTCGCCCAGCGTGCTGAACGGGCGAGCGGATCGACGAGCAGGCGGTCTTTCCGCACGACGAGCTGGGCGACATATCGAGCCATATCATCCGCCTCTACGCCCGCCTGCAACGCACGACGGCCGACCGCGACCGGGAACATGCCCTGGCGCTGCACGAGGAGCAGGAGAAGATCCGTATCAAGAAACAGCTCACCAACAACATCAACCACGAGCTGAAGACCCCCGTGGCCGCGATACAGGGTTATCTGGAAACGCTGCTGGCCAACCCCTGCCTGACGGCGGAGAAACGCACGGCGTTCCTCGAAAAGAGCTGTGCGCAGGTCGAACGGCTGCGGCACCTGCTCTCCGACGTCTCGACCATCACGCGCATGGACGAGGGCAGGGAGCTCATCGGCAAGGAACCCGTGGTGCTGAACGACCTGATCGACGAGGTCAGGGCCGACATGGAGCTGCGCCCCGAAGGGCAGCGGCTGCGCGTGAACTGCGATTTCCGAGGCCCGGTCAAGGTCGAGGGCAACCCCTCGCTGCTGAGTTCCGTCTTCCGCAACCTGGCGGACAACGCCGCGGCCTATTCGGGCGGACGCGACATTTTCATCCGCCTGCTGGACGACTCGCCGGAGCAGTACACGCTGCAGTTCTCCGACAACGGCATCGGCGTGGAGGAACAACACCTGCCCCACATTTTCGAACGCTTCTACCGCATCGACAAGGGGCGTTCGCGCAAGCTGGGCGGCACGGGGCTGGGGCTTGCGATCGTCAAAAACGCCGTGATGATGCACGGCGGCACGATCTCGGTCCGCAACTCGGAGCGCGGCGGACTGGAATTCACCTTCACCCTGCGCAAACATTCATAGAGCCGCAATCCGTCCGTAACACGTTTGTAACATCCATTTCGTTCCTTTGCACCGGAAAGACCGGCCCCGCATCTCAGGGCGGCGATCTCCGCCGGAAACGGCGGGCGAAAGCCTCCTCCGGAAAACGGATGCAGGGCCGGACGAAAACACACGGCGGAGCGCCAAAACGGAACCGCCGAAAAACAAAACAAACCATGAGTCCCCTATTCACTTGTATCGTAATCATCATGGGCCTGCTGGCCGTGATGGGCATCGTCGTGGGCGTGGCCAACGACGCGGTCAATTTCCTCAACTCGGCCCTGGGGTCGAAAGTCGCCCCGCGGCGCGTCATACTTTGGATCGCGGCCGCAGGCATCCTCGTCGGGACGCTCACGTCGAGCGGCATGATGGAGGTCGCCCGAAGCGGCGTATTCTACCCCGGGCAATTCTCCTTCCAGGAGATCATGATGCTCTTCCTGGGCATGATGCTCGGCAACATCCTGCTGTTAGACCTCTACAACACGCTCGGGCTGCCGACGTCGACCACCGTGTCGATGGTCTTCGGGTTGCTGGGCGCCGGGGTCGCGGCGGCGCTGTTCCATATTTGGGGCGACGCCGGGGCTTCCATAGCCGACCTTTCGCAATACATCAACACGGGCAAGGCCATGGCCATCATCGCGGCCATCCTGCTCTCCGTGGCGCTGGCATTCGCCGCCGGGTCGCTGTTCATGTACGTCTCGCGGCTGATCTTCTCGTTCCGCTTCGCACCGGTGTTCCGCCGCTGGGGAGCCGTATGGTGCGGCATCTCGCTGGCGGGCATCCTCTATTTCGCCCTGTTCAAGGGACTGAAAAGCTCGGGGCTGATCCCCACGTCGGTGGCGGACTACGTCGGGGAACACGTGCTGGTAACGCTGCTCGTCTTCTGGGCCGGGGCGTCGGTGGTGCTCTGGATTTTCCAGCGCATGCGGCTCAACATCATGCGCATCACGATCCTTTCGGGCACCTTCGCGCTGGCGCTGGCATTCGCGGGGAACGACCTGGTGAACTTCATCGGTGTGCCGCTGGCCAGCTATGACGCATGGCAGATCGCCCGCGAAGCCGGCAGCGAGTCGATCATGATGGGCGAACTGGCCGAACCGGCACGCGCCAATTTCCTGCTGCTGCTGGCATCGGGGCTGGTGATGGTGCTGACACTGTTCTTCTCGAAGAAATCGCAGCATGTCACCGAGACCGAGCTGTCGCTCGCCTCGCAGCACGAGGGTGAAGAGCGCTTCGGCTCGACGTTCATTTCGCGCAGCCTGGTACGTGCCACACTGGTACTCAACACGATGTGGACGGGGCTGATCCCCGTCCGCATGCAGAAGGCCATCGACCGGAGGTTCGAGCCGCTGCCCGCAGAGGAGCGTTCGTCGGCACCGTACGACATGATCCGCGCCGTCGTGAACCTCACGGCCGCATCGATCCTGATCGCCATCGGCACTTCGTACCAGCTGCCGCTGTCGACGACCTATGTGGTATTCATGGTGGCCATGGGTTCGTCGCTGGCCGACCGCACCTGGGGACGCGAGAGCGCCGTATACCGCATTACGGGCGTGATGGCCGTCATCTCGGGCTGGTTCATCACGGCGCTCGGCGGATTCCTGATCGCCCTCTGCGTGACGCTGCTGCTGCTCTGGGGCGGCTGGATCGCCGTCACGACGCTCGTCGCTCTCTGCGCATGGCTGCTGGTTCGCAGCCACCGCAACGTCGAGCAGATCAAGGCCGCCGAAACCAAGGAATCGCCCGTCGTCAGGGCCGAGACCCCGGACGAGGTGCTCTGCGTCTGCATCGGCGAGGTCTGCACGACGATGGAGCACGTGACGCGCATCTACAACCGTACGCTGGTGGCGGTATTCAAGGAGAACCGCAAGGTGCTCAAGGAGATGGTACAGTCGTCGGACAAGCTCTTCGAAGAGGCGCGCGACCGCAAGTACGGCATCATGCCTACGCTGCGGCGCCTGCAACAGTGCGACATCGACACGGGACATTTCTACGTACAGGTGGTGGATTACCTCTCGGAGGTGACCAAGGCGCTGATCCACATCACGCGCCCGGCATTCGAACACATCGACAACAACCACGAGGGCATGTCGAAGGAGCAGATCGTCGACCTGATGCGCGTGAACGACCAGGTGGAGGCGATTTTCGACAAGATCAACGACATGCTGGCGACGAAGGATTTCTCGGACCTCGATCAGGCTCGAAATGCGCGACAAGCTCTTCGACACGATCGTGAGGCGATCAAGAGCCAGCTGCGGCGCATCAACGACGTCGTCGGGCAGCACCCGCGCCGGGGTGCTCTACCACGATCCTCAACGAGACGAAGACGATGATGCTCCAGTCGCGCACCTGCTCAAATCGGCAATATTTTCTGGAGGCCAAAATAATGCCGATACGCCATCGTGCAGACAATCCACTCCAAACCTCCTTTGAAAGGAGAGCTTCAAAAAGCGCCGTAACGAGGAACGTAACGGGGCCGTCATTCCCCCGTAACGACGGCCCCGTATCTTTGCAACGCGGGAACCGGAAGAAGGTTTCCAAGTTGGTTTTAGGTTACATAAGTAGGTTAGTGGGAGATGCAGTGACGGGATGTCGCGGCATCTTCGTTTTTTCAGCGTTATGGCATGGGAAGCGGAACCGCCGCAGTCATAGCCCGGCATCTCCCTGTGGAAAGGGAGGCCGGCGCGCGACCGGACAAGACCGGCGAATTACTTCTCCATGTCGTGCAGGTGGATCTCCAGCGCCCGCACCGAAATCTGGATTTCCCAAATCGACACGCCGAGCGACCCGATCAGCAGCAACAGCGCCGCACCGAAGACATAGGCGGAAAGGAGGATCAGGCCGACGTAGAGAAGGAACATCGTCACCACGCACAGGAACAGGCTCGTGACACCCAGGATCTGCATCGTACGCGTGAGGTGCAGGCGGCGGCGCAGGTTGTCGATCTGCGCACGGGTGACTTTCGAGGGGTGTTGCAGGTGTTGTTCCTTGAGCGTGCGAACCAACTGGGCATAGGAAAGAAACCGGTTGGTATAGGCCAGCAGGATCAGCGAAACGGCGGAGAACAGCAGCGCCGGGGTGGTAAGCGAGAGTTCTTCCATCGTTATCGGGATTTACGCTGCAAAGATACGCTTTTATCAAAGCCAAAGGTGAAAGGTTGTAAATGAAAAATTCACCTTTCATCTTACACCTTTCACCTTACAAAGCGGCGGGACCCGGGGGCCGGATGCGCAACTCAAACCCCGGGCCGTAATCCGCCGCACCAATCGTCGGCCGTCAGTGATCGGTCTCCACCAGCCGGAAACGGCGGTTGAATTTCAGTTCCAGTCCGTTGTCGAGGGTGATCTCATGGTTGCGGCCGTCGCGTTCGACACCCCGGACGTGCCGCCCCGGATAGTTCGCAGCCACGAATTTCAGGATCGGCTGCGGAATCAGCCCGTCCGGCACGACACCCCCGGCCGCTCGACATCGGTCCACTCGCCGCGGGCGTCGAAGTCGATCTTCGTACCGTCGGCCAGCTTCACCTCATAGCTCGGGGCCACGCCCTTCTCCATCGTGGCGGAAACCACCTCGATGTCGTGAAAATACTTTTCACCAACGTCTTCGCCGCATCGGGCAGTTCGTGCATCCTGACCGGAACTTCGTCACCGCCGGCGAACGCCGCCGTCGCAAAAGCCCCGCACCCAGCAGGGCAATCCAGAATCTTTTCATCGTTTTTCGTATTTATACACTCCCGCCCCTGCAAAAGCAGGGCCACAAACGCCGCAACGCCTTCCTGTAACTATTGCATGTCCCGGAAGGCGCCGTCAATACCTGATCGTAGGTATTTTTAAATTTTTTAAAAATTGTAACCGCTCTTTGGCCGGTGTGAAAAATAACGTATCTTTGCCGACCGAAATAGGACAATTATCATCTCAAAACGAACAATATCATCTATGGAACTGAACAAAACCTTTATCGACGGGCTTTGGAGCAAAGAGATCAACGTGACGAGCTTCGTACAGACAAACATCACCCCCTACCTGGGCGACGCGTCTTTCCTGCAGGGCCCGACCGAACGTACCAAGCACATCTGGAACCTCTGTCTCAAGGCACTCGAAGAGGAGCGCGCCAACAACGGCGTCCGCTCGCTGGACAACGCCACCGTCTCGACCATTACCTCGCACAAGGCGGGTTATATCGACAGGGAACAGGAGCTGATCGTGGGCTTGCAGACCGACGAGCTGCTCAAGCGGGCCATCAAGCCCTTCGGCGGCATCAACGTCGTATCGCGCGCCTGCAAGGAGAACGGCGTGGACGTGGACGAGAAGGTCAGGGATATTTTCACCCATTACCGCAAGACGCATAACGACGGCGTGTTCGACGTCTACACCGAGGAGATACGCTCGTTCCGTTCGCTGGGCTTCCTGACGGGCCTACCCGACAACTACGCCCGCGGCCGCATCATCGGCGACTACCGCCGCCTGGCGCTCTACGGCACCGACCGCCTGATCGAAGCCAAGCAGCAGGACTTGCGCAACCTGACCGGCCCGATGACCGACGCCCGCATCCGCCTGCGCGAAGAGGTCGCCGAGCAGATCAAGGCGCTGAAGGAGATCCGCACGATGGGCGAATACTACGGGCTCGACCTGAGCCGCCCGGCGCATTCGGCACAGGAGGCCGTGCAGTGGGTTTACATGGCTTACCTCGCAGCCGTGAAGGAACAGGACGGCGCCGCGATGTCGCTGGGCAACGTGTCGTCGTTCCTCGACATCTTCATCGAATACGACCTGGCGCACGGCAACATCGACGAGGTGTTCGCACAGGAGCTCATCGACCAGTTCGTCATCAAGCTGCGCATGGTACGCCACCTGCGCATGCAGTCCTACAACGACATCTTCGCCGGCGACCCGACGTGGGTGACCGAAGCCATCGGCGGACGCTTCAACGACGGCCGCACGAAGGTGACCAAGACCTCGTTCCGTTTCCTGCAGACGCTCTACAACCTCGGCCCGTCGCCCGAGCCCAACCTCACGATCCTGTGGAGCCCCGACCTGCCGCAGGGATTCAAGGATTTCTGCGCCAAGGTTTCGGCCGACACCAGCTCGATCCAGTACGAGAACGACGAGCTGATGCGCGAAGTGCGCCATTCGGACGACTACGGCATCGCCTGCTGCGTATCGTACCAGGACATCGGCCGCCAGATCCAGTTCTTCGGCGCGCGCTGCAACCTGGCCAAGGCGCTGCTGCTGGCCATCAACGGCGGCCGCTGCGAGAACACCGGCACGCTGATGGTCAAGGGCATCCCGGCGCTCTCGGAGGGCCCGCTGCGCTTCGAGGAGGTGATGCGCAACTACAAGATGGTGCTGACCGAAATCGCCCGCGTCTACAACG
>JBKSUH010000082.1:0-8292 GCA_047233565.1 Alistipes sp.
ACATGATCGGCGGCGACCCCTCGACGGTGTTCCTGACGGTGCCCCTCGATAAAGTGCGGTTCATCTTCGCCGCGAATGCCGAGAGCATGGCGCGACCGCTCAACATTCTGTTCCGCGACGCGACGGACGTGGAATGGATGCAATAGGTGCCTTTAGGCAGTATATGGAAAAGCCGGGCTTCCTGCGAAGCCCGGCTTTTTCGTGGCCTTTTCGGAGCGGGTTTACCGCGACGCCGCCAGCGACGACGGGGTGACGCCCTCGGAGTTTTTCGCCCAGTCGCCGCGGGCGCGGAGCACTTGTTCGACGATGTCGCGCACGGCCCCTTCGCCGCCCCGGAACTCCGAGACGTAACGCGAAGCCTCGATCACTTCGGCCGCGGCGTCGGCCGGGCAGACCGGGATGCCCACCTCGCGCATGCACTCCAAGTCGGGGATGTCGTCGCCCATGTAGATCGCGTGCGCGGGGTCGATGCCCTCGTCGGCGAAATATTCCCGCATGGCCGTGATTTTGTCCATGCAGTCGGTGTAGTAGCGGTTGATACCCAGCATCCGCAGGCGGTTTTCGAGCGTCTTGCCGCGTCCGCCGGTGATGATGCAGACCTTGTAGCCCATCTTGACGGCGTAGCCCAGCGCATAGCCGTCCTTGGCATTGTAGCGGCGGATGAAATCGCCGTCGGGCGTGGGGATGATGCCGCCGTCGGTCATCACGCCGTCCACGTCGAAGATAAACGCCTCGGTGCGGGCTATATCTTCTTTGAAATTTCCCATATGTTGTTACTTATTATCGAGTAGATGTTTTCGAGTCGGGGGGCGGCGGCGAGCAGTGCACGGTGGCGTGCCATCGTGGGCAGGTCGTTGCGCACGGCGGGGCCTGTCTGCACGTCGGCCGGGGAGGCGGCGTCGAGTGCCTTGGCGGCGGTCTGGGCGATCAGCGGCTTGAGCACGTCGAACGGAAGTCCCGCACTGCCGGCGATGCGCTCTGCGACGGCGTACATGTGATTGACGAAATTGCAGGCGAAAACCGCCGCGAGGTGCACCTTGGCGCGGCAGGCCGAGTCGGCCCACACCACCGTGTGCGAAAGACGGCGGGCGAAGGCTTCGAGTGCGGGACGCAGGGGGGAGTCATCGGTTTCGAGGAAGAGGGGGATTTGCGAAAAATCCACGCTGCGCCCTTTGGTGAAGGTTTGCAGCGGATAGAAGACGGCGCGGCGTGCATGGGCGGGAAGCGCATCGAGCGGCACGCTCCCCGCAGTATGGGCGACGACGGCTCCTGCAGGCAGGGGCAGCGCCGCGGCTACCTCCCCGACGGCCTTGTCGCTCACAGAGATCAGGTATATGTCCGCGTCGGCCAGCCGTGCCGGGTCTGCCGTCCACTGCGTTCCGGCGAGTGCGGCGACAGCCTCCCCCCGTGCGGCGTTGCGGGCGAACAACTGTACCAGTTGCAGGCCGCTTCGGGCGACGGCCTGCGCCAATGCTTCCGCGAGGTTGCCGCTGCCGATTATGACTACGCGTTCCATAAGTTTCTTTGTCGTTTCGTTAAAGCAGGTCCACCAGCCGCACGTTGTCCTGCGATTTGCGGGCCGTTTCCTTCAGGTTCTCCAACTCCCGGTCGATGCGGGTCAGTTCGGCGTTGCGGGCCAGATCGACGGTCGTCTGTCCCGACGCTTCGACCGCTTCGAGCACCCCGTAGACGGTCAGCGTCCCGGTGTCGTGCGCCGGGGCGAAGGCCACTTCGCGCTCGCCGTCGCCCGAGGGCACGGCGATCAGTTGTCCGGCCTGCACGAGCTGGTAAAGGATGTCGTTGACGATGCGCGTGGGCAGATCCAGTTGTGCCCGGATCTCGTCGGCCGGGGTGGCGCCGCCCTGGCCGCGGAAGTGCCGCACGACCGTGAGCATCACGGCCAGCAGGATCTTGCGCCGCTGGTCGTAGCTGATGAGGAGCGATTCGCGCTCTTCGCCGAAACGGGCGATGTTCTGGTAGGCGAACGACAATTCGCCGCCGAACAGCAGGATCTGCCACGAGGTCTGGAGCCAGATGAGCAACAGCGGCAGCGCTGCGAAACTGCCGTAGATGGCGTTGTAGGAGGTCATCCACCGCTGGATATAGAGATAACCCCACTGGAAAAGCAGGAAAAGCGTGCCGGCGACGATGCCCGCCATCAGGGCGCTCCTGAATTTGACCTTCGTATTGGGGATGATGATATACAGGATGGTGAACATGATCCAGATGATGACCATCGACGCCAGGTGCGAGAGCAGGGTGAAATACCAACTGCCGTCGAAGCCCAGCATCTGCTGGGCGTAGCTGCCGACGGCATTGGCGACGATCCACAACACAGGGACGATCATCACCACGGCGATGTAGTCGGTATACTGGCGGGTGAGGCTGCGTTCGACCTTGACCTCCCAGATGTTGTTGAAGGCGCTTTCGATCGAGCCGAAGACCCGGATCACCGCCCAGAAGAGCATGACCAGCGCCACGGCGGCCACCACGCCGCCCTGCGTACGGGCGAGCGCCTTTTCGGCGAACGTGACGATGTAGTCTACGATCTCGGGGTTCTGCGGGAAGAGGGCGTAGAGGTTTTCCACCAGCCCGTCGGCCAGCCCGAAACCCTTGACAACGGCGAAGACCACCGCGACGATCGGTACCAGCGACATCAGCGTGTAGAACGTGAGTGCCGCGCTGCGGACGATGGTGCCGTGTTCGAGCAGGCCCCGCGCCGTATAGAACAGCAGCCGGTATTGCTGCACGAGCCAGCGGATCACCGGGTTGCGCCATTCGCGGATGTCGCGCCGGAAGATCGTGTCCGTAAAATAGGTGAATATTTCGCTGATTTTCATAGGCTGTTACGATTCCTGCAAACGGACTGCGCGCCGAACGCCGCCGGGCGCATTCCGATATGCTGCAAATATAGCTATTTCACCGGACCGCCCAAAATCCGTTTCCGATTTTGGTGAAGGCCAGCCGCACGTCGGCTCCCGCGTGCACGCCCAGCCGCCGGGCCAGCTCCTCGGCTCGAACGGGAAGTCGCGTTTCATCAGCTCGGCTCCGGCTCCTTTCAGGCTGCGTTTCAGCCGCCGCGGGTCGTACGGTTCGATGCTTTCGACTGCGAATACCTTGCCGATTACCCCTGCGGCTCTTCGGCGGCGAATCCGTAGCCGTTTTCGCTCCATATGTCGGCTTTGCCGCGCAGGTGCAGCCGTGCCAGCCGCGCTTTCTGCAACGCCACATCGGGTACCACGAGCCACCGGTAACGATCCGGTTCGAACGCCCCCGGGTGCGGGGGTGCGCCGGCTTGGGCGGGCGTTGCCGTGAACGAGCCGCGTCCGAGGGCGGTCGCGGTAATGCCGGGGCCCGTGCCGTCGGCATAGATGACGACCTCCTTGCATTCGTCGCCCAGCGATACGGCCTCTACGCGGGCGCCGGGGAAGAGCCGCAGCGCCTCGCCGATGTCGAACAGCGGGGAGTTTTTGACGCACAGTCGTCCCGAAGTCCTGCCGATGAGCGGCATCAGGGAGAGTATGTCGGGCGAACAATCCTCGAGCCGTACCAGTTTGCGTCCGTCGCCCGAACGGCGGTCGGGGTCGGCATAGACCCAGTCGAAATGCAGTCCGGGCTGTGCGAGGTATGCTTCGGCGGAGGTGTTGACGACCTCGATGTTCGTGGCGCCGAGCCGCCGGTAGTTCTCCGCGGCGATGCGGGCGAGCGTCTGGTCGCGTTCGAGCGTCACCACGCGGCGGAAACGACGCGCCAAGAAAAAGGCGTCGGCGCCCAGCCCGCAGGTGAGATCGAGGACGGCCCCGCCCGCGATCCGCTTGTGGGCGGCGCAGGCTTCGCTCGATGCCTGTTCGAACGCCAGCGGCGGCAGGATGCACTGTGCGGCGGCGTACGAGGGGAGTTTCGCCTCTGCCCGCGCGAGGTACTTGACCTGCGTGGCGACCAGCCGGGCGTGGGGTGTGTTGCGGTCTAAGGCCACCTCCAGCGGGTCGCGGCCGCGGTTGGCGGCGATGGCCCGCTGCACTTCGTCCGTCAGCAGCAGCGTATTCTTCGGGGTCATCATGCGGGCAAATGTACGCTTTTTTCGGTTCGGCGGACCACGCCGCAACCGTTGCGAGCGTGAAAAAGAGGTAAACGGCCGCCGTCGCCCCTCCGCCGAGGGCGTATTCCGCCGCAGTGCAGGGCAGATCCGCCGTGACGCGCGCCAGCGTTGAGTCCTTCGGCCGTGTGCGACAACACGCATTCGAATGCCGGGGCCGCCCATCCGACCGGCAGCAGCATCCAGAGCGCGCCGGCCAGCACTACGACGCTTCCGAGCAGGATCGCTGCCGGATTGACGACGACTCCCGCCAGCGGCACGATGCCGAACGTATGCGATACGAGGGGCGCCGTGGCCAGCGTCGCCGCAAGGCTGACCGCCAGCGCGTCGGTGATCGGATTCAGCGCCCGCCGCCGGGTGCGGAGCCGGCGGCAGAGGGTACGCCCCAGGCGAGGATGGCCGCGACGGCGATGAACGAGAGCTGGAAACTGATGTCGCCCAGCCAGGCGGGGTTCCACAGCAGCATCCCGAAGCCGGCGGCCGCCAGTGCGTTGAGTGCGACGTACTCCGACGCCGAGGCCAGTGCGAACTGGAGCATCGTGCACATCACGGCCGCCCGCACGGCGCTGGGCGAGAATCCGGCCGCCGCGACGAACAGCCAGATGCAGACCGTTGCGAGCAGGTTGCGCACCAAGTGCCCGCGGTGCAGCAGCGGCAGCCACCACAGCATGAGGTTGACCAGTGCGAAGACGATGCCCGTGTGCAGTCCCGAGACGGCCAGCAGGTGCGACAGTCCGCTGCGCGAATAGGCCGCGCGCAGTTCGGGCGTGATGCCGCTCCGGTCGCCCGCCGTCATGGCGCGGCAGACGGCACCCGCGTCGCCGGGGATTCTCAGACGGCCCATTCGTTCGGCGGCATGCAGATGCAGGGCCGTATTGCGGGCGGGCAATCGTTCGAGTATGGTTCGCTCCGACAGCCATATCGTTCCCGCGAATCCCCGCCGCGTCATCAGGCGGCGGTAACTTCTCCGCCGCCGCGCAGCGGCCGGACCGTGCCCCGGCAGCGGAGACGCTCGCCCGGATGCAGGGCCGTTAGGCTGTCGGCATGGAGCGTCACCCGGTCGCCTGCGGGTGCCACGTGCCGTCGGCCGGGTCGCGCCACGCCGTGACGGTCGCTTCGGCGGAAGCATAGCGCCCCGGTCGGCGGGGATGCCCTCGACGGAGAGTTCATAGGCCGTGTATACCCCGTAAGGTACCGTGCGTCCGGTATCGCGGAGCTGTGCCGCGCCGAATCCCGCCGTGAAGAGCATGGCGAGGGTGCAGAGCGGCGACTGGAGAAGCAGCGCCGAGACGCCGGAGAGCAAAAGGTCCCTGCGAGAAACCACAGGGGCAGTGCGAAGCGGTCGGCGGCGAGAATCCCGGCCGCAAACGGCACGACGGCTTTCAGCATCGGCATACGGTCGAGTTTGGCAAGCAGGAATTCGGATTTCATACCTGCAAATATAACAAAAGAGGGCTGTTTGTGTGCTGTTCGGGCAAAAGGTTTTCATGCGGACGCCGGATCGGGCGGGACTCTCCGCCGCTATTGGCGAAATAGCTCCCAACCCCGCTCCACGTCGTCCATATCGGCCGCCGTGCCGTTTTCCACCCGCGAAATGGCCGCCGCCATGCGGAGCATCGTCGTCCGGTCGCGGGTATCGACCGGCCGGTCGTCGGCAATGCCCACGGCGTCGGCGACTGCGCGGATGTAGATTTCCGTGCGGTTCTCCGAAGGCGGGGCCCAGCGCGAGATCATGCCGCGTATGGTATCCAGACCGTGGCGGATGCGGTAGGTGTCCAAGAGGACGAAGATCGCCCGGTACCCCCACGGCATGGATTCGAACTGCTTGAACGCCGGATCACGCGAGGGCCGCACCTCGCCTTTGTAGCGGACCGCCGACTGCCGGATATTGCCGGGGTTCCGGTTGCTCAGCCCCCTACTCATCGCCCGCCTCTCTCCGGATGCGGCGGCGTACGCAGCGGCGCAGCCAATGGAACAGCGGTGCATCGGAGAGCTGTGCGGCATTTTCGAGGAACGACCACAACTCCACGCCGCATGTAAAACCCGTGAAGAGCCGTGCCACGTTCAGCTGCATGAAGTCCAAGACACAGCTGTCTATCAGCCAGGCCATGGCGATGGCCGTGACCGTAAGTCCCAGTTTGAGCACCGTGCGCCAGGCCTCGCAGCTTTCGAAATACCAGGTGTGCCCCTTGCGGCGGGCAGCGGCGCGGCTGGCGGCTACGCCCGAGAGGAAGTCGATGCCGATGAATGCCATGGCACATGCCACCAGCGGGCCTATGGGGGCGAACAGGGCGATGAAACCCGCCGTGAGGCCGCTAATGAGTCTGTATAAGGTTTCCATCGGTCGTGCAGCGTTTGAGGATGTTGTTGTCGGGATCGTACCCGGGAAATTCCGCGGCATGTGCTTCGAGGTGTTCCGCAGCGCGGCGCAGGAGCGTGCGGGCCTGGCGGCGCAGGCTGCGTTGCAGTTCGCGCAGCGACTGGGCGTCGGCCGGCTGGTAGGAGCCCGATTTGGGGGCTACGGTGCCGCACTGTCCGGTGCGGATGTCGAGCCGCGGCTGTACGGCGATGCGGGTGAAGAGCGCTACCGGGGCTGCGAGGTATTCGGCCGTGAAGCCGGCATGGAGGCCTGCGAGCAGTTTTTCGTGGAATGCCCGTCCGATGACGGGCACGATGTAGCGTTGTTCGGCCGCCGCGATGTCGCCTTCGCCGATGGCTTCCGGCGCAAGGTACTCCCCGTCCGTAAAGGCCGATGCGACGGCTTGTGCAGGGGTGATCAGTGTGTTCATGATTGTCGTGGTTGAAATGATTTTCGAATAGCGCTGAAAGCGGCGCAGAGTTCCCGCGGGGCGTCATAGCCACAAACGCGGCAACAGCGTGCCGGTGCGGGAAAAGCAAGACAACCTTTGCGTCATCTTGGTCGCGTGCGGCAACCCCGCCGGGGCGGGGATTCAGGGCGGGTCGGACCTGTAAACGACGCCGGAGGCGGCGAACGGCAAGTTTCGAAAGGCCCGAAGAACCGGCCTTATTCTATGCTTCGTATGTTGTATTTCGTGATCTCCGACAGGAACGCCTGTTGGCGCTCGTCATCGGGGTCGTAATCCAGCCCGTCGGCCTTGCGGGCTTCCCAGACCTTCATGTAGATGGGTTTGGAGCGCGTCGGCGGACGGTTGATGACCTGTAACGACGAGGCGTCTATCCCCAGGATGGACGTGATCGCCTCGCGCACGGGCTCCGTCAGTTCGGCCTGCTCGCCGAGGATGACCGTGTTGAGTGCCACTTCGTACTCGTGCAGGATACGCTCGGCGCTGAATCCCGAGGCGTAGTCCAGTCCGCTCAGCGTCCGGAACCATGAGTGTGCCACGACGATGTCCGACACGGCCTGTTCGTGCAGCGCCTGCCAGTCGCCTTCGTTCTGCGACGCGATGGGGATGAAGCGTGAATTGTCGCCCTCGCCGCCGTCGCGGATGACGAACATCACCTGCCCGGGGTTGCCTGCGAATTTCTGTTCGGCCAGCCGTACGATGCGCTCGGCTTCGGATTCGTTGTCCACGGTGCTGTCGAGCATCATCACGCCCGAGAGCTGGAACGAGTTGTCGAGCCGCGAGATGTTCCATTTGTCGGTCTTGTAGGCGATGGCCGAGACGTTGAACCCGGCGATATAGGGCGGTACGCCGTAGTGTTCGAACATCGGTTCGTAGTCCTTGTAGTGGATCATGGCCCGCAGCGTGCCGTCCTCCTGCCGTTCGAAGGCCGGGTAGAGGGGCAGCGTCCGTGCCTCGGCGGCGTTGAAAGCCGCCCAGTCGTGGTGCAGGAGGATGTGCGCCGAATCGCGGGCCACGCGGCAGCGCGAAGCGTCCTGGTGGTGGAACGCGAGGAACGAGTGTTCCGCGTCGGTCACTATTTCGAGGAAGGCGTTGCCGAACAGGGCCTTGTCGAAGGCCAGCTTGTTGAGCACCTGCCGCAGGCTCTCCCCGTCGCCGTTCACACGTCGGATGAAGGCTGCGAGCAGGGGTTCATGCCCCTCGTCGCAGGAAAACCCCTTGCCCGAGATGTAGTCGGCCTTGTCGTTGATGATGCGGCGGTGCGTGACCGAACGCCGGGCCATCAGCGCCAGGGCATTGGGGAAGAGATTGTCGTCGCCCCAGCGCCAGAACTTGTCGCTTTGGACGCTCCCCGCGCCCGATGTGATATAT
>JBKSUH010000083.1:0-8287 GCA_047233565.1 Alistipes sp.
CCTTATGCCCCTGTTCGAGCGTGATGCCCGGGAGCGAAACGAAGGTTTGGCGCCCCGAAACCCCGTGCCACGGGTAGCCCGACACCACTTCGGTGCGGTCGCCGGGACGCCGGATGATGAATTGCCGCGCCGAGTGCTCCAGGCAGCTGATGAAGTCGATCTTGTGCGTGCGCCGGGCGATGGATGCGGCGAATACCTCTTCGATGGTCTTGACCGATCCCATTTCGTCGAGCGAGGCCGAGAAGATGATGCTTTCGCCCTTCTTGAGTTCCGTTTCGAAATAGCCCGTCGTGAGCAGGTCTTCGTAACCGTCATAACCGCGGGCCAGATCCTGCTGGTATTCGAATCCGTAGTACCAGTCGGGCGCGGGCACGAACTCCGCCCGGGTTTGCTCGTCTGGAGATAGAGCCACGGGAACGAGTTGTAGAGGCGGCATTTCACACCGTTGACTGCCGGGTAGGAGTGCCCGTCGGCCTCCATGTTGGCATGCGTCAGCGCGTGTTTGTCGCGAAAGGCGAGGAAAGGCCGCAGCCGCAGGTGCGTTTCCGAATTCGCTTCGACGAGCGTGTAGCGGATCATCAGCTGCGTGCGCTTGTGTATCCACAGCATCTCCTTCCGCAGGATCACGCCGCCCACGCGGTAGGTGATCGTGGGGGTCGGCGTATATTTGAAGTCGGTGATATACTTGTGTCCGCGCGGCTCGTATACCCCCTTGAAGCGGTGCAGGGCCAGGTTGAATGTCTGGTCGTGCTGGACGATGGTTTCGTCGAGCGACGAGAGCAGGACATACGTCCTGTCGCTGTCGTCTATGGGCGCTACCATCAGGCCGTGGTAGCGGCGGGTGTTGCAGCAGACGATAGTCGTGCTCATATATCCGCCGATACGGTCTGTGGAGAGCATCTCGCGCTGGAGCGAATACTCCAGGTTGCCCAATTCGCTTTTGTCGAAAGTAAGTGCTGACATGTCCTTCTAAAAATACGGTTCGTTCTATAAAGATAGCTGAATTTTTGCGAAAAGGCAATCGCATTTCCGAAAATTCATATCTTTTTTACATTATTAGGGCCAAATTGGCTAAGCCCATTTTACCAATGCAAAATCCATGCGATGGGGCAGGTGCGGGTTCACCGGGAAAATACGCAGCGCCACGTCGAACGTGCCGGCCTCGCCGGGAACGTAATCAGCGCATAGGTCACGCGGCTGCCGTCGGTTTTGGTGTGTTTCAGCCGATGGTGCGGGTTACGTTCACCTTGCCGCCGACGACGATCTGCTGGGCGATGACCATCTCGACGCCGATATCCTCAGGCCGGAGGTTGGCGATGTCCACCGTCACTTCGAAGTGGTACTTCTCGCCGACGAAGATCGCCTCGTCGTCGATCCTCACGCGCTGGACGTCGATCACGCGGACCTTGTCCCATGCGGCCGAAACCTTGCGTTTCCAGGCCGCGATCTCGCGGGCCAGCTTGTAGCCGCCCTCGACGATCCGGTGCTTGCGTGCCGCGAGCTTGTTGTAGAACCGTTCCTCGTAGTCGTTTAGCATGCGGTTGGTCGTGAAATTCGATGCGATGTCGGCAACGCATTTCTTGACCGACTCCACCCATGCGTGGGGTACGCCGTCCCTGTCGCGGTCGTAATATTTCGGGACGATCTGCTCCTCGATGGTGTTGTAGATCATTTCGGCGTCGAGCTCGTCCTGATAGTGCTGGTCGGCGAAGGTGCGCTCCATGGGCAGCATCCACCCGGCGCCCTCCTTGTAGCCTTCGACCCACCATCCGTCGAGCACCGAGAATTGCAGCACGCCGTTCATGACGCACTTCTCGCCCGACGTCCCCGAAGCTTCGAGCGGACGGGTCGGGGTGTTGAGCCATACGTCGACGCCCTGCACCATGCGGCGTGCCAGCTCCATGTCGTAATTCTGCAGGAAGAGGATCTTGCCCACGAACTGCGGCATGGCGGCCACTTCGACGATGCGTTTGATGAGGTCTTGCCCCGGCTTGTCGTTGGGGTGGGCCTTGCCGGCGAAGATGAACTGCACGGGGCGCTCCTTGTTGTTCACGATGGCCGAGAGCCGGTCGAGGTTCGTGAAGAGCAGGTAGGCGCGCTTATAGGTTGCGAAGCGGCGTGCGAAACCGATGGACAGCACGTCGGGCTTGATGCCCTCGATGACCTGCAACATCTGGCGCGGCGAGTCGAGCCGCACCTGGCTGGGGTCGCTGTAACGCTTGCGGATATGCTTGATGAGCTTGTTCTTGAGGTGCATGCGCCCGGCCCACAGCTCCCCGTCGGGGATGTTGTGGACTTTCTGCCATGCCGGGATGTCGTAGGCGTGCCCCTCGAAGCCGTCGGCGAAATAGCGGGCGTAGAGGCGGCGCAGGTTCGTCGCGATCCATGTCGGGAAGTGTACGCCGTTCGTGACATAGCCGATGTGGAGTTCGTTCTTGAAATAACCCGGCCACATGTTGCCCAGGATCTCCTTCGACACTTCGCCGTGGAGCCACGATACGCCGTTGACCTCCTGTGAGAGGTTGCAGGCCAGCACCGACATCGAGAACTTCTCGTTGGGGTCGTTGGGGTTGGTCTTGCCCAGGTTGATGTACTGCTCCCAGGTGATGCCCAGCACGTCGGGGTAGTGCGACATGTACTGGCGGATCATCGACTCGGGGAAGGCGTCGTGCCCGGCGGGCACGGGGGTGTGCGTCGTGAAGAGCGACGAGGAACGGATCACCTCCAGCGCCTCCGAGAAGGAGAGCTTCTTGTGGTTCACCAGGTCGCGGATGCGCTCGATGCCGATGAACGCGGCATGTCCCTCGTTGCAGTGGAACACGTCGTGCTTGATGCCCAGCTTGCGCAGCGCGCGGATACCGCCGATGCCGAGCAGGATCTCCTGCTTGAGCCGGTTCTCCCAGTCGCCGCCGTAGAGGTGGTGCGTAATCTGCCGGTCCTCTTCGAGGTTGGCCTCGAAGTCCGCGTCGAGTAGGTAGAGGTCCGTGCGTCCCACCTGACATTTCCAGACGCGTGCCCAGAGCGTACGTCCCGGGAAGGCGATGGTGACCGTCATCCAGTTGCCGGCTTCGTCGCGCACGGGCGAGATCGGCAGCTTGTAGAAATTCTGTGCCTCGTAGGTCGCCTCCTGCGCCCCCTGTGCCGAAAGGCGCTGCGTGAAGTAGCCGTACCGGTAAAGCAGGCCCACGGCTGCCATCGGGACGTTCTTGTCCGAGGCCTCCTTGAGGTAGTCTCCCGCGAGTATGCCCAGGCCGCCCGAGTAGATCTTGAGCGACGAGTGCAGGCCGTATTCCATCGAAAAATACGAAATCGTGGGGGTCTTCGGGGCGGGTTTTTCGTTCATATAGTCGCGGAACTGCGCATATACGGCGTCGAGCTGCCCGAGAAAGGCCTCGTCGCGTTCGAGCCCCTTTATGCGTTCCACGCTCAGTTTGTCGAGGAAAGCGATCGGGTTGCGCTCGCATTCGGCCCAGAGTGCCGGGTCGATGCCTTCGAACAGGTCGCGGGGCCCGGGGTTCCAGTACCACCAGAGGTTGCGCGAAAGTTCTTCCAGGGCATGCAGGCGCTTGGGCAGGGTTTTGTCGACCATCATGCGGTTCCAGTTGGGCTTCTCGGCGAAAAGCTGCTGGCGCACGAAGTTGATCTGTTCGTTGCGGGCGTTGCTCTCGTCGAGCACGGCGCGGTTGGTACGGATCACCGAACTTTCGACAGCCTCGGAGTAGGCCTGTTCGTAGGCGGCGAAAAGGTGCTCCCAGAGCGCAGTTTCCGATATCTCGTAGGCCGAAACGCGCATCTCGGAGACATGTTTCTCGTCCAGCGCGCTGAAGCGCAGCAGCGAGTCGGCGATCTTCTCCTCGACCTCCTTGTCGTTGTAGTCGTCGCGTCGGATGACCTCCACGCCCAGGTGCTCGCGTTGCTTGTCGACCCACAGCCCGAACCCTGCGAGGGTCGTGGTGATGGTCGGCACCGAGAATGCCACCGATTCGAGCGGCGTATAGCCCCACGGTTCGTAGTAGGAGGGGAATACCGTGATGTCCATACCGACGAGCAGTTCGTAGTAATCCTTGTTGAAGATGCCGTCGGCCTTGTTCAGGTAGGTCGGCACGAAGATCACCTTCACCTTCGAATCGTCGGTCGTGAGGATGCTGCCGTTCAGGGCGTTCACGATCGGGTCGCTGTTCTGGTATTCGAGGTAGTGGGTCGTGTATTTGTACTGCCCGCCGTCGATCGGGCTGGCCGGGTCGGCCAGGTGTGCCTGCAAGTCCGCACGCGGGCCGCGGTTGGCGGCCGGAACGGTGACATAGGCCAGGACTTCGCGTTTGAGACGGTCGGAGGCGGCCAGCTTTTTGAGCGACTCGATGAATACGTCGAGCCCCTTGTTGCGGAATTCGTAGCGGCCGCTGGTGCCGACGATCAGCGGTTCCTTCCGGAACTTGTGCCCGAGGCAGGCTTCGGCTACCGAGATCATCGCCGTGCGGGCTTCGGCACGTTTGGCGTCGTACTCCTCGCCCGTCCATACGAAGTCGTTTTCGAACCCGTTGGGGGTGATGCCGTCCGGTTCACGCCCCAGCAGGTATTTGCATTCGTTGGCCGTGATGTCGCTGACCGTGAGGAAGGCGTCGTGGTATGTGGCGGCCATCTTCTCGATCGAGTGTTTGGCCACGACATTGAACTGCCGGGCCAGTTCGTCGGCATTGAACTTGGCCAGGTCGTTGTAGAGCGGCAGGCCGTTGCCGGCGATGCAGCGCCCCATGACCGTGGCGTGCGTCGTGAAGAGCGTGGCCACATAGGGGGCGTGTTTGCGCAGGTGGAGTCCGCCTGCGGCGGTCATCCACTCGTGGAAATGCGCGGCGATCTTGTCCGTCGCGTTGCAGAAATTGTCGACATACGAGGCGATGACCATGCCCGCGGCATAGCCGAAGAGCACGGGCTCGATGTAGTCCCACTGTCCCGAGAGCGAATCCACGTGGTACGTCTCCCAGAGTTTCTTGAGTATTTCGTCTTTGCGGGGGATCAGCGAAGTAAAGTCCACCAGGATCACCGTCGGCTCGCCCTTGATCTTCCAGTGTCCCACGCGGATCCGGAGGCCGTCGCTGTATACGCTCTGGCGCCATGCCTTCAGCAGTCGGGGTCTTCCTCGAATTCGGGGTTCACGCCTTCGTGCTGCAGGTCGGGGCCGATGAGGATGTAGCGCTCGTTGAATTTCCGATGGCCGTTTGCGCTTTGGTCGAGACTACCGTATGGATGCGCGATTTTGTTGCAGACCTCAACTTACCTCGAACAGGTAATCGGGGTTAGTTTTGCATTGCTCATATTTGTGATGCTTGTTTGTAATTTACTCGATGAATCGGTTGAAAACCGCTGCAAAGGTAATACTTATATTTATATAAAACAACCTTGTTCGATTAATTAGTAAAAATATTTAATAATAACTTAACATTTCTGTTTCACATCGTTGCATGTCGTGTTATGTTTCGAAAAGTGCCCCGATCACGGCATCCGAAATCAGGAATTTTTCCGGCGGGAGGGCCATCCGCCCCCGGGCTATGCGGAGCGTACCCGAACGGAGGAACGGTGCTGCCTCTTCCTGCATCCGCGCCAGCCGTTTTGCTCCGAAACGTGCCGCGACCTCCGCGTGTCGATTCCTTCGGCGGTTCGGAGCGCCGTCATGACGTACTCATTGAAACGGTCCCTGTTCGTGAGGAGTTCGCGTTCCGCCGGATCGCCCGCGATGTACCGCTCCACCGAACCTACGTTCCAGTGCCGCTCCTCGCCGTCGAACGGTGCGCCGCAGGACCGATGCCGAGGTACTTCGCGCCGTGCCAGTACGCCGCGTTGTGGCGGGCGCGGAAGCCCGGAAGGGCGAAATTCGAGACTTCGTAGTGTTCGAATCCCGCTCTGGTCAGCGTCTCGTGGACCGTGAGGAACTCCGTTTCGCTGACCTGCTCGTCCACGGCCCGGAATTCGCCCGCGCAGCGCACCGCCCAGCCATCGGGTTCGACGGTCAAATGGTATGCCGAAATATGCTGTACGCCGAGCGAAAGGGCCGCATCGAGCGAGCGCGCAGCGATCGCCGCCGAAACCGGCGCGCCGAAGATCAGGTCGACGGTGATGTTGCCGAATCGGCGCGCTGCGCAGCGCGGACCGCTTCGGCCGCCTGCGCGGCCGTGTGGCGGCGGTTCATCAGCTTCAGGCAGTCGTCGTCGAACGACTGTACGCCGATCGAAAGGCGGTCGATGCCCGCTTCGAGCAGCCGCCGAGGTACTCGGCCGTTAGGTCGTCGGGATTGGCTTCGAGCGTCGTCTCTTCGGCGCCGGAGCAGTCGAAGAGTTGTGCGGCGTGGTCCAGCAGTCCCTGATCGCTTCGGGCGTGCAGAGCGACGGCGTTCCGCCGCCAAATGGCGGGTCGTCACCGCTTCGCCGCCCGGATAGCCGCGCCGGTCGTCCAGTTCGCGGTGCATGGCCGCCAGCAGGTCGTCCATGCGCCGCAGGTCGCGCTTTTGTAAAAGTCGCAGTAGGCGCAGACGCGCTTGCAGAAGGGTATGTGGAAAGAGTCCGGCCATGGTTACCAAAGTTAAGAAAAACGGAGACGGCGGCACATTATTTTCCGATTTTCAGAAACAGGCCGAAAGCCGGTGCGCTCCGCGTTTTTCGGAGGCTGCCGGATTCGTCCGGCACAACCGAAATCGCGGCAGCATGTTGCGGTATGTCCGCAGTTCTGAGCTGCACGCGGCTTCGGGCGGAGGAGATGCGAAGTTATAAATGAATCATATACGGGTGCCGGAAAAATAATGTTCTTTTTTGTGTTTCACTGTTAATTTTTCACAAGTGTAAAAGTTTTTCTACCTTTGTGCGGTTAAAGTCCGGTCTTGCGGATTTTCGACGTTAGGTTAATCAAGGATTTGATGTTTTATTAAAATAACAATTATTATGGACAAAATGGATTTGAAAAAGTATGGGATCACGGGTGTGACCGAGATCGTGTACAATCCGTCGTACGACGAACTTTTCCGCGAGGAGACCAAGAAGGGGCTCCGCGGTTTCGAAAAAGGCCAGCTGACCGAGACCGGTGCCGTGAACGTGATGACCGGCGTTTATACCGGCCGTTCGCCCAAGGACAAGTTCTTCGTAATGGACGAGACCACCAAGGATACGATCTGGTGGACTTCCGATGAATATAAGAACGACAACAAGCCTGTTACGAAGGCTGCCTGGAAGGAGCTGAAGAAACTCGCTACCCAGGAGTTGTCGGGCAAGAAACTCTATGTCGTGGACACTTTCTGCGGCGCCAACGAGAATTCGCGCCTCAAGATCCGTTTCATCATGGAGGTCGCATGGCAGGCCCATTTCGTAAAGAACATGTTCATCCGTCCGACCGACGCCGAACTGGAGAAATACGGCGAGCCCGATTTCGTGGTGCTCAACGCTTCGAAGGCCAAGGTCAAGAACTATAAGAAACTCGGCCTGAACTCGGAGACGGCCGTCGTCTTCAACCTCACCGAGAAGATGCAGGTCATCATCAACACGTGGTACGGCGGCGAGATGAAGAAGGGCATGTTCTCCTACATGAACTACCTGCTTCCGCTCAAGGGCATGGCTTCGATGCACTGCTCGGCCAACACCAACGCCAAAGGCGAGACGGCTATCTTCTTCGGTCTGTCGGGAACCGGCAAGACCACGCTTTCGACCGACCCGAAGCGCGAGCTGATCGGCGACGACGAGCACGGCTGGGACGACGACGGCGTATTCAACTTCGAGGGCGGCTGCTACGCCAAGGTTATCAACCTCTCGCAGGAGAACGAGCCCGACATCTGGAACGCCATCCGCCGCAACGCGCTGCTGGAGAACGTGACGGTAGACAAGAAGGGCAAGATCGACTATGCCGACAAGTCGGTAACCGAGAACACCCGCGTTTCGTACCCGATCTTCCACATCGAGAATATCGTGAAACCCGTATCGAAAGCCCCGGCTGCCAAGAAGGTGATCTTCCTTTCGGCCGACGCATTCGGCGTGCTGCCCCCGGTTTCGATCCTCAATGCCGAGCAGACCAAATACTATTTCCTGTCGGGCTTCACCGCCAAGCTGGCGGGTACCGAGCGCGGTATCACCGAGCCGACCCCGACTTTCTCGGCATGCTTCGGCGCGGCATTCCTTTCGCTGCACCCCACCAAGTACGCTGAGGAACTGGTGAAGAAGATGAAGAAGGCCGGTGCCAAGGCATACCTGGTGAACACGGGCTGGAACGGTACCGGCAAGCGTATCTCCATCAAGGATACGCGCGGTATTAT
>JBKSUH010000084.1:0-8255 GCA_047233565.1 Alistipes sp.
GGACAACGACATAAAATTCGTAGGCGGCGTCGGCGAAGCCCGCGCCCGGCTTCTGGACAAGGAGCTGGGCATCCGTACGCTGGGCGACATGCTGCGTCACTACCCGTTCCGCTATATCGACCGCACGAAAGTCTACCGCATCGCCGAGATCACCGACGATGCGCCCACCCTGCTCCAGTTCCGCGCCCGCGTGACGGGCGTAGCCTATGCCGGCACGGGCCGCAAACGCCGCTTCACGGCCTATGTCTCCGACCCCACGGGGTCGGCCGAACTGGTCTGGTTCCAAGGTATCAAATGGATCGAAAAACGGGTCGAAGTGGGACGCGAATACCTCATTTTCGGACGGCCGTCGTTCTACCGCGGCGAATTGTCGATGGCGCACCCCGAGCTGGAGACCATGGAACAGGCGCTCTCGCGCAAAGCCGAAAGCGGCATGCAGGGCATCTATCCCTCGACCGAGAAACTTTCGAACGTGCTCGGCGCCAAGGGCATGTACCAGATCATCTGCAATGCGTGGGCGCTGGCCAAAGACCATATCCCCGACTACATGCCCGACGAGGTGCGAACCCGCTACGGGCTGATCCCACTGCGCGACGCCTACTACAACATCCATTTCCCGCAGTCGCCCGAACTGCTGCGGCAGGCACAGTACAGGCTGAAATTCGACGAACTGCTGGGCATCCAGCTCAACGTCCAGTCGCGCCGCACGGAGCGCCTGGCCAAAAACAACGGTTTCCTGTTCATGAAGGTCGGGGGGTCTTCAACACCTTCTACAACGAAAAGCTCCCTTCCCGCTCACCGGCGCGCAGAAGCGCGTCGTCAAGGAGATCCGTCAGGACACCGTGACGGGATTCCAGATGAACCGGCTGCTGCAGGGCGACGTGGGTAGCGGCAAGACCCTCGTGGCGCTGATGTCGATGCTGCTGGCCGTGGACAACGGCTTTCAGGCCTGCATGATGGCCCCGACCGAAATCCTCGCCCGCCAGCACTTCGCGACGATCACGCGCATGCTCGAAGGCATGGACGTGAAGACGGCGGTCCTGACCGGATCGTCGAAGGTCAAGGAGCGCCGGCTGGCGCTCGAAGGGATCGCGTCGGGCGAAGTGGACATCCTCATCGGCACGCACGCCCTGATCGAAGACCGGGTGCAGTTCGCCAACCTCGGATTCGTGGTGATCGACGAACAGCACCGCTTCGGCGTGGAGCAGCGCGCCCGGCTCTGGACCAAGAACGAACAGCCGCCGCACATCCTCGTGATGACCGCCACGCCGATTCCCCGCACGCTGGCCATGACCCTCTACGGCGACCTCGACGTCTCGGTGATCGACGAGCTTCCGCCGGGACGACGGCCGATCAAGACCGTACATTACACCGATGCGGCGCGGCTGCGCCTGTTCGGCTTCATGAAGCAGGAGATCGCCAAGGGACGGCAGGTCTATGTCGTATATCCGCTCATCAAGGAGTCCGAGGCCATGGATTACAAAGACCTCACCGACGGCTACGAAGCCATATCGCGCGATTTTCCGCTGCCGGACTACGTCACGACGATCTGCCACGGCAAGATGAAACCCGCCGACAAGGAGGAGTCGATGCGCCAGTTCAAGTCGGGCGAGGCCGATATCATGGTCGCCACGTCGGTCATCGAAGTAGGCGTCGACGTGCCGAACGCCACGGTCATGGTCATCGAATCGGCCGAGCGGTTCGGGCTCTCGCAGCTGCACCAGTTGCGCGGGCGCGTAGGGCGGGGCGGCGAACAATCCTACTGCATCCTGATGTCGGGCGAAAAGCTCTCGAAGGAGTCGCGGGCACGCCTCGACGCCATGTGCGAAACCAACGACGGATTCCGCCTGGCAGAGCTCGACCTCAAGCTGCGAGGTGCGGGCGACATCAACGGGACGCTCCAGAGCGGCATGGCGTTTGATTTGAAGATCGCCAACCCCACGCTCGATGTCCAAATACTCACCGTTTCGCGCGAGGCGGCGGCCGGCATCCTCTCCGCCGACCGCACCCTCTCCCGGCCGGAGCACCGCGGCCTCAGGGAGTTAAGGAGGCGCTATTCGGGGCGCGAAGAGATTGATTTTTCGATGATTTCGTAATATTTCATACCCACGACCGTTTATCCATTAAAAACCCTTTTTCCATGAAACGACTGTTATTCACGATATTGTTATTCACCGCCGCACTGCCTGCCGCAGCCCAGCTCTACCACCCGGGCGAGCAGCTTTTCTACCGCGTCAGCTACAAGGCCAAGATGTTCCCCAACACCGAGGTGGGAGCGGTCGAGGTCAAGACGAGCGAGGTGCAGCTCGACGACCGCAAGTTCTACAAGGTCGAGGGCATCGGCCGCACGCTGCCCACCTACCGCTGGTTCTTCAACCTCGAAGATATCTACACGGTGTGGATCAGCCCCGAGACGCTGCGTCCGGTACGTTTCGAAAGCGACCTCAAGGAGGGCGACTACACGTTCCAGAGCTATTACACTTACGACTGGGACAACGACCAGGTGCATACCCGGTGGCGGCGGCGCCAACGGCCTTTCGAGGAGAAAACCATGCCCCTGACTCCCGAGAGCATGGATGCCATCGCGCTTTTCTTCACCATGCGCTCGGCCAATGCCGAGGATTTCAAACCCGGTGAGCCCGCAACCCTCCAGATGGTATTGCAGGACACGATCCGGCACCTGAATTACAGGTACATAAGCCGCGAAACGAAGAAGATCCGCAACATGGGACGCTTCAAGACCCTGAAGTTCGAATGCCAGCTGGGCACTTCCGAAGGGTTCTCCTTCACCGACGGCACGGTCTTCACGCTATGGATCTCGGACGACGAGAACAAAATCCCGCTTTACATCGAGTCGCCCGTCCGCGTAGGCAGCATCAATGCCTATATTTCGGGCTACAAGGGGCTTAAATACCCGATGACGAGCCTGATAAAATAAAAATTTTATATCTTTGCAGAAACGAAAGTTACCCCGGCAACATCAAATTAATCCTATTTCCGAAAAACCAGCTTTTATGGAAGAGAATAAGCAAGGGTACGACCCCTCGGAGTTCGAGGACGACGATTACATGATGTCGCAGCCCGTCCCGGAAAAATCCATCCGCGGCTACCGCATCGTCATCATCATCCTCTCGGTGATCCTGGTGGCGCTTTCGGTACTTTATTTCAGCATACACCGCCAGCAGATGGTCGACAACCAGTTGTTGCAGGCCGACCGCGACTCGATCCAGAACGACCTGGGACGCCTGATGACCGACTACGACAACCTGCAGGTGACCAACGACAGCATTTCGGCCAACCTCAACGTGGAACGCGACCGCGCAGACTCGCTGATGACGCGCCTGAAAAAGGAGCGTTCATGGAACCTGGCCAAGATCAAACAGTACGAAAAGGAGGTGGGTACGCTGCGCACGATCATGAAGAGCTACATCCGCCAGATCGACTCGCTCAATACGCTCAACAAAAAACTCATCAACGAGAACGTAACCTACCGCAAGGAGATCTCGTCGGCGAAGCTGCGCGCCGAAATGGCCGAGGAGAAGGCTGCCGAACTGGACAACAAGGTACGTGTCGGCGCCGTGATCCGCGCCCGCGACATCCGTCTCTCGGCGCTCAACGCCAACAGCAAACCCGTATCGAGGATCAAGAATGCCGCGCGCCTGCGCGTGGATTTCGTACTGACGGCCAACGAGCTGGCGACACCGGGCGAAAAGACCGTCTACGTCCGTATCACCTCGCCCGACGGCTATGTGCTGACGACCGAGGCCATGCCGACTTTCGATTTCGAGGGCGAACGCCTGAGTTATTCGGCCATGCGCGAAGTGGACTACCAGAACCAGGATCTCGAAGTGGGTATCTACTATAACAGCACAGGCTTTGCCGCTGGTGCCTACACCGTACAACTGTTCTGCGACGGCCGCCTGATCGGAACCTCGCAGATCGCGATGCGCTAACCGCGGCACCGGGGTCCGGCAATCCGCCGGCCCCGGCTGCAACCCGCACGAACATATGAATTCCCGGTCTTCGCTACGAAGACCGGGATTTGTTTTCGGCAGCACGCACGGCCTGCCGGAAAGGAAAGAGCACGCCCAACGAAACGGGCAGGAACGCAACAGAGGCGGAGGACAGCGGAAGACAGCGCCGAAACGAAATAAATAAGAGGGAGAAGTCCGCGGACTTCTCCCTCATACCGTAAACCGGCGGCCCGAATCGGAGCGAAACAGACCGGCCCGGCGAATACGGCTTTTTTCTCCTCCTGCCAGATCAGGGCCGAAGCGCCGAGAATCGCGGCATTCTTACCCTGGATACCGCTCGGAAGCAGCTTCACCTTGTTCTTGAATGCAAAGAGCATATTCTCCTCCATGTACCACTGCGTAGGCTCGAAGATCAGCTTGCCCGCCTTCGACAGGCCGCCGAAGAGGAAAATCGCCTCGGGCGACGTGACGGTCACCACGTCGGCCAACGCACGACCGAGCATCTCGCCCGTAAAACGGAAGGCTTCGAGTGCGATGGGATCGCCCTGCTCGGCAGCGGCGGAGATCATCGAAGCGTCGAAATCGCCGAAAGCGATGTCGCGCAGCTTGCTGGGAGCCGACATTTTGGCCATCAGTTCGAATGCCGTACGCTTGATACCCGTAGCCGAAACATAGGTCTCCAGGCAGCCCTTCCGCCCGCAACCGCACTCGCGGCCGTCGCGCTCGACGATGACATGGCCGAACTCTCCGGCAAAGCCATCATGGCCGTAGATCATCTCGCCGTTGGCGACGAAACCCGATCCGAGGCCCGTACCGAGCGTAATCATGATGAAGTCGCGCATGCCCTTGGCATTGCCGTAGATCATCTCGCCGATCGTCGCGGCATTGGCGTCGTTCGTCACGAGCACCTTCACGCCGCCGAAACATCTGCCGATATCGTCGGCCAGCGGAAAGAGACGGCGGCTCTCGTCGGGATTGGGGTCGCCCTCGCGGAATTTCCAAAGGTTGGCGGGATTCTCGACCGTACCCTTGTGGAAATTGGCGTTGGGGCGCCGATGCCGATGCCCGTCAGCTCGTATTCGAACGAAAGACTGTCGGCCAGCGCGTGCATCGCCTGACACAAATCTTCGATGTAAGCCGGATAATCGTCTACATGGGGATATTTCTTGGTCGAAATGACCGATTCGGCATAGAGGTCGCCGTTCTCATCGACAAGGCCGAAGGCGGTGTTGATACCGCCGATGTCCACGCCGATAGCGAGTTTTTTCATATCGTGTTCTGGTTAAAGGTTAGAATTTATCAGGTCAAAGTTAATCCAAAATTCGGCTACTCCAAACTTTTTTCCTACTTTTGGGACAGATTCCGATCCAAAAGTATTGTCAGACTATGCAAACGAACGAGCAACTGCTCTCCGCCATCGAAAATTACCTGGCCCAAACCGAGTTCCCGGCCGAACCCGAGCTACTTTACGCCCCGATCGGCTATTCGCTCGCGGGCGGCGGCAAGCGCCTGCGCCCCATGCTGCTGATGCTCTCCAACGGCATCTTCACCGACCGGTTTCAGGCCGCCCTGCCGGCTGCGGCCGCCGTCGAGGTGTTCCACAACTTCACGCTGCTGCACGACGACATCATGGACAATGCAGCCGTGCGGCGCGGCAAACCCTCGGTCTACGCCAAGTGGGGACAGAACGTGGCGATCCTCTCGGGTGACGCCATGCTGATCTGCGCCTACCGGTTGCTGGGCGAGGTGCCGGCGCAGCTGCTGCCGCAGATACTCTCGACGTTCAACACCATGGCGCTCGAAGTGTGCGAAGGACAGCAGTACGACATGGATTTCGAACGCAAGCCGAAGGTTTCGGTCGTGGAATACATGCACATGATCGAGCTGAAGACCTCGGTGCTGCTGGCCGGGGCCACCACGATCGGCGCCCTGCTGGGCGGCGCTTCCGAAGAGGACTGCCGCAAGCTGCGCCGCTTCGCCATCGAACTGGGACTGGCATTCCAGCTGCAGGACGACCTGCTGGACAGCTACGGCGACGAAAGGCTGGGCAAGGCCATCGGCGGCGACATCCTCGAAGGCAAACAGACTTACCTGATGATCACGGCCATAAGCCGCGCGGACGAACCTACGCGCGAAGTGCTCCGCTCGACGCACCGCTCACAGATGCCCGACGCCGAGAAAATCGCCACGATAAAAGCCGTCTACGACCGGCTCGACATACCACGCCTCACCGAACAGCAGATTTCGCTGCGCTTCGAAAGGGCGCTGGGCATCCTCGACACCCTTTCGGTCGAAAAATCCCGCACGGAACGGATGCGCGAATACGCCCTGAGCCTGATGGGACGCAAAAACTGACATGCGACGTTCAACGCTAGATAGAAATCATGGCCCCCGTAGGGTCTTACGAAGCACTGGCGCAGCCATACAGGCCGGGGCGGATCGGTATATTTCGGCGTCGGGAACTCAACATGCGCTCGGCGTCGGCTGCGAATTTCACGCTCGACGATCTGGCGAAGATCGTCGCCACGGCACGCGCCGCAGGCGTGAAGACCTATCTGACGGTCAATACCATCGTCTATGAAGACGAGCTGCGGACCGTCCACGAGGTAATCGACCGCGCCAGGGCCGAAGGCATCGACGCCATCATCGCCACCGATTTCGCGGCGATACTCTACGCCCGGCGCATCGGGGTCGAAGTGCATATTTCGACCCAGAGCAACATTTCGAACTCCGAAACCGTGAAGTTCTTCTCGCAGTGGGCCGACACGGTGGTGCTGGCGCGCGAGCTGACGCTCGAACAGGTGGCGCAGATACACCGCCAGATCGTCGAGAACGACATCCGGGGCCCGCGCGGCGAGCTGGTCGGGATCGAGATGTTCGCCCACGGCGCGCTCTGCATGTCGGTTTCGGGCAAATGCTATCTTTCGCTCTACGAGACCAACTGCTCGGCCAACCGCGGCGCATGCCGCCAGCTATGCCGCCGCAAATACACCGTCACAGACAAGGAGACCGGCGCGGCGCTGGACGTGGACGGCCGCTACGTACTCTCGCCCAAGGACCTCTGCACGGTCGATTTTCTCGACAAGTTCATCGGCGCGGGCGTCCGGGTGCTGAAGATCGAGGGCCGGGCGCGGGCGCGGAGTATGTCAAGCGCGTGGTGGAGTGTTACAACGAGGCGCTGCGCGCCATCGAAGCGGGCACCTACACCCCCGCCCTGGCCGCCGGGCTGAAGGAGCGGCTCGCCACGGTCTTCAACCGCGGATTCTGGGAGGGCTACTACGCCGGACGTCCCGTGGCCGAACACAGCCAACATTACGGCTCGGCCGCCACGCGGCGCAAGGTCTACGTAGGCAAGGTGACGAACTTCTACAAGAGAATATCGGTGGCCGAGGTACTGGTCGAAGCCGCACCGCTGTCCGTGGGCGAAGAGATTTTCTTCATGGGTGCCACCACCGGCATCGCCGAACAGACGCTCGCCGAGCTGCACGACACCGACGGCACCCCGGCGCAATCCGTGGCACAGGGCACCCTCTGCGCCGTGCACACCGACACCCCGATCCACCGCGGCGACCAGCTCTACAAATTCGTCGATGCGGAATAGACCCGGCTGTCGGGACAATATCCATTACGAAAAACGCCTCCGGGCGTTTTTTTGTTACGGTTTCCCTGCGGTCAGACAGATGAAAAGCTGCTTATCATAAAATTTTTATCGAAAAACAATAAATTTTATTTGTTTTTCAAAATTTCTTTCGTAAGTTTGCAGTGTCAAAAACAAAAAGACACCCACTATGGAAATCGAAAAAGTCATCCGCATCCTGGCCATTTTCATCGCCGTGGCAGCCTTCGCGTCTCTCGGTAGCCGCCCGGCTTCTGTTCCCCGAAGTTTCGCACCTGTCCGACACGCCGCTGCTGATACTGCTGATCCTCTCGGTCTGCGCCATCTGGCGCGACGCCCTGCGCTCGAAAAAACAAAACGAAAATTCCAACGAATAACCCATGAAAAAACTCTTTATGTTCGCCGCCACGGCAGCCATGCTGGCCGCATGCGCACCCAAGACAGCCCCCGAGCTGCCGATGGAAACCTTCTTCCGCAACTCGGAAAAAACGGGTTACCAGATCTCGCCCGACGGCAAGTATTTCTCCTATATGGCGCCTTACGAAAGCCGCCGCAACATCTTCGTGCAACCTGTCGACGGCAAGGATGCCGTACGCATCACCTCGGAGACAGAGCGCGACCTGGCCGGGTATTTCTGGGCCAACAACAACCGCATCCTCTACCTG
>JBKSUH010000085.1:0-8149 GCA_047233565.1 Alistipes sp.
TTCGCCATCGACCTCCTGACGCAGCACCACCTGGGCGAATTCGTCACGCGCCATACGCGCGGGCTGGCCTGCTTCGGCGCCTATGTGCTCAACCTCGCCACCAACGAGATCGAGACCATGCTCGCCAAGTTCACCGTCGTCGCCACGGGCGGCTGCGGCAATATCTATTCCACGACCTCCAACCCGGTCGTCGCCACGGGCGACGGCATCGCCATGTGCCACCGCGCCAAGGCCATCACCGAGAACATGGAGTTCATCCAGTTCCACCCCACCACGCTCTACAACCCCGGCGAGAAACCCAACTTCCTCATTACCGAGGCCATGCGCGGTTTCGGTGCCATCCTTCGCCTGCCTTCCGGCGAGGAGTTCATGGACAAATACCACCCGATGAAATCGCTGGCACCGCGCGACGTGGTGGCCCGCGCCATCTACCGCGAAATGACCAAGCGGGGCTCGGACTTCGTCTACCTCGACGTCACGCACAAAGACCCCGGAGCCATCCGCAGCCACTTCCCCAACATCTACGAAGTGCCCTCGATCGGCATCGACATCACCAAAGACTGGATTCCCGTCACCCCGCGGCGCACTACTGCTGCGGCGGGGTGAAGGTCGACACCAACGGCGAGACCTCGATCAGGCACCTCTACGCGCTGGGCGAAACCTCCTGCACGGGGTTGCACGGAGCCAACCGCCTCGCTTCCAACTCGCTGATCGAAGCGGTGGTCTATGCCGACCAGGCCGCACGCCACGCTGCGTCGCTGCTCCCCAAGGTCGACATCCAGGAGGGCATCCCCGACTGGGACTTCGAAGGCACGCAGCACACCGAGGAGATGCTGATGATCATCCAGTCGAAGCGCGAGATGCAGACCATCCTGTCCAACTACGTGGGCATCGTCCGCTCGAACCTCTCGCTCAAACGCGCCATGCGCCGCCTCGAGATACTCTGGCAGGAGACCGAGGAGCTCTATAACAAGACCAAGCCCAACCGCGAATTGTGCGAGCTGCGCAACATGATCGCCGTGGCCTACCTGGTAATCAAACAGGGCCGCGAGATCAAGGAGTCGGTCGGCTGCCACTACAACGCCGACTACCCGAAGGAGAACTAGGATTGCCGCCGCGAAGCGCCCGGCACTCCCGCAAAAAAGATACACATCAGTTACATACATTACAGGAAGAGATCACACGCCGCCGCACCTTCGCGGTCATCGCCCACCCCGACGCGGGTAAAACCACCCTTACCGAGAAACTGCTCCTCTTCGGCGGCGCCATCCACGTCGCCGGGGCCGTCAAGAGCAACAAGATCAA
The DNA here is from genome assembly GCA_047233565.1 of Alistipes sp. GTDB lineage: Bacteria > Bacteroidota > Bacteroidia > Bacteroidales > Rikenellaceae > Alistipes. The sequence goes on from JBKSUH010000085.1 coordinate 1,306, forward strand.
GAAGGGCGCCACTTCGGACTTCATGGAGATCGAACGCCAGCGCGGAATCTCGGTCGCCACGGCCGTAATGGGCTTCGAATACAAGGGCGCGAAGATCAACATTCTCGACACCCGGGCCACGAAGACTTCGCCGAGGACACCTTCCGCACGCTGACGGCCGTCGATTCGGTCATCATCGTCATCGACGGCGCCAAGGGCGTCGAGTCGCAGACGCGCAAGCTGATGGAGGTCTGCCGCATGCGCTGACCCCGGTAATCGTCTTCATCAACTAACTCGAACGCCCCTCCAATGAGCCTTTCGACCTGCTGGACGAGGTGGAAAAGGAACTGCGCATCCGCGTGCGGCCGATGGCCTTCCCCATTTCGAACGGCCCCACGTTCCGCGGGGTCTACAACCTCTACGAAAAGAACCTCTCGCTTTTCACGTCGGACGAAAAACTCACCGCCGACGCCCAGACCGCCGAGATTTCCGACCTCGCGTCGCCGGAGCTGGACAGCTACATCGGCGCGAAATTCGCCGAACAGCTGCGCTCGGACGTCGAGCTGGTCGAAGGCGTCTACGACGAGTTCGACCGCGAGGCCTACCTGCGCGGCGAGCTGGCCCCCGTGTTCTTCGGCTCGGTGGTCAACAACTTCGGCGTGCGCGAACTGCTCGAATGCTTCGTGCGCATAGCCCCTCGCCGTGCCCGGCCCCGACCGAAACCCGCATCGTGGAGCCTGCGGACCCAAAATGACGGGCTTCGTCTTCAAGATCCACGCCAACATGGATCCCAACCACCGCGACCGCATCGCATTCCTCAAAATATGTTCGGGACGTTCGAGCGCAACCATAACTACCTGCACGTACGCAGCGGCAAGCAGCTCAAGTTCTCCTCGCCGACGGCCTTCATGGCCGAAAAGAAATCGGTCATCGACTTCGCCTACCCGGGCGACATCGTCGGCCTGCACGATACGGGCAACTTCAAGATCGGCGACACCTTCACCGAGGGCGAGAAGCTCAAATTCACGGGCATCCCGTCGTTCGCCCCCGAGCAGTTCCGCTACATCGAGAACGCTGACCCGCTGAAATTCAAGCAGCTCGCCAAGGGCGTGGACCAGCTCATGGACGAAGGCGTGGCGCAGCTGTTCGTATCCTCGCTCAACGGCCGCAAGATCATCGGCACGGTCGGGGCGCTCCAGTTCGAAGTCATCCAGTACCGACTCGAACACGAATACAACGCCGCCTGCCGCTGGGAGCCGATCTCGATCTACAAAGCCTGCTGGATCGAGAGCGACAACGCCGCGCAGCTGGCCGATTTCAAGCGCCGCAAGCACACCAACATGGCCGTCGACAAGCACGGCCGCGACGTCTTCCTCGCCGACACGAGCTACGGGCTGGCGCTGGCGCAGGAGAATTTCAAGGACATCCGCTTCCACTTCACCTCGGAGTTCTGACGCAGCGGCGCCGGGCGCAACACCCCTCCCGGCAAAACCCATCTTTCCGGCGCCTTCGCCGACCGACGCAAAAAGGGCTGTCCCGTGGGACAGCCCTTTCTTCGCACTCCCTTCGGAAGCGTTCGCCGCACCCGAAGGAGGAAGGAATTTGCCGGAAAACTCCTTTGCTTCGTCTTGTCAAACCTCCATGGGAACTTCGATAATCAGCACCTTCGCGTCGGTTTCTCCCTTGATCGGGAACTCGTCCGCCCCGGTGATGCCCATGCCGTCGCGGCGGCCGAGCACTTCGCCGTCCACCTCGGCCAGCCCTTCGATCACGAAGACATAGGCCCCGTTCCCGGGCGTATGCATCCGGTATTCAACGTCATGCCCCTTGTCCAGGTCGAGCGTCGAGAACCAGGCATCCTGATGGAGCCAGCCCGTGTTTTCGCCACCGCGGCCTTCGGGAGCCACGATCGTCCTCAATTCGTTGCGCTTTGCCGGCGCCAGCCGGATCTGGTTGTAACGCGGCGTATGGTTCTCCGCATCGGTCAGCACCCATATCTGCAGGAATTTCACGGGCTCCGTGTCGCTGGCGTTCATCTCGCTGTGCGTAATGCCCGTCCCGGCCGACATGACCTGAATCTCCCCCGGACGCAGCTCCTGCATGTTCCCCATGCTGTCGCCGTGGCGGAGCGCACCTTCGAGCGCAATCGACACGATCTCCATGTTATCGTGGGGATGCGTCCCGAATCCTTCGCCCGGGGCGACCGTATCGTCGTTGAGCACCCGCAGGGCGCCGAAATGGATTCGCCGGGGGTCGTAATATCCGGCAAAACTGAACGTATGGTAGGTATCGAGCCAACCGTGGTCGGCATAACCGCGCGACTCGGCGCGGTGAATCGTCTTGTTCATAACGGGATTTTTTGATTTTAAACTTTAACGGACCGGGAGCAAACTCCGCGCCAGCCGCACCTCCGCGCGGCACATTACGGAATCCGCAGATGCGACTACACTTTCAGAAAAACGTTCTTTCTGTAAAGGAAGTAGAGAAACAGCCAGCAGACGGCCACATAACCCGCACTGCTTATCGGCAGCCACGGCCTCAGGGCATTTCGACGCGATGCCGCCGAGGAGAAAGTCGGATATACGTCCGAAGCCCACGATACGCTGGGCCAGATAAATCGTAATCGGGTGAGCCCGACGACGCGGAAAAAGAGCGTCCAGCGGCGCCAGCCGCGTCGATCAGGTAGTAGAACAGGGCGAACATCGCCAGCGAATAGGCAGCCACGACACATACGAACGTACTCGACCACAGCGATTTATTCACAGGCACCACCCCGTTGAAAGCCAGCCCTGCGACCAGCAGCGCCACGGCCGCCGCAATCATCCACGACGCCTTGCGGCCGCCCGACAAGTCCTGCCGCCGCACGAATTCCCCCGTAAACATGCCCAGCATGGCCATCACCACGGCGGGCACCGTACTGAGCAGCCCCTCGGGTCGAACGACCCGTATATCAGCTTTCCGGGCAGGAACTGCCGGTCGATATAGCCTGCCAGATTCCCCTCGAAGGTCAGCGGCCCGGCGCCTGCGGCATCGGGCGCGCCAGCGCCGAAAGCGCTCCGTAACCGGCCAGCACCGCGACGGCGATCGCCGCACGGGTCTTCACGCCGAAATTGAGATACAGCACCGCGGCTATGCCCCATGCAAGGCCGATGCGCCCCAGTACGCTGGCAATACGCAGGTTTTCGAAATCAAGCCTGAACAACCCGTTGTAAATCACCCCCAACAACACCAGCGTCAGCGCGCGGCGGACGATTTTTGCATAGATCGTCCCGGTCGACAACCCCAGCGAACGCTGCTTGGAAAGCGAAAAGGGGAAGCTCACCCCGGCAATGAAGAGGAACAGCGGAAAGATCGTATCGTGGTGGGTGAAGCCGTCCCAGCTGGCATGCCCCATCTGGCTGGCAATGCTGTCGGTCACAGCGTTGGGCCACAGGCCGCACACGGCGACGACGAGCGAGGCGAACCCCATGATAAAGAGCATGTCGAACCCCCTCAGGGCATCGAGCGACTGCAATCGTTCGGACGGTTTCATAATTCGGGTGCTGTTCTTCCGGCCCGATCCTTGTCAGTGATCCTTCTTCGACCGGCCCTATTATACTTTACACAAAGATAATAAGAATTTCTGATATATCCAAATATATCGGGGCCCGGCGGAGCGCATCCGGCCGGGCCCCTGCTTTTTCCACCGGCAACTACTCCAGCTCCAGATTGCTCACCCGGTCGGTCACCCCGAACGGGAAGTCGGGGTAGACGTACAGCCCGAAACGCGGCTCGGTCTGACCGTGCGTGTAACCCCAGATGCTGGCGTAATCCTCCGCGTCCTCGCCCATCTTCTCCAACTGGCGCAGATAGGCCGCCACCGACTTGTTCTCCACGATGTAGATCTCGCCCATACGGTCGATGATCGGGCTGTGGCGGCGCGTACGGTCGTGGTCGAAACGCAGGATACGCTTCCCCTCGGCCGTGATGCCCACCAGCCGGAAGGTCATGCTCTTGCCGATGGCCGGCAGGTTCAGCACACTGCGGTCGGTGGCCAGGAACGGCAGCCGGTGTTTCTTCATGAAGCGGCGGATGCGCCCGGCCGTGTCGCCCTCGCCGGTCAGCGCCGCATCCAGTTCCGCGGTCTGCTCAGCGGTCATCCGCCCGAAGAGCTTCTCTTCCTGCTGCTCCTGCATCGAGCGGCTGTTGGGCGTGAAGACGGTGTAGTTTTCGCCGAAGCCCTTCACCGAGAAGGTATAGTAACAGACCACGCCCAGCGAGTTGAGCACCTGCCTCAGCCGGGTGGTATGCCCGCGGCGCGAAGCGGCCACGGTGTAGACCAGCTGGTTGGTGATGAGCCACCCCGCCGAAAGGATCTTCCGGATGGCCTCCTCGGCTTCGGGGTCACTTCGAGCGGCGTCTGGAAATGGGTCTGGATGATGAACTGCTTCACGCCGACGGCCGAGGCCTTCTCGCGGAATTCGCGGAGGATTTCGACCAGTTCATCGTTGACGCGCATCGGCAGGTAAGCCGGCAGGCGCGACCCCAGCCGCACGCGCTGCAACTCGGCATATTTTTCACCGTCGGGACGCGCCTGGTTGGCCTTGCGCTTGCGGCAGGCCATGCGGTAGACCGCCTCGAGGATATTGCGCAGCGTCTTGTTCTGGCTCATCAGGGCGTCGCCGCCCGTGATGAGGATGTCGCGCAGCTGCGTGTCCTCCTCGAAATAAGCCATCAGGCGGCGCAGTTTGTGATCCCAGCTCTCCTTGGGGCGCAGGCTCTCGAACTCGAAATTGAGCCGTTCGCTCTGAAAGTCGTACATCCGCTGGCACGAGGCGCACAACCCGCCGCAGGCACGCCCCATCGTATCGGGGATCAGGATCGCCACTTCGGGATAACGGCGGTGGATATTGTGCCCGTCGGGCAGCAGCCACCCGGCCGCATTGGGTTTTCCGGCCTCGACAACGTCCTCCTTCTCCCAGGCGCGGATATTCCCGTAGGTCTCGACCAGCTGCGGCGAATAGAGGATATAGCTGCGGATCGCCTCGTCGTCGTACGCTTTGCCGGTGATGTCCAGCAGCGAGAGGTAATAGGGCGTGGCGAAGAACGGCATCCCCTTTTTGCGGGCCTTCGACAGCAGGTACATGGTCTCCGCCGAGAGCGAGTTGCCCAGAAACCGGTTCAACTCCGAAGGGCTCTTCACGGCCATCGCCAGGTGGAACCGGAAATCGCCCCACCAGACGCCTACCTGACGGTATTTATCCTCGTAGGTCATCCCCTCCTCGAAACGGAACCGCGAAGGGGTCGACTTGCGGTTCTCGATCTTCTGCACCAAGAGGTGGAGCATACGCTCCCTGTTGTCGGCCCTGATCTCCCGCACCTCGGCATCGAGTCCCGAAGGCCAGCGCTCGAGCGGATGCGGACACGCTGCATCGAAAGCGGCGGCAGTTCCGCTCCTCCGAGACGTTTGAACAGGTAGAACAGGTCGATAAACAGGTCCGTGCGCATCTCCACATTCTCCAGACAGCCCGTAAGAAACTGCCACAACAGCGTCAGCGTCCGCACCGGCATCCGTTCGCCGGTAGACAGTTCATCGACCTCCCGCCCGTCGTAATCGATCAGCAGCCGAATCTGCTCGCCCGCATCGCCCTGCGCGGACTCCGAACGGGAGACCCACTCGCCCAGACGCCTTCGGAACTGCGCGGCGTCGCCGCTCGCCTCGGCGGCGGCGACAAGTTCGGGTAACTCGTGACGGTAAAGCTGTCCAAGCTGGTAGAGCGTGAGCGCAAGCATTTTCTTTGTTTCATAAGCTGTTGTTTTTCGTGTTAAGCATCTGTTGACAGGGGACCGCCGCAATCCCGCATCGCGGGCGTCGTCTCACGAAGTGCGGGACAGGCCCGGCGCGAAAAAATCGCAGAAATCCGCTGATCGCAAGAAACCCCGGCAAATTCCTCCGCATTTGAAAAACATTCCGGGGAAAATCGACACTTTTTCCGCCGCAAACATCCAGAATTGCTATCGAAGGGGTATAAAGGCAAAAATCTGCGGTCTGCACGACATGAATAATAACGGCCGCAACACGGGGTTTTGTGCAAAGATACGAAAAAAATCGACATTCCCTGGCCCGGCGTCCGACGGCCCCGCCCCTTTCCCCGTCGGCCGTGGCGTCAGCCGCCCGTTTCAGCCACTGCCGCCAAAACAAAATCAGCCGCCTATGTTTTCACATAAGCGGCTGACTCTCAACTTGTCGGGGTGACAAGATTCGAACTTGCGACCACGCGCCCCCAGAATTAAATTTTACTTTTTCCAATAAATTTAACGAACTATATTTCAACGGATTTTCCACGCATTCAAAGAGTTGCAACTTGCCATTATCGAGAGTTGTTGCGATTTCGCGTGTTCCACCTGTGTTCCACGCATCATTCGCCTACCCAATCAAAATTGAAAAGTGAATCCCCGACATCCGAAAATGCCGGGGATTATTCATTCAGACAACCGACCCAAAATTCCTATTTCAGATCGCGGGCCTTAATGCGCACGACCTTTCCGTCGCGCACGACAACCAGTTCTCCGTCCTCCTTCTTCGTCTTTTCAATCAGACGCTTACGGGCGAGCAAAATACCTGCGTTGATTTTTTCCTGCATTTGTTTGATTTCAATCTCGCTCATAATTCGTAATCAGTTTATAGGATAACGCATCTTCAACATGAATTGTTATGTTCTTCTCACCCGACGCAACTATTTTAATCTCTTCGTCTGCCGAGCTGTTGTCGTAGATTGTCCAGAAATTGCAAATCGGAGTATAGAGGATTGTTAAATTCTTGATGCCGTTCGCATAACGTCGCCGAATCACATCCGACGGAATATTGTGTCCGCCCTCGCTTACT
>JBKSUH010000086.1:0-6568 GCA_047233565.1 Alistipes sp.
CTCCTCCGGGGTCTGGAACAGCGGCCCCATGTCGACGTCGAAACCGATGTCGGCATAACCCGTGGCTACTACCTTGGCACCGCGGTCGTGGCCGTCCTGGCCGAGTTTCGCGATCATGACACGCGGCTGGCGGCCTTCCTTCTTGGCGAATTCGGCGCACAGCTCCTTGGCACGCTCGAACTGTTTGTCGTTTTTCACTTCTGAACTATATACTCCTGATATTGAACGAATGACGGCTTTGTAGCGGCCTACGACAACCTCGCAGGCGTCGGAAATCTCACCCAGCGAAGCGCGGACCTTGGCGGCCTCGACGGCCAGCTCCAGCAGGTTGCCCTGCTTGGTCTTCACGCACTCGGTGATCGCTGCGAGGGCCTTCTTCACGGCAGCCTCGTCGCGCGAAGCGCGCAGCTCCTTCAGACGCTTGATCTGGCTCTCGCGCACGGCGGTGTTGTCTACGGCCAGGATGTCGATCGGGGCCTCTTTCTCCAGGCGGTATTCGTTGATGCCGATGATCTTCTACTCGCCGGAGTCGATGCGTGCCTGCTTGCGGGCCGCAGCCTCCTCGATGCGCATCTTCGGAATACCGGTCTCGATAGCCTTGGCCATACCGCCCAGTTTCTCGACTTCCTGGATACGCTCCCATGCCTTGTGGGCGATCTCGTTGGTGAGCGACTCCACGTAGTAGGAGCCTGCCCACGGGTCGACCTCGCGGCAGATATTGGTTTCCTCCTGGATGTAGATCTGCGTATTACGGGCGATACGTGCCGAGAAGTCGGTCGGCAGGGCGATGGCCTCGTCCAAAGCGTTGGTGTGCAGCGACTGGGTGTGTCCCAGGGCGGCGCCCATGGCCTCGATGGCGGTACGTGCCACGTTGTTGAACGGGTCCTGCTCGGTGAGCGACCAGCCCGAAGTCTGCGAGTGGGTGCGCAGGCCAACGACTTGGGGTTCTTGGGGATGAACTGTTTCACGATCTTGGCCCACAGCATACGCGCGGCGCGCATCTTGGCGATCTCCATGAAGTGGTTCATGCCGATTGCCCAGAAGAACGACAGGCGGGGGGCGAAGGCGTCCACCGACATGCCTGCGTTGATACCTGCGCGCAGGTACTCCAGTCCGTCGGCCAGCGTGTAGGCCAGCTCGATGTCGGCCGTGGCGCCTGCCTCCTGCATGTGGTACCCCGAGATCGAGATCGAGTTGAACTTGGGCATGTTCTTCGAGGTGTACTCGAAGATGTCGGCAATGATGCGCATCGAGAACTCGGGGGGATAAATATAGGTGTTACGCACCATGAACTCCTTGAGGATGTCGTTCTGGATCGTACCGGCCAGCTGGTCGAGCGTGCAGCCCTGCTCCAGACCCGTCACAATGTAGAATGCCAGGATGGGCAGCACGGCGCCGTTCATGGTCATCGACACCGACATCTTGTCGAGCGGAATGCCGTTGAACAGTACCTTCATGTCCTCGACCGAGCAGATCGACACGCCGGCTTTGCCCACGTCGCCCACCACGCGCGGGTGATCGGCGTCGTAACCGCGGTGCGTCGCCAAGTCGAACGCCACCGACAGACCCTTCTGGCCTGCGGCGAGGTTGCGGCGGTAGAATGCGTTGGACTCCTCGGCGGTCGAGAAACCCGCATACTGGCGGATGGTCCACGGACGCATCACGTACATCGTCGAGTAGGGACCGCGCAGGAAGGGGCGATACCTGCCGCGTAGTTCAGGTGCTCCATGCCTTCGAGGTCTTCGGCCGTATAGGCGCCCTTGACGGGAATGCGTTCGGCCGTCAGCCACGGCTCGACCTGTCCGCAGCCTTTCGAGGCGCAGCAGCTCTTCTGCTGGCCTGCGTCATATGTCAGTTCTGAAAATTTAGCTCTCATGATTAGATTCCCATCTCTTTAAGGTAGAATTTAAGTGTTTCCAAGACGTTCGACTTCACGTTGATGAAGTTGTGATGCCCTGCGCTTCCAGTTCGGGTGCGCAGGCCGGTGCCCCGGCAACCACCAGGATCGCCTTGCCGCCGAGCAGCTCCTTGACTTTCGGGGCTGCCTCCGCATAGTCGTCGTCGCTTGCGCAGACCACGACGATCTGCGCCTTGGATTCGAGTGCGGCCTTCGCGCCCTCTTCGATCGACTTGAAATAAGTGTTGTCGATCACCTTGATGCCGGCGCATGCGAAGAAATTGCACGAGAACTGCGAGCGGGCGCGGGCCATGCCCAGGTTGCCGCACGTCAGCATGAATGCCTTGGGCTCCTTGCCGCTGCGATCCACCTGCAGGCGCATCTCTTCGAACGCCATGGCGCCGCGGTAGGGGACGAGTACATTGCCCTCGGCCTGCTTGCGCGTAACGGACTCGGCGGTGATCTCCTTGCCGGCGACCTCCGTAAAGTTGGGATACTGGTTGGCGCCGAGCAGTATCTGGCGGCGCGTTGCGATGTTCTTGTCCTTGGCTGCAGCCGACGCTTTGATGCGTCGGCGATGAAGCCTGCCTTGTAGGCTTCGGTGTAGCCGCCCTTCTCCTCGATTTCGAGGAAAAGCTTCCAGGCTTCGGCTGCGATCGACTGCGTGAGGTTCTCGACATAGTACGAGCCGCCTGCCGGGTCGACGACCTGGTCGAAATGCGACTCGTTCTTGAGCAGCAGCTCGACGTTGCGGGCGATGCGCTTCGAGAACTCGGTCGGGTTTTCGAACGAGGCGTCGAACGGCATCACCTCCAGCGAATGTACGCCGGCGATCGTGGCCGACATGGCCTCGGTCGTGCCGCGCAGCATGTTCACGTAGGGGTCGTAGACGGTCTGGTTCCAGCGCGAGGTCTCGGCGTGTATCTGCATCTTGCAGGCGCAGTTCTTCGCCGGGCCGTAGCCCTTGACGATGTTGGCCCACAGCATGCGTGCTGCGCGGAATTTGGCGATCTCCATGAAATAGTTGGAGCTTACCGAGAACGAGAAGCGCAGTTTGCGTGCGGCCGCGTCGACGTCCAGCCCTGCGTCCGTCAGGCGTACGAGGTAGTCGTGGCCTGCCGAAAGGGTGAATGCCAGCTCTTCGACGATGGTCGAACCCGAGTTGCCGAAGGTCTGTCCCGCAACGGTTACGATGCGCACGTGCTTGTACTCCTTGGTCTTGCGGATCAGCTCGACGATGCGGGCGATGCACTTTTCACCGTTGGGCGAGCAGAAATCGCCTTTCGACGAAAGCCCTTTTACCAGCGGGTCGATGCAGAATGCGATGCGGACATCCTCCTTGGCGATGCCCTCCTTTTCGACTTTCGCCAGGACGAGCTCGGCGACATTGGCCATTTTCTCTCCGCAGAAGGTGATCTCGACAGCCGGAATACAGATGTCCTTGAGCAGCATGTCGAGGTCTGCCGCCGAAAAATCCGCCGACGCGATGCAGAAGCCGAGCGAGTCGACACCTGCGTTGAGGATTTTCAGTGCCTCGGCGTTTGCCTCCTTGGGGCATACGACGCTCACGGTCTGGTGTACGCGCCAGCGGTTGTGCGCGTGCGTACCGCGTACGTAAGGGAACTCGCCTGCCTGCGAGCCCAGGAACTTGATGCCCTCGAGGTTCTCGGCGCGGTAGTAGGGCCGGACGTTGAAACCTTCGCCCGTTTTCCATACCAGTTTGCGCTCGTAATCTGCACCTTTCAGGTCGGCCGTAATCACCTCCTCCCACTTCTCGGTCGGAACCGGCGGGAATTCGGTGAACAGCTTTTCACTTTTGGTATTTGCCATAACTATTTAGAGATTAGTATAAGTGTAGTTTCAAAATTGCACGTAAAGGTACAAAATTATTAGTGATTGAAACAAGAAATTGTTAATAAAATAACACTATATAATTTCTTTTTATAATATAGGTGATTTCGTTTGCTTTCGCAACCGCCGGAAGGTTTTTTGTTGTGGTGAAATAGTTTAATATGTTCTTAATACCTGTTTTACGAAAAACCAAAATTGAAAATTCGGGGATATGACGAAAATTAAGGTGTTTTTCGGAAATTGCGTGAAATTCGGGTTTTTATGGAAAATGCATTATTTTTCGGAAAATGCTGAAAATCAGTATTTTCGAAAAATAGCCGTTTTCAAAAACGTAACTGAAAAAATATTACATGTGCAAGCGAGATCGATACATACGGCGGCAGGGGTGAAGCCGCGGGTTAGTCAGGTTGGGCGGAGTATGCCGCGAGGCAGTTGCCCTCCGGAATTTTAGGTTAGGTTTTAGTTCAGCAATTATTCGGCTTCCGCCCCTGCGCGTATGTTTTTAATGGAATGCTAATCCAATTCAATTACATCTATGTCATCATTGCTCAGATTCAAGATGGTCGATGCGGCCATAAACCACACCGCCGTCGAGGTGAAGGCTCCCGAAGGACGTCCTTCGGACTATTTCGGGAAACGGGTATTCGGGCGCGCAGCCATGCGCAAGTATTTGAACAAGGCTACTTACGACGCCCTTGTCGATACGATGGAGAACGGTACGCCCCTCACGCGGGAGGTTGCCGACGGTATCGCGGCAGGCATGCGCCAGTGGGCGCTGGAGCACGGTGCCGACCACTATACCCATTGGTTCCAGCCCCTGACGGGAGGTACGGCCGAGAAGCACGATGCGTTTGCCGACCCGGACGGCTTGGGCGGGGTTCTGGAGGAGTTCTCCGGCAAACTGCTCGTCCAGCAGGAGCCCGATGCGTCGTCGTTCCCCAACGGAGGCATCCGCAATACGTTCGAGGCCCGCGGCTATTCGGCGTGGGACCCGACGTCGCCGGCGTTCATCGTCGATACGACGCTCTGCATTCCGACCGTCTTCATCGCCTATACGGGCGAGGCGCTCGATTACAAGGTGCCCCTGCTGCGTTCGATCACGGCCGTGAACAAGGCTGCGACGGAGGTGTGCCGCTACTTCGATAAGAACGTGCAGCGGGTCGTGTCGTATCTGGGCTGGGAGCAGGAGTATTTCCTTGTGGACGAAAGCCTGTGGGCCGTGCGTCCCGACCTGATGCTCACGGGCCGTACGCTCATGGGCCACGAGTCGGCCAAGAACCAGCAGCTGGAGGACCACTATTTCGGTGCGATCCCGACCCGCGTGATGGCATTCATGAAAGACCTCGAATACGAATGCCTGAAACTGGGCATTCCGGTCAAAACCCGTCATAACGAGGTGGCGCCCAATCAGTTCGAACTGGCGCCGGTCTACGAGGAGGCCAATCTTGCCAACGACCACAACCAACTGCTGATGACCGTGATGGACAAGATCGCCCGCCGTCACAAGTTCCGGGTGCTGTTGCACGAAAAGCCCTTCAAGGGGATCAACGGTTCGGGCAAACACAACAACTGGTCGCTGGGGACGGATACGGGCGTGAACCTGTTGGGGCCTGGCAAGACTGCCTCGGAGAACCTGCAGTTCATCACCTTCCTGGTCAATGCCATTTCGGCCGTACACAAGCACAACGGCCTGCTCAAGGCGGCGATCATGAGCGCCACGAACGCACACCGCCTGGGAGCCAACGAGGCGCCCCCGGCAATCATCTCGACCTTCCTCGGGACGCAGGTGTCGGCCGTGCTGGACAACTGGCCGCATCGAAGGGCGACGACGCCATCCGTTTCGACGCCAAGAACGTGTTCAAGATGAGCGGCATCTCGCATATCCCGACGCTGCTGCTCGACAATACCGACCGTAACCGCACCTCGCCGTTCGCGTTTACGGGCAATCGGTTCGAGTTCCGCGCCGTAGGTTCTTCGGACAACTGTGCCGAGGCGATGATCGTGCTCAATGCGGCGATGGCGCACGAACTGGCTGAGTTCAAGCAGAACGTTGATGCCAAGATCGAGGCCGGCATGAAGAAAGAGAAAGCCATCTACGAGGTGCTCAAACAGATGATCAAGGCCTGCAAGGCCATCCGCTTCGACGGCAACGGCTATTCCGACGAGTGGAAGGCCGAGGCGCGCAAACGCGGCCTGGACTGCGAAACCTCGACGCCGCTGATTTTCGACCGTTACCTCGACAAGCAGACGCTCCGGATGTTCGGCGACACGGGCGTCTTCTCGAAGGTCGAGCTCGAAGCCCGCACCGAGGTGAAGTGGGAGACCTACACCAAGAAAATCCAGATCGAGGGGCGCGTGCTGGGCGATCTGGCGATGAACCATATCGTGCCGATTGCTTCGAAGTACGAGGCATTGCTGCTCGACAAGGTCTACAAGATGTCGCAGATCCCGGGGCTGAACGCTTCGGCCGACATCGAACTCATCAAGAAGATCCAGTACCATACGGCCGAAATACAGCGGCTCACGGCCGGGATGGTCGACGCCCGCAAGGTGGCCAACAGGATCGAGGATCAGCGCGAGAAGGCGATCGCCTACCATGATACCGTAGCCGCATGTTTCGACGAGATCCGCCGCCACATCGACAAGCTGGAGGAGATCGTCGACGACCAGATGTGGCCGCTGCCCAAATACCGCGAGCTGCTTTTCCTGCGCTGATCGCCTCCTTATATAATTGTGTAATGATCCGGGTTTGCCGCTCGGATTATTTTTCGTTATCTTTGTTTTCCGAAGCTGTGAAAAGGGAATGGGGTGGATTAGGGT
>JBKSUH010000086.1:6578-7873 GCA_047233565.1 Alistipes sp.
TAGGGTTCGGAGCCGATTTGGCGGCAGCAAATTTTCCGAAAAGGCGCTGCGCCAGACGGGAAGGAGTGCAGGTTTGAGGAGCAAACCGGCAATGCATTTGCATTGGGACATTGCTATTCCGAATTTTATTGCTTTCTTGCATGATGAACATGTAACCCACTTGTGAATGAAGCGAAAAATAGGAACAGTATTATTGACGGTATGCGTCACCGCAGCAGCATATGCCCAAAGCCCGCCGTCGGCAACAGATCGGACGCGGAATGCAAAAACAGCGGCGCGTATCGAACGTCATCGCCTCGCCTCGAAAGAGAATAATCTCTTTGTGACGGGCGCGTCGAGAATCACGGCGCATAATCAGGTGACTGTCGGCGTGAAGGTGGAGTACAGCCGCCAATTGAAAGGAAATTTTTATTGGGGTGCGGATTTTTCGGCCCGGTGGCATCTGGGAAGTTTGATGGATTACGACTGAGCGGCCGTGGACCTGACCCTTACCGCAATACGGTTGCGCAGGATATTTATAAACTGGATGCAATGGCCTATTATCGGCTGCCGGTGGTGAAAAGCAGGCTTTTTCTGCGTTTCGGAGCCGGAGTTGGGGCGGGATACCACCGGATACTAAAGCATGTAGACAACGATCTTGACAAGGATAGGGTATTGCCTTTCTTCAATGTCGAATGTGCGTGGATTCTGCGGGTGACGAAGGGGTTTGAACTGAAATTTTCGCCGACGATCCTGTTTGTGCCTTCGGAATTCTCGGTGTCGCCCGTCGAACTCGGTGCGCCGACCGATGTGACGCCCTGGCTTACGGATGCCGGGTTTTCGCTGACGTGCGGCTGGCGGTTCTGATGTATTAGGAAGTAACAGTATAGTATGAAAATCATTGCAGACAGCGGATCGACCAAATGCACGTGGCTCGTGACCGACGGCGTGCATACCTCGGAATACCGGACGCGGGGAATCAATGCCGTGCAGCACTCCCCGGAGCAAATACGCGAAGCGCTTGCCGAACTGCCGCCGTGCGGCCCCGTCGAGGCCGTCTATTTCTACGGCGCAGGGTGCGGGGGCACCTTCCCCGAAGCGACGGAGAAGATGGTGCGGGAACTCCGCGCGCATTTCGGCACGGGGCGGATCGAGGCCGAGACCGACCTGCTGGGGGCTGCCCGGGCGTTGTTCGGCCGCGGCGAAGGCGTGGCCTGCATCCTCGGCACGGGCTCCAATTCGTGCTGGTGCCGGGGCGGCGAAATCGTGGAAAACGTCCCGCCGCTGGGGTATGTCCTCGGCGACGAGGGCAGCGG
>JBKSUH010000087.1:0-7833 GCA_047233565.1 Alistipes sp.
CATAGATTGATTGTTGTTGTATTACGTTACAAAACTGTTAATTGCCGGCCGCCTGTGTCCCGCTGCGGGAATCCCGCCGCGTCGCCGCCTCTCAAGTCCCCGCCGGGGCGGGGGCTCGAGGAAGGCCGGATTTACAAGGGTGCCGGAGGCGGCGGATACGACCCGCCGGAGCGCGAAACAATCTGAAAAATTGCAAGGCCTCCCGGGGAATCAGTTGTTCTCCGGGCGGAGTTTGCGCACCACGGCGCCTGTCTGCCACATCTCGCTTTCGCGCATCTCGCGCAGCTCTTCGTTGAGTTTCTCGCGGTAGTCGGGTTTGCTGTTCAGGTCGATCGAGCGCTGCGCCTCGTTGCCGGCGGCCACTTCGCCGTAAAGCTCTTCGAAGACGGGTTTGGTGGCATCGCGGAAACGTTTCCACCAGTCCAACGCACCGCGTTGTGCCGTGGTCGAGCAGTTGGCGTACATCCAGTCCATGCCGTTCTCGGCCACCAACGGCATGAGCGACTGGGTCAGCTCCTCGACCGTTTCGTTGAAAGCCTCCGAAGGGGTGTGCCCGTGGGCGCGCAGCGTGTCGTACTGGGCCGCGAAAATACCCTGGATGGCACCCATCAGTGTGCCGCGCTCGCCCGTCAGGTCGGAGTAAACCTCCCGCTTGAAGTCGGTTTCGAACAGGTAGCCCGAACCTACGCCGATGCCCAGCGCCACCACGCGTTCGAATGCGCGCCCCGTGGCGTCCTGGAATACGGCGTAGCTCGAATTCAGGCCGCGGCCCTCGATGAACATGCGGCGCAGCGAAGTCCCCGAGCCTTTCGGGGCGACCAGGATCACGTCTACATCGGCCGGCGGCACGATGCCCGTGCGCTCCTTGTAGGTGATGCCGAAGCCGTGCGAGAAGTAGAGCGCCTTGCCCGGCGCGAGGTGTTTCTCGATCGTCGGCCATACGGCGATCTGCCCGGCGTCGGAGAGCAGGTACTGGATGATCGTTGCGCGCCGGGCGGCCTCTTCGATCCCGAAGAGCGTCTTGCCCGGTACCCAGCCGTCGGCGACGGCCTTGTCCCAGCTTTTCGAGCCTTCGCGCTGTCCGACGATGACGTTGAACCCGTTGTCCTTGAGGTTGAGCGACTGCCCCGGCCCCTGTACGCCGTAGCCGATTACGGCGATGGTTTCGTCCCTGAGGACTTCGCGTGCTTTTTCCAGGGGAAACTCTTCGCGGGTAACGACCTTCTCTTCTACTCCGCCGAAATTGATCTGTGCCATAGTTGTATGAATTTTAAAAGTTAAAATGAATCCG
This sequence comes from Alistipes sp., assembly GCA_047233565.1. Taxonomy (GTDB): domain Bacteria; phylum Bacteroidota; class Bacteroidia; order Bacteroidales; family Rikenellaceae; genus Alistipes. Next base: position 1,292 of record JBKSUH010000087.1, read on the forward strand.
TTCTTTGTCTGTTCCTCTCGAGTTCTTCGAGGTATTCGTTGAGCAGCTCGCGCCGCGATTTGATGATGGCCACCGTGCCGCTGCGCACGAACTGTTGCACGCCGAAGGGTTGCAGCAGGCGGAACAGCTCCTTGGTCTCGGCCTTATGGCCGGTTTTTTCGACGACGATGTAGTCGTCGTCGATCTCCAGGATGCGGACATTGTGCTCGCGTACGAGTTTCTCGACGTTGCGGCTGCGCGTGACTTTATAAAGGGCGATCTCCTGCTGCACGACTTCGTCCGAGGTGTAGACGAAGACCTTGAGCACGTCGATCTTCTTCTCGACCTGCCGCGCGAGCTTCTCGACCCGGTCGGGGCCGGTGCGGACGACGATCGTGAATTTATGGATGCCCGCGAGCGCCGACTCGGAAGTCGTCAGGCTTTCGATGTTGACATTGCGGCACGTGAAGACCGTCGTGATCTGGCTCAGCAGCCCGACCTTGTTCTCCGAAAATACGGTGATGATATACTCTTGTTCCATACCTCGTTCGGTTTATTCGAGCCGGATCGCCGACACGGGGGCGCCGGCCGGCACCATCGGGAATACGTTTTCTTCGCTTTCGACGCGCACTTCGAGCAGGTATGCACCCCGGCAGGCCTGCATCTCGGCGATGGCTTCGAGAGCTCCCGCGCCGCTCGACGCAGCGGTAGGCGATGCCGTTGCCGCGGGCGATCAGCCCGAAATCGGGGTTTGCCAGCTCGGTGAACGAATAGCGGCGGTCGTAGAAAGTTCCTGCCACTGGCGGACCATGCCCAGAAACGAGTTGTTCAGCAGGACGATCTTCACGGCCACCTGCGACTGGAAGATCGTCCCCAGCTCCTGGATGGTCATCTGCAGCCCGCCGTCGCCCGCGAAGAGGCATACCTCGCGGTCGGGGGCGCCCAGTTTGGCGCCGATGGCGGCCGGAAGCCCGAAGCCCATCGTGCCTAGACCGCCCGAAGTTACCAGGCTGCGGCTGCGGCGGAACCCGAAATAGCGCGCCGCGAACATCTGCTGCTGCCCGACGTCGGTCACCAGCACCGCGTCGTTGTCGTAGGCATGCGCTACGGTATCTACGACCTCGCCCATGCGGATGCGGCCGCCTTCCGGGCGGATCGCCTTGCGGACGACCGCCTCGTATTCGACTTTGTCGCAGGCGCGGAACCCTTCGATCCAGGCCTTGTGCCCGGCGGAGCGGATCCTTTGGGTGAGCAGCGGGAGCGTTTGTTTCACATCGCCGATGACGGCCACGTCGGCGTGTACGATCTTGCCGATCTCGGCGGGGTCGATTTCGAGGTGGATGATCTTGGCGTTCGCCCCGAAACAGCCCGGATTGCCCGTCACGCGGTCGTCGAAGCGCATGCCCACGGCGAGGAGCAGGTCGCAGTCCCGGTTTTTGATGTTGGGACCGTAGTTGCCGTGCATGCCCAGCATGCCGACATACTGCGGCGAGGAGGTCGGCACGGCCGACAGCCCCAGCAGGGTCGAGGCGACCGGTATGTCGCTCTTTGCGAGGAAGGCCTGCAATTCTTGCTCGGCGTTTCCGAGCATCAAGCCCTGTCCCGCCATCAGCAGCGGCCGTTGTGCGGCGTCGATCAGCCGTACCGCCTCGGCGATGCACTCCGCGGCGGGCGCGGGTGCGGGGACGTAGCTGCGGATGGACGTCAGCCTTTCGTAGCGGAACGGGGCCGTCCCGCACTGGGCGTCCTTGGTGATGTCCACCACCACAGGGCCCGGACGCCCCGAACGGGCGATATAGAACGCCTTGGCAATCGCCCCGGGAATGTCTTCGGTACGCTTGACCTGGCAGTTCCATTTGGTTACGGCCTGCGTGATACCCACGAAGTTGGTTTCCTGGAAGGCGTCGGTGCCCAGCAACGACGAACCCACCTGTCCGGTCACCAGTACCAGCGGCGTGGAGTCCATCAGTGCGTCGGCCAGTCCGGTCACGGTGTTCGTGGCCCCTGGGCCCGAGGTGACGAGGCAAACCCCTACGCGGCCGCTGACGCGGGCGTAGCCCTGTGCGGCATGTACGGCGCCCTGTTCATGGCGGACAAGGATGTGGCGCAGCCGGTCGCGGTAGTCGAAAAGCGCATCGTAAACGGGGATGATGGCTCCTCCGGGATACCCGAAAAGCGTGTCCACGCCCTCGCGCAGGAACGATTCGAGCAGGGCCTGCGACCCTGTGATACAAGGGCCGGGCTGTTGTCCTTCGGTTCTGGTTGTCGTGTTCGTATTCATGGTGTTGTCCGGTTTTATTCTTCTTCGACGATGCGTACGGCCCCTTTGTCGGCCGAGCTGACCAGCTTGGCATAGGCCCTTAGCGACGCGGGTATGCGGCGGTCGCGTGCCGCGGGGCGGAAATGCTGCTGTGCGGCCATGCGCGCGGCGATTTCCTCGTCGCCGGCCATGAGGCGGATCGAGCGCCGCGGGATGTCGATCTCGATCTCGTCGCCCGTGCGGATGACGGCGATCTCCCCGCCCGAAGCCGCTTCGGGCGAAACGTGACCGATCGACAACCCCGACGTTCCGCCCGAGAAGCGGCCGTCGGTAATCAGCGCGCAGGCTTTGTCGAGGTGTCTGGATTTGAGGTACGACGTGGGGTAGAGCATCTCCTGCATGCCGGGGCCGCCCTTGGGGCCTTCATAACGGATGACGACCACGTCGCCCGCCTGCACCTCGTCGCCGAGAATGCCCTCGATAGCCTGTTCCTGCGATTCGTAGACCCGTGCGCGGCCGCGGAAAACGTGCAGCGACTCATCGACGCCCGCCGTCTTGACGATGCAGCCCCGGCGGGCGATGTTGCCCGTCAGTACGGCCAGCCCGCCGTCGCGGAAATAGGCGTGTTCCAGATCGCGGATGCAGCCTGCCGTGCGGTCGGTGTCCGGTGTGTCGTAATAAGTCCGTTGTGTGCCCAGTTCCCGGCTGTAAAGGCCGGCCGGGGCGCTCAGGTAGCGCTGTTTGGCTTCGCTGCTCGCTGTTTCGCTCCGCAGGTCGAAGGCCGCGATGGCCTGGCCGAGCGTGCGCCCGTCGACCCTCCCGGCCGAGGTGTCGAGCAATCCGCCGCGGGCGAGTTCGCCCAGGATCGAGAGGATGCCGCCCGCACGGTTGACATCCTGGATATGGTAATGCGAGTTGGGGGCGACCTTGCACAGTACGGGCACCCGGCGCGAAAGGCGGTCGATATCCTGCATCGTGAAATCCACCCCGGCCTCGTGGGCCACGGCCAGCAGGTGCAGCACCGTATTGGTCGAGCCGCCCATGGCGATGTCGAGCGACATGGCATTCTCGAAGGCTGCCTTCGTGGCCACCGAGCGCGGGAGCACCGAGTCGTCGCCCTCGAAGTAATAGCGTTCGGCATTGCGGACGATCAGCGCCGCGGCGTCTTCGAACAGCCGGCGTCGGTTGGCGTGCGTGGCGACGATCGTGCCGTTGCCCGGCAGCGAGAGTCCCAGCGCTTCGGTCAGGCAGTTCATCGAATTGGCCGTGAACATGCCCGAACACGAGCCGCAGCCGGGGCAGGCGCAGCGTTCGACGCGCGCGATCTGCTCGTCGCTGCAGGCTTCGTCGGCCGCCATGACCATCGCGTCGATCAGGTCGATGTCCCTCCCGTCGAATTTGCCCGCCTCCATCGGCCTCCGACACGAAGACCGTCGGGATGTTGAGCCGCATGGCGGCCATCAGCATTCCGGGGTGATTTTGTCGCAGTTCGAGATGCAGACCAGCGCATCGACCTTGTGGGCGTTGGCCATGTATTCGACGCTGTCGGCAATGATCTCGCGCGAGGGCAGCGAGTAGAGCATGCCGTCGTGGCCCATGGCGATGCCGTCGTCTACGGCGATGGTGTTGAATTCCGCGGCGAAACATCCGCAGGCTTCGATGCGCTGCTTGACATACTGCCCGATTTCGTGCAGGTGCACGTGTCCCGGAACCAGCTGGGTGAACGAGTTGGCGATGCCGATGACCGGACGGCCGAACTGCTCTTCGCGCATGCCGTTGGCACGCCACAGGCTCCTGGCTCCGGCCATGCGCCGGCCCGTCGTCGTGACGGCACTTCTGAGTGGGTGTTTCATCTTCTTCTTGTTTTCTGCATATTGTGCCTTTGCCATCTGCCCGGATAATAAAAAACCTTTCTCCATCGGGAGAAAGGCCTTTTTATCATCTTTCGGATATACACATCACCTTTCTCCCGTTATCTTGCCAAAGACGACGAGCAGCAGATTAATGACGTTATTATTCGAATGATTCAGAGCGGTCATGGCCGGATTTCTGTGTTTGTTCCGTTTCAAAGATAAGTATATAAAATCAGACGTACAAATAAATTCCTAAAGAAATTTAATAATGTGATATTCCGGAAGCAGATCGTTCTCTGTGGTTGCTGTTTTCAGGTCGTATTCCTCATTTGCTTACAATTTGAAACCGCGGTTTTTGGCCTTAAAACCTGTTTTAGGCCGATTTGTGCGGGATTTGTGGTCCTGTGTCTTTGTAATATATTACGGTTTTTATATTATTATAGGTGTATGCGGCCTTTTTGTGCTATTCATTTCGCTGTAAAACCCTTGCGGATTATTTGAAAGCATCTTACAAATCGTTACCTGATTTGGATATTAAATTTTTTGTTTTATATTTGTCCCTGATGGATATGAAACGGAATCATACGATGTTCGGAGATGCGGGAACACCTGCGCTCCGACGACGTATGCCGCCCTCTCCGTTATCTTCACGACTGCCGCTACTACAACCCTGTGGGGGTTTAGTTTGTTTTTCCGTCAGAAGCATTTCCGTATGCACACCCGGCCAAGGCTGCCGGGGCGGAAACCCGGATTTTCAGTCATAGGCAGTTTAATTCAAAGAAGATTTTACCATGAAACATATCAAGGTTTTCGCCCCGGAACGGTGGCGAATCTGGGCTGCGGCTTCGACATCATGGGCCTGACGCTCGACGGCGTGGGCGACCGGATCGAGGTCGCCGCCGAAGCGGGCGCGAGCGGGCTTGCGATCCGCAACGAGAGCGGGAAGAGACTCCCGAAAAACCCGAAGACAACGTCATAACCCCGGCCGTCGCAGCCATGCTCGAAGCGTACGGAAAGCCCGTGCAGGTCGAGATCACGATTCTCGAAAAGATAGCTCCCGGAAGCGGCATCGGATCGAGCGCCGCCTCGTCGGCCGCCGCCGTCTACGGGCTGAACGAACTGCTGGGCCGCCCCTTTGCGGCGGAACGGCTGGTGGAGTTCGCCATGATGGGCGAGGCGCTCATCGGCGGTACGTCCCATGCCGACAACGTGGGCCCTGCCGTGCTGGGCGGCGTGGTGCTGATCCGGGGGTACGAACCGCTGGACATCGTGCGCCTGCCTGTCCCCGAGGGCTTTTTCTATGCCGTGGTGCATCCCGACATCGTGGTCAGTACCAAGCAGGCGCGCGAAGTGCTTCCCCGCGAGGTACCCCTGCACGATGCCGTGACGCAGTGGGGCAATGTCGGCGGGCTGGTGGCCGGGTTCGCCCTGGGCGACGTGGCGCTGATCGGTCGGTCGATGCACGACGTGGTGGCGGAGCCTTACCGCAAGGGGTTCATTCCGGGTTACGATGTGCTGAAGGAAGGGGTGCTCGCCGAAGGCGCCCTGGCGATGAACATTGCCGGGTCGGGGCCTTCGATCTTCGCCCTGGCCGCCGATGAGGCCGTCGCGCAGCGGGTCGCGCAGCGGATGCGGGCGCATTTCGCCCGCCCCGGTATCGGCTGCAAGATATATGCGGGCCGCGTGTCGAACTGCGGGGCAAGGATTGTGGAATAGTATAAAACGACAAACAAAATATTATAGCACGAAAGACAAAGCATGCGCACGCGCCTTTTCGCTTCGCGAGGCCGTGCAGGCGGGGCTGGCACCCGACGGCGGGTTGTTCGTCCCGGAACGTATCCCGCAGGCCGATATGGCCGTCGCGGAGCGGCTGGCCGGGGAGTCCTATGCCGCATTGGCGGGGTATCTGGCCGCACTGTTCTTCGGCGAAGATATCGACCGCGGGATTTTGCAGCGCGAGATAGACCGCATCTACGATTTTCAGGTTCCCTGCGTCCGGTCGGCAGCCGCTATACGCTGGAGCTGTTCCACGGCCCGACGTTCGCGTTCAAGGACTTCGGCGCCGGATTCATGGGGCGGATGATCGGTCTGATGGGCGGTGCCGGCGAAAAACTGGTGATTCTGACGGCTACGTCGGGCGACACGGGCAGCGCCGTGGCGCACGGGTTTTACGGCGTGCCGGGCGTCGAGGTGGTGCTGCTCTATCCCGAAGGGAAGATCAGCCGGCTGCAGGAGTGCCAGATGACCACGCTCGGCGGCAATATCCACCCGCTGCGTGTGGCCGGGACGTTCGACGACTGCCAGCGGCTGGTCAAGGGGCTGTTTGCCGACGCAAAATTCCGTGCGGGGCACCGCGTGTCGTCGGCCAATTCGATCAACCTGCTGCGCTGGATACCGCAGGCATTCTATTATTTCTACGGCTATTGCCTGTGGCGGCAGCAGACGGGCGG
>JBKSUH010000088.1:0-7819 GCA_047233565.1 Alistipes sp.
ATTCCAGGGTGTCATCACCGAGAACGGCGGTCAGATTGTGAACAAGGAGTCGTGGGGCCTTCGCAAGCTCGCCTACCCTATTCAGAAGAAGACCACCGGTTTTTACTTCCTGGTCGAGTTCACGGGCGAAGGCTCGCTCATAGGCACGCTCGAAACGCAGTACCGCCGCGACGAGCGCATCATCCGTTTCCTTACTTTCAAGCAGGACAAGTTCGCCGTGGAATACTCGGAGAAGCGTCGTGCAAAACTTTCTAACAAACAGGAGGAGTAAACCATGGCACAGGAGAACAAGGCACAGTCTGAAATCCGTTACCTCAACCCGGTATCGGTTGACGTCAAGAAAAAGAAATACTGCCGCTTCAAGAAGCTCGGCATCAAATACGTGGATTACAAGGACGGGGAGTTCCTCAAGAAATTCCTTAACGAGCAGGGTAAGATCCTTCCCCGCCGCCTGACGGGTACTTCGCAGAAGTTCCAGAAGAAGGTGGCCCAGGCCGTGAAGCGTGCGCGTCACCTCGCCATCCTGCCCTTCGTAACCGATTGCATGAAATAATTAAAGGAGGAAGAGACAATGGAAGTTATTCTGATCAAAGATATGGAAAACCTGGGCTACGCCAACGACATCGTGACCGTAAAGCCCGGTTATGCGAACAACTACCTGATTCCCCAGGGTTACGCAAAGGCTGCCACCGCATCCGCCAAGAAGGTGCTCGCCGAGAACCTCCGCCAGCGCGCCCACAAGGATGCCAAGATCCTTGCCGACGCACAGGCACTCGCCGAGACCATCGCCAACCTGCCGCTCACGCTGGCCCTGAAGGCCGAGGAGGGCAAGCTCTTCGGTACGGTTACCGCCACCGACCTGGCCGAGGCACTGGCTGCCAAAGGCATCGAACTCGACCGCAAGCTGATCGCCGTTGACGCCATCAAGACCGTCGGCGAATACGAGGCTGTCGCCAAACTCCACAAGGAGGTCAAGGCAGTCATCAAATTCTCGGTTACCGCCGCCGAATAATCCGGGGACGGAGGACCTGCCACCGGGTGCGACGACAATCCCGGCAACGGGGTCCGAGTCCGGCAAGACAGTAAAAAGGAGAGCTTCAGGCTCTCCTTTTCATTTTCGCCGGCGCTCCTTTTCCATTTCGGGCAGTTCCCGGCTCCGCCCCGGCATTTCGCATCTCTTTCCGCATCCGTCTCTCTACACTCCCCAAATTCCCCTTCACCTTCCACCGAATTTCACTTCGGGCGCCATCGGAGCCCCGGCCACACCGTAACCGTCTGCGCCCTAATGCGGCGCGGCCGTCGGCGGATCTACATGCCGCGGCGGCACCGAGTAGAGCGGAGCACCAGCCCCACCCCGACGAAGATCACCAAGGCGAAAATCACCGTGTCGGCGTGCAGTTTGTCGAGTCCCATGCCCACCGAAATGGCGATCGCCAGTACGGGCTGCAAATAGGTGTATATGCTCGACACCGTCGCGGGCACGCTCTTCAGCGCATAGTTGAGCATCAGGTTGGGAAGATAGGTCGGCACCGTCAGCACGAACAGCGTCGGAAAAGCGCATGCTTCGCAATGGCGGCGTAATCCGTATGAACGATCTCCTTCAGGCCGAAGGGCAGGGCGACGACCGCCGCCACGCAGTAAAGCCACCTCAACACGGTCGTAATCCGGTATTTGGCGATCAGCCGCTTGAACCACACCATGTAGAGCGACGTAACGCAGGCGCAGAGCAGAATCATCACGTTGCCCCAGAGGTGCGAATGCTGGTGCGACGACGACGCGCCCGCCAGCACCACGGCCACGGCACCCGCCATGCCGAGCACCAGCCCCGCGATCTTCAATTTCGTGAACGGTCCATGCCCAGCAATACGGAGAGCAGCAGCACCAGCAGCGGGACGATGGTGTCGATGATCGATCCGTCGATGGGCGAAGTCATCGAAAGTCCGTACATGATGAATACCTTGCGCAGCACGCCGATCAGCAGCGCGGCGCCGATCAGCTTGCGGATGTCGGCGCGCGCGACCCGTTCGGCCTTCTGCCACAGCAGCGGCACGAGCGAAAAAAGCGCCGTGACGACCAGCGACCCCGCCACCATGGCCATCGGGTGGACATAGTGCGGCAATACGATGTTGTAAAACGGGTAGTCCATGGCCCATACGATATTGCATATCAGCAGGGCAATGTGGGGCTTGAATCTGCTCATTCCGTCTCGGAGTTTACCCTGCGGGAAACAAAAACAGTGTCCGTCCTCCCGTCCGTCTCCTTCGCGGCCATGCCGCCGCAGCACCGCCCAAAGGCCGTCCGTCGGACGACGCGCCCGCTCCGCACCTCCTCCGAAGTGCTGCGCCGGAGAGGCTGGCATGGAAGTTGTTTTTAAAAGACCGATTTTGCTACAATCGCAGCCCCTTGCACATTAAAAACTTTAAAACGAAACGTTATGAACACCAAGAAAAACAAAAAACCGATTCGCCCCACTTCCGTGAATTCTTCCTCGACCAGATCAAAGACGTCTACTGGGCCGAGAAACACCTTTCGTCCGGACTCAAAAAGATGAGAAAGGCCGCCACCAGCCCGAAGCTGGCCGCCGCATTCGAGAAACACATCGAGGAGACCGCAGGCCAGATCGAACGGCTGAAGCGGGTTTTCGAACTGCTGGGCAAAACCCGCAGGCCAAGAAGTGCGAAGCCATGGAAGGACTTGTCTCCGAGGCCGAAAGCATGATCGAGGACACCCGGAAAGACTCCTATACGCGGGATGCGGGCCTTATTCTGGCCGCCCAGAAAGCCGAACATTACGAGATCGCCTCGTACGGCACGCTGAAAGTCTTCGCCGAGATGATGGGCGAGACCGAAATCGCCCGCGAACTGGGCATGATCCTCAAAGAGGAGGTCTCCACCGACTCGCTGCTCTCGTGTCTGGCCGAAGAGGATGTGAACGAAATGGCCGTGGCCGAATAATGCCCGCCCTCCGGGCCGGAAAGGCCGAACCTCCGACCCGACTATAACGATTTTCCCCTGCCGCAGATCGTCGCGGCAGGGGAAAATCGCTTCGGCCCTTTCCCGGTCGCTGCGTCGTGCCGTCACCGCCGCTGCGAAGGGACTTCAAACGTGGCCGGAGACGCGCCGTCGATCTTTTCGCCCCGGTAATAGACGCTCCACGCATCCTTTCCATACCCTTTGCCGATATTTTCGAACGACGAAGCCGAAGCGCCGCCGACTTTGCGGCCCTGAAAAACACCGTCCACGCATCCTTTCCGTATCCCCCGCCGAGACTGACGAACGAACCGGCCGCAGCCCCTTCCACCTCGCGCTCCCGGTAATAGACCGTCCAGCTGTCTTTGGAATAGCCGCCGCCCAGCGTCCGGGTCATCTTCGCATTCGCACGCTGCCGCTCCCGTACAGATAGGTATTCCAATTATCCCTGCCGCGTCCCTTTCCCAGACTCTCGAACGACGAAGCCGAAGCGCCCTTTACCTCTTCACCGCAGTAAAACACCTTCCAGTTGTCCTTGCCGTAGCCGTCCCCCAGATCGACGAACGACGAAGCCGAAGCCCCTCGACCTTCAGCCCCGGTAATAAACCGTCCAGCTGTCCTTGGAATACCCTTCGGGCCTTCTGTCCCGCCCCGGATGCACGCCGCCGTGCCGGGCAGCGCTCACCTGAGCGAAACACGCATCCCCGCCCGACAGAAGCGCGAAGGCGGACAGCAAAACCACTATCATTTTTTCATAATACAGTCGTCAGTTAGTTTTTACTATTCAAACCCCAAATATACCCGCTTATTGCGCCGCGCCCAAGAAATCCGCCGAAAAATTCACCCGCCGCCACCGATTCGCAGCCATCAAGAGACTTTCGACTGACGAGAGATTTCCGAACGACAAGAGACTTCCGAACGACAAGAGACTTCCGAACAACAAGAGACTTCCGAACAACAAGAGACTTCCGAACAACAAGAGACTCCGAACAACAAGAGACTTCCGAACAACAAGAGACTTCCGAACAACAAGAGACTTCCGAACAACAAGAGACTTCCGAACAACAAGAGACTTCCGAACAACAAGAGACTTCCGAACAACAAGAGACTTCCGAACGACCGGAAACCGTCTTCTCACAACCGCCGCCCCCGACAAAAAGTCCGCAGGCTCACACCTGCGGACTTTCGCTCTATCGGACGGAACGCAACCGCTCCGCCCTCTCTTCCGGGGATTACTCCTCGGTCTCCTCCTGGCAGCGGCTTTCTTGGCGTTCTTCGCCTCGGCAGCCTCCATGGCGCTCTTCAGAGCGGCCAAACCTGCGATATCGCCCAGCGTCGTCTTCTCGACCGAAGCGTTGATCTTCTTCACGGTCGATTTGGTCGCGTCGGCAGCGGCACGCTTCTCAGCTTTCTCGGCTGCAACTTCGGCGCGCTTGGCCTCCTCGTACGTACGAACGTGCGAAAGGGTGATACGCTTGGTAGCCTTCGAGAACTCGATCACCTTGAAGTCGAGCTTGTCGCCAGCCTTCGGCGTGGTGCCGTCCTCCTTGGTGAGCTGGCGTGCGGGGCAGAAGCCCTCGATGTTCTCGCCCAGAGCGACAACTGCGCCCTTGTCGGTCATCTCGGTAATCGTACCCTCGTGGATGCTGTCCACCGAGAACTGGTTCTCGAACTCGTTCCAGGGGTTCTCCTCGAGCTGCTTGTGGCCCAGCGACAGACGGCGGTTCTCCTTGTCGATCTCGAGCACCACGACGTCGATATCAGCGCCCACCGACGTGAATTCGCCGGGGTGCTTTACCTTCTTCGTCCAGCTCAGGTCGGAAATGTGGATCAGGCCGTCGATACCCTCCTCGATCTCGACGAAGATACCGAAGTTGGTAAAGTTGCGCACCTTGGCCGTGCACTTCGTGCCGACGGGATACTTGGTTTCGATATTTTCCCAGGGATCGGGCGTAAGCTGCTTGATGCCCAGCGACATCTTGCGCTCCTCGCGGTCGAGCGTCAGGATGACAGCCTCGACTTCGTCGCCGACCTTCATGAACTCCTGCGCCGAACGCAGGTGCTGGCTCCACGACATCTCCGACACGTGGATCAGTCCCTCAACACCGGGGGCGATCTCCACGAATGCACCGTAGTCGGCCATCACGACCACGCGGCCCTTGACCTTGTCGCCGACCTTGAGGTTCTGGTCGAGCGCCTCCCACGGATGCGGGGTGAGCTGCTTCAGGCCCAGTGCGATACGCTTCTTGGCGTCGTCGAAATCGAGGATGACGACCTGGATCTTCTGGTCGAGCGCCACGATCTCTTCGGGGTGGTTCACGCGGCCCCACGAGAGGTCGGTGATATGGATCAGGCCGTCCACACCGCCCAGGTCGACGAATACGCCGTACGAGGTGATGTTCTTGACGGTACCCTCGAGGATCTGGCCCTTCTCGAGTTTCGACATGATAACCTGCTTCTGCGCTTCGAGTTCGGCCTCGATGAGCGCCTTGTGCGAAACGACCACGTTGCGGAACTCCTGGTTGATTTTCACCACCTTGAACTCCATGGTCTTGTCCACGTATACGTCGTAGTCGCGGATGGGCTTCACGTCGATCTGCGAACCGGGCAGGAACGCCTCGATGCCGAATACGTCGACGATCATACCGCCCTGGGTGCGGCACTTGATGTAACCCTTGATGATTTCGTCCTTTTCGAGGGCCTCGTTCACACGATCCCACGATTTGAGCTGACGTGCCTTCTTGTGCGAAAGAACCAGCTGTCCGCCCTTGTCCTCGGCCGACTCGACATAGACCTCGATCTTATCGCCGACCTTCAGGTCGGGGTTGTAGCGGAACTCGGAAACGGGAATGACACCCTCGCTCTTGTAGCCGATGTTCACGAGAACCTCGCGCTTGGTAATGCCCGTAACGGTACCTTCCACGACCTCGCCGACGTTGACGTTCGAAAGCGTCTTGTCGTAAGCCTCTGCGATCTCCTCCTTGGGATGGTCATAGACCCCCAGGTCGTTCTCATACGCGTTCCAGTCGAAATTCTCGTTCGTGACTACATTTTTCGTTTCTTCCATGATGGAAATTCTTTTTGCGATACAATCGCTCGTTAAATGATTAATAATGAAATTCATAGTCCCTCATCCGCGCCTCGTGCGCGCATACGGGGAGTGCAAAGATACTCTTTCAACTGAAAAATGAAAGATTGAGCGCAAAAATCGCTTACCGACAGTTTTCACCTTCCGACCGCGGGCACGCCCGGACGACTCGCCGCCGCGCCCGCACACTTTCCGGCCGACCGGTCGCGCAGCCGGGACACAGCCGCAAATGCTTTCCCGCCCGTCGCAGGCCCCGGTCACAAACCACTTTCCGTCCGGACGCAGGCCGTCCGTCCGCAGGCCTACTTCCGCCGCACCGTCTCGCGGCGTATTGTCGATCCGGAGCGGAGAGTCCTCCTCCAGCTCTTCGAGCGAAGCCCGGTCACATCCTCCTCGGTAATCTTGCCGTCGGTGTAATTCAGGTCGTTGTAATTCTTGTAGACGTAATCGCTGACGGCGACCGTGTGACCTTCCCTTCGCGCAACTTGGGGAACTCCACGTCGAGCGCATTGTCCGCCTGATCGGTAACGATCACATAGGGCGTTGTCGAAATCAGGTCGATGCGGTGCGCCTCCTTGACGTTCACCGGATCGTTGTATTTCGAAACGATCATCCTCCGCATATCCGCCGGCGTCATCTTCATCTCGGCCACCAGCGTCCCGAACGGCTCCAGCCCGTATACGCTGGCCGCGCTCCACGCCGCCCGCGGAATCGAGTCGAGCCGCACGCCCCCGATGTGGTGAATCCGACCTCGGCGTCGATCCCGTCGGCCACCGCCCCGGCCATCCAGTTCGCCAGCCCCCATTTGTTCGCGGCGTTCCCGAACTCGCCCATCGGTCTGTTCAGCTCGGATTGGCGTAACAGGCGTCCACCTGCTTCTGAAAACCGGATCAGGCTCGTAACCGGCCAGCGGCACGAGCAAATCCACGCCGGCGACCTTCCTGCCCTTCATGCGTATCGTCGTGACGCCTATGTTCCGCAGATCCTTCCCCGTCTGCGTGAGCAGCGTGCCGCCGATCAGCGTATCGACCTCCTCGTGCGTGTGCCCGCCGATCACCACGTCGTACTGCGAAGCGCCCCGGCGAGCAGTTCCCGTCGCGGTCGTCGCCCATGTGCGAAACGAGCACCAGCACGTCGCACTCGGGCCGCAGCTCCGCGGCATATTTCAGGGCCATCGCCTGCGGATCGGGAAACTCCAGCCCCGCGAAACTCGATTCATTGCCCGCCGGATGCCCCGGGCCCTCGTAGTTGGTCACCACGCCGACAAACCCGATCCGGATCCCGTCCCGGTCGACGATCGTGTAGGGCGGCAACTGCGGGAAGGTGCAGGTGTCGCTCACCACATTGGCGCAGACCACCTCGAAGTCCATGCTGTCGATCATCCGCCCCAGGAACGCCTGCCCGTGGTCGAATTCATGGTTGCCCAGCGTCGCCACGTCATACCCCAGTTCGTTCATCAGGGCGATCATCGGCATACCGGGCGTCGGCGCCATGTCCACATAGGCATTCCCCGTCCAGCGGTCGCCGGCATCGACCAGCACCACGAGTTGGGCCGTATCGCGGCACGCCTCGACGGCCGACGCCAGCCGCGGGAAATTCTGTATCTTTGCATGCATGTCGTTCGTCGACAGCAACACGAGCGTCCTTTCGCGGGGTGCGCAGGCCGCGGCGAGCGCCGCAACGGCGACCAGCCCCATCCTCAGTATTCCTTTCATAACACAGGTTTTAGTTTGTCAAAGTTATAAATTATTCATATCTTTAC
>JBKSUH010000089.1:0-7603 GCA_047233565.1 Alistipes sp.
GGGCTATCCCTTCCGCAGCAGATGCTTCGACAGAAATTTGCGCACCGGTTCGTCGTACAGCCTCAGGCACAGCCATGCCAGGATTACCGAACCGAAGAAAAGTGCCAGGGCACCTGGCAGCGACTCCCGGAACGTGAGGTCGCCGTTCTTGACCCAGGCGTAGTAGAGGTATATGAAGGGATAGTGCACCATGTAGAGGGGATAGGATATGTCCCCCAGGAATTTGCACACCCGGGCGGTGACTTTGTCGGTGGTCTTGCCCGACGCCCCGAGAAAAACCAGCAGGGGGAAGGCGACGACGGCGCAGAATGTATCGTACAGTCCGTTCATCCACAAATTCTCACTGCCGCCGATGCGCGGAACCGACAGCAGGGCGACGACGCACAGGCCGCATATCCAGAAGGCGCCCCGGATATGCACGGGTTTGAACACAGTGAAAGCAGCAGTCCGGCCGAGAAGGCGAACAGCAGGCGCAGAGAGCCGCCGAGCATGTTGTCCCCGTCCATGGCGAACCCGACGCAGATGTCGCCGAGGGGCCCAGACGGCGAACGCCGCCAACCCGCAGCCGGCGAGCAGCACCAGCACGGAAAGCGCCCGGGTCGGAAGCTTACGGATGAAGAGGGCGTAGAGGACATTGCCGATATACTCGAAAAACAGCGACCAGCTCGGGCCGTTGAGCGGATACATTTCACCCAGCCCCTGATTTCGGAACCGGGCGTCGCCGGAATCAGCAGCGCGTTCAGCAGCGTGGCCGTCAGCAGCATGGATAGGAGACCGCCGAGACATCCCAGACGGAACAGCCCTGAAAATAGAACATGACGGCCCCGATCACGGCCCCCATGACGACCATCGGATGCAGACGGATCAACCGCCGCTTGAGAAAATCCTTTACCGACATCTTTTCTTCCAGCGGTCGTCGTAGGCGTAACCGATGACGAAACCCGAAAGTATGAAGAAAAATCGACGGCCAGATAGCCGTGGTTGATCCGCTGGTCGAGATGGCTGGTCGCATAGGCTTCGAACAGATGGAACCAGACGACCATGATCGCCGCTACGCCGCGCAATCCGTCGAGTATGTCGTAGTGCGGTTTGGTGTCTGCAAATGCAGCTGATGAGATTTTGACATCGGCTTTCGTATGTTTGGGAGAAGTAAAGATCGTAAAGAGCCGGACGGATGTCAAACCGGATACACCGGTTCGGCGGAGCCTTCCGACTGAAAATTGTCGTTCCGGCCCCAAAGATACTAAAATATAGCCGCTTTCGAAACGGAAACGGGGAGCCATTTTGTCCAGGCTCCCCGTTTTCGGATTTTCCGCGGCTTGCGGGCGTCAGGGATTCACCTGCACCACCTGCTTCCAGTCCAGCTTCCGGGTCTCCTCCAGCGAAATTCCCTTCACGGTGGCCGGGACCCCGATGCCCGCCAGGCCGCAAAGCGTGGGGTAGAGGTCGTACAGGTAACAGTAGGCGTCGCGCACGGTGTTCTGCGGGATTCCGGCCCGAAATCGGGGGCGGCGACTATTCAAAAACAACAAAATCCGATCATACCGCAGCGGCGCAAGCCGAAAATGTCTTACCTTTGCCGAAAAGAATGAACGAACCGAATGGCAAAGATTCTTATTATCGACGACGAAGAACAGTTGCGCAAGCTGCTGGCCCGCATCATCGCTCTGGAAGGTTACGAGGTGGCCGAGGCCGCCGATTGTGCCGGGGGGCTCAGGATGCTCCGCCGCTATGAACCCGATGTCGTGCTGTGCGACGTCAAGCTGCCCGACGGCAACGGTGTCGAGATGGTCGAACGGATCAAGCAGGCCATGCCGTCGGCCGAGGTCATCCTGCTGACGGCCTACGGCAATATCCCCGACGGCGTGCAGGCCATCAAGAACGGGGCATTCGATTACATAACCAAGGGCGACGACAACAACAAGATACTGCCGCTGCTGAGCCGTGCCACCGAGAAGGCACAGATGCAGCGCCGGCTGGCTCGTCTCGAGGACAAACTCTCCGAAGAGCATTCGTTCGACCGCATCATCGGTTCGTCGGAATCCCTCCGCAGTGCGGTCGCGCTGGCGCGCAAGGTCGCCGTCACGGATACCTCGGTGCTGCTCACGGGTGAAACCGGAACCGGCAAGGAGGTCTTTGCGCAGGCCATCCACCACGCCAGCCCGCGCGCGAAGGGGGCGTTCGTCGCCGTCAACTGTTCGGCTTTCTCGCGCGAACTGCTCGAAAGCGAACTGTTCGGCCACCGGGCCGGCAGTTTCACGGGCGCCGCCAAGGATAAGAAAGGGTTGTTCGAGGAGGCCGACAAGGGGACGCTTTTCCTCGACGAGATCGGCGAGATGCCCGTCGAGCTGCAGGCCAAGCTGCTGCGCGTGCTCGAATGCGGCGAGTTCATCAAAATCGGCGAGACCCGCCCGACCAAGGTCGACCTGCGGATCATCGCCGCCACGAACCGCGACCTCGAAAAGGAGATCGCCTCCGGGAATTTCCGCGAAGACCTCTTCTTCCGACTTTCTGTTTTCCGCATCCACCTGCCGTCGCTGCGCGAACGGCCGGGCGACATCGCCGGATATATCCGCGTCTTCGCGGCGCAGTTCGCCGACAAAATGGGACGTCGCATCGACTCGATCGACGCCGACTACATCGCCGCACTGGAACGCCATGCCTGGCACGGCAACGTCCGCGAACTGCGCAACGTCGTGGAGCGCAGCCTGATCATGGCCGAAGGCAACGCCCTCACCGTCGGCTGCCTCTCCCCCGAATTCCATGCCGCGTCGTGCGACGGCTCCGTGCCCGACTCGATGGCGCTCGACGCCCTCGAACGGCACCACATCCTTAGGGTACTCGAATACACGAAAGGCAACAAGGCCGAGGCCGCCCGCCTGCTGGGCATCGGCATCGCCACGCTTTACCGCAAGCTGGAAAGTTACGGCATGAAGCCCTGACGCCGGCGCCAGGCATATCATTCTGAGACGGCCGCCTTATCATTTTGATAGGGCGGCCTCTTTTTGGCGCCCACACCGATCCGACAAACAATTGTTTGTCAGCGCATTGAATCCGAAGCGTAAATTCCGGCATCCCCTTCGTATGCTTACGGGCAACAAACCCCAACGGCAAAATGGCAATCGTTATCCTCCTACTGATATTCTGCGGCGCAATGCTGTTGCTGTGCCGGATGCTTTGCGGTTTTACGAAATTGTTGTCTAACTCAAAAAAAGAACGAAGATGAATGGAACTGTGTTGTTCCTGTTGCTGTGCGCCCTCGGGTCGCTGTGTTACTGGTTTTATTCGAAATGTGTGGATTGGTTTGAAAAAATCTGATGAAAAATGTTTACAGGACTGCTTATTCTGAGCATCGTCGGATTCGTCTATCTGATGTACGTGCTCGTAAAACCCGAAAGATTCTGATTGTCTGACCCCGAAAAAACGCAAATAAATGAATACCGAAATTTTAGGCGTTATCCTGCAATGGGTGGCTCTGGTGGTGCTTTGCTATCCGCTGGGACGCTACATTGCCAAAGTATACCGAGGTGAGCGCACGTGGCTCGACTTCATGGCTCCTGTCGAACGGTTCGTCTACCGCGTGTGCGGTATCGACCCCGCGCAGGAGATGGACTGGAAACAGTTTCTCAAGGCGCTGCTGATGGTCAACCTCTTCTGGTTCTTCTGGGGCATGCTGCTGCTGGTTTTCCAGGGCTGGCTGCCGCTCAACCCCGACGGCAACCCCGGGCAGTCGCCCGATCTGGCGTTCAACACCTGTATCTCGTTCATGGTCAACTGCAACCTGCAACATTACAGCGGCGAGACGGGGTTGAGCTATTTCACCCAGCTGTTCGTCATCATGCTCTTCCAGTTCGTCACCGCAGCCTGCGGCATGGCGGCCATGGCAGGTGTCATGAAGGCGCTGGCTGCCAAGACCACGAAGACCATCGGCAACTTCTGGGTGTTCCTTACCAAGAGCGTAACCCGTATTCTGATGCCGTTGTCGCTCGTCGTGGGTATCCTGCTCGTCATCAACGGAACCCCGATGTCGTTCGACGGCAAACAGACCATCACTACGCTCGAAGGCCAGGAGCAGGTCATCTCGCAGGGCCCCACAGCGGCCATCGTGCCTATCAAACATCTGGGCACCAACGGTGGCGGCTATTTCGGCACCAACTCGGCACACCCGCTCGAAAACCCCAATGCCTTCACCAACATCCTCGAATGCTGGTCGATCCTGATCCTGCCCATGGCGATGGTCTTCGCCTTCGGGTTCTACACGCGCCGACGCAGTCTCGCGACATGGATTTTCGGCGTGATGCTCCTGGCCTATACCGCAGGCGTCGTCCTCTCCGTCTGGCAGGAGACGGGCGGCAGCCGGCAGATCGACGGCATGGGCATCTCGCAGGAGCTCGGTTCGATGGAGGGCAAGGAGATCCGCATCGGTTCGGCGGCTTCGGCCATGTGGGGCATGACGACGACTGTCACCTCGAACGGGTCGGTCGACTCGATGCACGATTCGCAGACCCCGCTGAGCGGTATGCTGCAAATGCTCAACATGCAGATCAACTGCTGGTTCGGCGGTGTCGGCGTGGGATGGATGAACTACTTCGCATTTCTTATTATCGCGGTCTTCATCAGCGGCCTGATGGTGGGCCGTACCCCCGAGTTCCTTGGCAAGAAGGTCGAGGCGCGAGAGATGAAGATCGCCACGCTGGTCGTGCTGATGCACCCCTTCCTGATCCTCGTCGGCACGGGAATTTCAGCCGCCGTAGCCGCTGCCGACCCGGAGATCGGCTGGCTCAACAACCCCTCGTTCCACGGCCTGAGCGAAATGCTCTACGAGTACACCTCCTCGGCCGCCAACAACGGTTCGGGTTTCGAGGGGCTGGCCGACAATACGCCGTTCTGGAACATCTCGACGGGCATCGCCCTGATCATGGGCCGCTACTTCCCGATCGTGGGACAGGTCGCCATAGCCGGACTGCTGGCGTCGAAGAAGTGCATTCCCGAGAGCGCCGGCACGCTCCGCACCGACACGGGAACCTTCTCGCTGATGACCTTCGCCGTCATCATCATCGTTGCGGCCCTCTCGTTCTTCCTGCGCTGGCGCTGGGTCCCATCGCCGATTACCTGACCTTCTAATCCTGTTACCGCTATGAAACGAAACAAAATAACTCGCTTTTCGATCCTGTCCTGCTGCGCCGGAGCCTTCGCGCTTCGTTCACGAAACTCGACCCGCGGCAGATGATCAAGAACCCGATCATGTTCACCGTCGAGGCCGTCACCTTCGCCATGCTGCTGCTGATCGTCCGGATCGCCGTGACGGGCGACACGTCGCAGGGTTCGCTGCTCTACAACCTCGTGATTTTCGCCGTACTTCTCTTAACGGTGCTCTTCGCCAACTTCGCCGAGGCCATTGCCGAGGCGCGCGGCAAGGCGCAGGCCGACTCGCTGCGCAAGACCCGTGAGGAAACCCCTGCCAAGCGGATCGACCCCGACGGACAGTCGCATATCGTGAGCAGTTCCGACCTCAGGCAGGGTGACCTCTTCGAATGCGTCGCCGGTGACACGGTCGCCGCCGACGGCGAGATCGTCGAGGGGCTCGCTTCGATCGACGAGAGCGCCATCACGGGCGAGTCCGCCCCTGTGATCCGCGAGGCGGGCGGTGACAAAAGTTCCGTCACGGGTGGTACCAAAGTGCTTTCCGACCGCATCCTGGTGAAGGTCACGGCGCGTCCGGGCGAAAGTTTCCTCGACAAGATGATCGCCCTCGTGGAAGGCTCCTCGCGCCAGAAGACGCCCAACGAAATCGCCCTGACCATCCTGCTGGCCGGGTTCACGCTCGTTTTCGTCATCGTCTGCGCCACGCTCAAGCCCTTCGCCGACTATGGGGCCAACATCACCGTCGCGGCGTTCATCTCGCTGTTCGTCTGCCTGATCCCGACCACCATCGGCGGCCTGCTTTCGGCCATCGGCATCGCCGGTATGGATCGTGCGCTCCGCGCCAACGTCATCACCAAGTCGGGCAAGGCCGTCGAGACTGCCGGCGACATCGACACACTGCTGCTCGACAAGACCGGTACGATCACCATCGGTAACCGCAAGGCCACGGGCTTCTATCCGGTCGACGGGTTCGGTGCCCGGGAGTTTGTCCGGCTGTGCGTCCTCTCGTCGGTGTCCGATCCGACGCCCGAAGGCAAGTCCATCGTCGAACTGGGTGCCGAGCAGGGCATCAAGACCGATCCCCTGCAACTGGTCGGCGTGCACATGGTGAAGTTCACCGCCGAGACCAAGTGCTCGGGTGTGGACATGCCCGACGGCCGCCGTATCCGCAAGGGAGCCGCCGAAGCAATCTTCCGCATCGCCGCCGAGCACGAAAACCCCTGCCCGGCCGGAATCGCAGCCACCGTGCGCACCATCTCCGAAAACGGCGGCACACCGCTCGTAGTCTGCGAAAACGAACGGATCACGGGCGTCATCGAGTTGCAGGACATCATCAAGACGGGTATCCGCGAGCGTTTCGAGCGTCTGCGCAAGATGGGCGTGAAAACCGTGATGGTGACGGGCGACAACCCGCTGACGGCAAAATACATTGCCGAACAGGCAGGCGTCGACGACTTCATCGCCGAAGCCCGCCCCGAGGATAAACTCGAATACATCCGCCGGGAGCAGCGGGCCGGTAAACTGGTCGCCATGATGGGCGACGGCACGAACGATGCCCCGGCGCTGGCGCAGGCCGACGTGGGCGTGGCGATGAACAGCGGTACGCAGGCCGCCAAGGAGGCCGGCAACATGGTCGACCTGGACAATGACCCCACGAAGCTGATCGAGATCGTCGAGATCGGCAAACAGCTGCTGATGACGCGCGGCACGCTCACGACCTTCTCCATCGCCAACGACGTCGCGAAGTACTTCGCCATCGTCCCGGCGCTGTTCATCGCCTCGATTCCGTCGCTCGGCGCGCTGAACATCATGCACCTCGATTCGCCCGAAAGCGCTATCCTGTCGGCCGTGATTTTCAACGCGGTCATCATCCCGTTGCTGATCCCGCTGGCGCTGCGCGGCGTGACGTACAAGCCGATCGGGGCTTCGGCCCTGCTGCGCCGCAACCTCTTCATCTACGGGCTCGGAGGTGTCATCGTGCCGTTCGTGGGCATCAAACTGATAGATATGTTGGTAAGTGTATTCTTTTAACGTGTTGCAATTATGAAAAACCTTTGGATTTCAGTGAAGATAACGCTGGCAATGTGCCTGTTGCTCGGCGTGGGATATGTACTCGTGCTGCGCGGGGTTTCGGCCCTTGCGGGCCCCAACGGCGGGCAGGCCGAAACACTTACGCTCGATGGCCGGGTCGTCGGCGCCGCGAACGTAGGCCAGCAGTTCACCGGCGGGCGCTATTTCTGGGGGCGTCCCTCGGCCGTGGATTACAACGGCGGCGGCTCGGGCGGCAGCAACAAGGCTACGACCAATCCCGAATACCTGGCCGATGTGGAGCAGCGCGTGCAGGATTTCCTCGCGGCGCATCCTTACCTCTCCCGCGGAGAGGTGCCTTCGGAAATGGTGACAGCCAGCGGTTCGGGCCTCGATCCCGACATCTCGCCCCGCGGGGCGCAGGTGCAGG